>CAZRFP010000104.1:0-13433 GCA_964599535.1 uncultured Planctomycetaceae bacterium
CAACACCAGCAGCATCAGCATCACGAAACATGCCGCCGCGTCCGATCGGCCGGACCGCTTCATCGGCATGCACTTCTTCAATCCCGTGCCGCTCATGTCGCTCGTCGAAGTCATTCGCGGCCTGCAGACTGACGACGCGACGGTTGAAGCGGTCGAATCGCTCGCGCGGCGCATGGGCAAGAACCCGTTGCGTTGCAACGACATGCCCGGCTTCGTCAGTAACCGTGTCCTCATGCCGATGATCAACGAGGCTGCTTTCGCTCTCATGGAGGGTGTGGCCGATGCGACCAACATCGACGAAATCATGAAGCAGGGCTGCAACTTTCCGATGGGGCCGCTCACGCTGGCCGATTTCATCGGCGTCGATGTCTGCCTCAACATTCTCGAAGTGTTGCACCGCGACCTCGGCGATCCGAAGTTTCGCCCGTGCCCACTGCTGAAGAAGATGGTCGATGCCGGCCGCCTCGGGCGAAAATCCGGCCGAGGCTTCCACAATTACACGACCTAACACGGCCTTGGCTTCGCGCCAGCGCCGAGCTTTCCGGCGATTTCCTATGAATCACCGCCCCGGACCGCGTGACATTCGCGCGGGCTTGCCGTTAGAATGCGCCCATCGGGTATGGGGCGAGTCTCGGGTCGCCCATTCTTCACGACGTTCGACGTGTCATGACAATACAGGAGGCGCCAGGCCCTATGAGCACGACAGAGGTTCTCTATCAGCAGGACGGACCGATTGGGCGCATCACCTTCCAGACCGACGACGGCATCAACCTGCTGTCAACGCCCGTCATGGCCGCGCTGGAGGCGCGCCTCGATGCCATTCGTTGTGACCATCCCGAAGTGCGCGTCCTCATCCTCACCGGCCAGGGCCGCACCTTCATCGCCGGAGCGGATATCTACGAGATGGACCGTGCCCCCGGTGACGCCGGCAAGGCATTTGCCCAGCGCGGCCAGCGATTCATGAACACGCTTTCCCGCTTCGAGCAGGCCGTCACCATCGCGGCGATCAACGGTCCGGCGCTCGGCGGCGGCTGCGAACTGGCGCTGGCGTGCGATCTGCGCATCATGGCCGAAGAAGCCACGATTGGTTTTCCCGAAGTGAAGCTTGGGTTGATTCCCGGCTGGGGCGGCGTGCAGCGCGCCTTCGCGCTGATGGGCGGCGCGAAAGCGCGGCGGCTCATCTTCGTTGGCGAACAGATCACCGGCAAAGTAGCCGCCGAAGCCGAGCTTGTTAACGAATCCGTCCCCGCCGCCGAACTGATGTCCACGGTCGAGGCCATGGCCCGAAAGATTCTCGCCAACGGCCCGTCGGCCGTTCGGCTGGCGAAGCGCGTGGTCTGCGCGGCGGAACAAAGCTGGCTGGAGCGCGGCATGCTCGTCGAGGCCGAGGCCTTCGGCGAAGCGTTTATCAGCGGTGAAGGTCGCGAGGGCCTGCGGGCATTCGTCGAAAAGCGAATGCCGAACTGGGCCGGCTGAACCCGCGCCGGTGTTCAAACTTCGACACTCGTTGGACAGCGTTATTCCCGACTTGGCGCGGCCGTCGCCCCGATGGTCAGCTTGACCAAGCCGCTGGGCAACGGTGTGCCCGGCAGGGCGTGATCGGCCACATCGCCGGCCACGCTGCGCATCGGGATCGGGCTGGTGGGAATGCCCTTGCGCCGCTCAATCTTTCCAAAGCGGAGTCGAACGGCCCAGCCCAAAGTGCGACGAATGTTCTGCAGCACGCCGCGCATGCCGACGAGCTGCATCAGCGCGTCAGCGAGGTGCAGCTTGCTCTTCGGGCGGACAAGGGCGTAGAGGAAGCGGATCGGATTATAAAAGTAAAGATACGCCGCGAGGATGTTGAGCTGCTTGCGCCAGGGCTTTTTATGTTCCGACGCGACGACATAGTTCGCATCGAGCATGTGTGTTTCAACCTTCTTGCCGCCGGCGCTCTCGTAGACCAGCCCTGATGTAAACGCGCTTTCGTAGAGCTTTGAACCCGTGGCCGGCGTCATCATGAGCACTTGCAGGCTGATCGCCCCGGCGCGGCGAAGCAACCGCGCCTGATTGAGCAGGCCGTAATCGCCCTTGAGGCTGAACAGCGGCTGCGTGTCGTGGTGCATCATCATCGGCATCGGGTTGATGCCGCGATCGCGCAGCAGCAGGAATGCTTCCGTCGTCTTGTCGACGCTTTGCCCCTTCTTGACGAAGGTGGCCGTCATGTCTTCTACGCCGAGCCAAAGGGCGCGGACGCCGGCGTAGCGAACGGTTGGGATATGCTCGCGCAGCAGCAGGGTGTCATGTACCGTGACTTCCGTTCCCCAGCGGATGCGCTTCCGGAATGGCTTGCCGCCGACTTCGGCGCGCGCGAGCGTTTCGACGATGTCGAGTGTGCGCTCTTTGGTGTTGAAGAAGTTGTCATCCGCGCCGAAGTAATAGCGCAGACCGTATTCGCGGTTGAGCCGGGCGAATTCGTCGAGAATGCGCTCGCCGCTCTTGACGCGATGCTGCCGCTGGTTGTACGCCGGGATCGGGCAATACGGGCAGTTGAATTTGCAGCCGAACGTCAAGACCACCGACGACACCGGCGTATACTTGCGAATCTTGTCATGCGGAAGAGCGTAGGAGCCTAGCGTCGGCTTGCGGCTCGGCGGTTCGAGAAGGCGATAGCCGAGTATCGGATGCGGCAATTCGTCCAGATCGCCCACAAGCCGTTGAACGCCTGTGTCGATCAACTCTTCGGCCGCGCCGCTCGGGCCGGTGCGCGCATAGACCAAGCCCGGTATCTGATCGAGCAGGCCGCTGTTTCGCGCGCGAATAAACGCCTCGCGCAGCGATCCATTCTCCTGCCGAAGCGAAAGCAGGACCTCAAGCAGGCTCAGCAGCACATATTCTTCGCCCGTCACGGCCACGTCCGCGCCATACGGGTCTTGCGGATCACCGCTGAACACATCCCATGGTTCGTATACAGTCTTCGCGCCGCCCGCGATGATGAGCGGCCGCTGCGATTCATCGATCCGGCAGGCGTCGCGTATCATCGCCTTGCAAGCGGATGTGTGAATCTGCATGCTTGAGACCATGAACAGGTCGGGAATGCGACCGTCCAGCCGCATGAGCGACGGGCGGAAGTTCGGATTCCACTGCTGCAGGACGATGCGCGTCTTGGCAAAGCCGGCATCGAGCATGGCCGAGCCGATCGCGCGCACCCCGGCCGGGGCCATCTTCATGTCGGCGAAGATAAACGGCAGCATGCGCGTTCGATGATCGAAGGCGCACGCGATCACGCTGGTGATGTCGTGACGCTTGGCCAGGGTACGGAGCCGATCGCGTAAGCGAATCAGTGAGCCGGGTTTCAGTAGTTCGTCACCGCGATCTCTGCGGGGAAGTTCCATAAACGGAGGTTCCTGTTGATGTGACGGTGGACGCCGCGCGGAGGCCGGACAAGAAACGTCCCAAGGCCTCGCCATCCGTGGCCGGCGATGTCGCTCCACCGGTCCGCCATTTAAGGCCGGGATTGTAAGTCTTGCAGCCGTCGGGTTCAAACAAGAAATGAAAAGCCGGCCGTCCCGTTTAATCCCGCCGAATTTGCCGTATAATGCCCGCGAAGGCGTCATTCGGCCTGCAAGAAACCTGTCCGCGCCTCATAAATGGTGTATCTCGGCAGCGGACGGCCGAAGCTTGGAGCGCGCCCAAGGGAGCTAACATGGCAGAACAATTAACCCGGCACACCGGCGACATCGGTCCCCATTCCACCCTATCAGGCTATCCGGTCGAGACCCTTTACCGTTCGGATGCGGTTGACGGATTGGACTATGACCGCGATCTGGGCGATCCCGGCGAGTTCCCCTTTACGCGCGGCGTACACAAGGAAATGTATCGAAAGCGGCTCTGGACGATGCGCCAGTTCGCCGGATTCGGCTCGGCCCGGCAGACCAACGAGCGGTTCAAGTTTCTTCATTCGCGCGGACAGACCGGCCTGTCAACGGCGTTCGATCTGCCCACGCTCATGGGGCGCGACGCGGACGATCCGCTATCACTGGGTGAAGTCGGCCGCTGCGGCGTCGCCATATCGACGCTGGCCGACTTCGAGGTGCTGTTTGACGGCATCAACCTCGGCGAAGTGAGCGTCTCAAAGACGATCAACGCGCCGGCGGCGATTCTCATCGCATTTTACATCGCCACGGCCGACAAGCAGGGCGTGCCGCGAAAACAACTCCGCGGCACCTGTCAGAACGACATCCTCAAGGAGTTTCACGCACAGAATGAAGTCTACTTCCCGCCTGCCGAGAGCGTCGGCCTCGTGCTGGACACGATCGAGTTCTGCGCGAAGGAACTGCCGCAATACAATCCTGTCAGCGTCAGCGGCTATCATATCCGCGAGCGCGGCAGCACGGCGGCGCAGGAGCTGGCATTCACGCTCGGCGACGGGTTGCACTATGTCGAGAAAAGCATCGAGCGCGGCATTGATGTGGACGATTTCGCCCCGCGTATCAGCTTCTTCTTCAATGCCCACAACGATTTCTTCGAGGAGATCGCAAAGTACCGCGCCGCTCGGCGCATGTGGGCGCACTTCATGCGTGATCGGTGCGGCGCGAAGAACGAGCGCTCCATGTGGCTCCGATTCCACGCGCAGACCGCCGGATGCAGCCTCTACTCCAAACAGCCCTATGTGAATCTGATGCGCGTCGCGTATCAGGCCATGGCCGCGGTGCTCGGTGGCTGCCAGTCGCTGCACACCAACAGCATGGACGAGACGCTGTGTCTGCCGACCGAGGCCGCCGTCACGCTGGCGCTGCGGACGCAGCAGGTTCTCGCCTATGAGACCGGCGTGACGAACACGGTTGATCCGCTCGGAGGAAGCTACTTCCTCGAGAAGCTGACGAACGACATCGAGGCCGAAGCGCGCGACTACATCTCGCATATCGACGACATGGGCGGCATGATCGCCGCTGTTGAGGAGGGCTACATCCGCCGCGAAATTGAAGACGCCGCATTCAAATACAGCATGGCCGTCGAGCGCGGCGATAAGAAGCTCGTGGGCGTGACGGACTTCGCCCACGAAAACGAGCCGCCGATCGAAATGCTCAAGATCGGCCAGGACACCGAGCACGCCGTCATCGCTGATTTGCGCCGCGTCAAGTCGGAGCGCAGCAGCGCCGCCGTATCGGCCGCGCTGAAGCAGATCACCAACGACGCCCGCGCCGGTCGAAACATGATGCCCTCATTGATCGAAGGCGCCAAGGCCTATTGCTCCGTGGGCGAGATGATGCAAGCCTTGGAACTGGCGCTGGGGCGATATGACACGGGACAATTAGGGTAAGCTCTGGGATAGGCAATCCAAAGCGCCGTCATGCGCAGCGATGGAATTCAGTGCGCAACCATAGAGTTGTGGCACCGGCGTCTCGCCGGTGCGAATAGACTGGATACCTATACCATGGATCGGGCACTGGCGAGACGCCAGTGCCACAGCGCCGCCGACACATGGCTCAGCTCGCCGACACCGCCTCGGCATCCTTGCTCGCTTCGCCGATCACATCCTTGCGCAGCAGCGCCCCCAGCGGCGTCGTGTAATAGTTGTGAATGTACGCGGCGTACTCATCGATGGCGCTCTTCCAGTCGCGTCCGCCGTTCTCGATCTCGCGCAGCTTGAAGAATACGCCGTCGATGCCGCCGCCGTGGCGCGTGACCATGTCCGTGATCAGAATCTCCTCGGCAAGTTCTCGTACGTCGCGCCACTCCTTCGCGGCGTCGTGAAACACGATGCGGTGGAGCTGTTCGATCCGCCGAAGGATTCGGTGCAGATAGTCGTGATCGTATATGGCCTGCCGCAGCCGGCCGTAATGTTCCTTCGAAATCGTGTACATGGTCGCTCGGTACGTTACGGCAAAGCGGCGCGAACGAAAAGACGTAGCGTCCGCCTCCCGTGGCGAATGCCGAGCGGCAATCAGCCGCCGTTTGACCGGCTTTTCGGACGGGAATAGACTGGAAACAAGGCTCCGAATCTGCGCAAGTTTCGACGGCATCGGATCATAGGGCCGTGTGGGTCGTGGCGCCGTCATCGCCGCAACTCAGTCCGGCCGCAGGTTGACCGATGCGGTCGAATCGTCGAATACATCAAGGGACGACATGGCGACGCGCCCGATGGAGCGGCCGCCCAAATCCTGAGTCCAAGGGGTTACGAGTTGCCGACATTGTTGGTCTTGCAAGGGCCGGATAAAGGTCAGCGCTTTCGGCTGGCGGAGGGGGAGTCCCTGCTCATCGGTCGGGCCAGCCGCTTGACGCCGCTGACCGACTACACGGTCTCTCGCAAGCATGCCGAGATCCGCCAGAAGGGCCGAGGCTGGGAACTGGCCGACCTGCGATCCGCCAACGGCACCTATCTCAACGAAAAACGTCTCGAACGCCCGACGCGCCTCCAGGACGGCGATCAGATTCGCGTCGGCGGAACCCTCTTCGCATGGGACGCCAGCGAAGGCCGCACCATCGCGTCCGGCCAGACGACGATCAGCGCCGGCAAGGTCGATCTGGACGCCGGTGGTCGCGGCGACGAGCCGGCCATCATCGGCTCCGTGGCGTCGGGCGATGACAGCATGATCCTCGCTTCGCCGGCGGCCGCGGAGGCCGTTCGCTCCTGGCGTGTCATCTCCGCGCTGCTGGATGCCGTCGGTTCGGCACTCTCGCCGAGCCAGCTCGCCGAGCGCGTGCTTGATGTCGTCTTTGATGAGGTTCCCGCGGATCGTGGCTTTATTCTGCTCAAGGACGAAAAGACGGGCCGATACGAAACCGAAGTCGTACGCTCGCCGGACGAAACCATCGAAAAGATGAAGGCCAGCCGAAAAGTCGTCGACCACGTCATCGCCAAACGCGAAGGCGTTCTCTGCTCGAACGCCCTCAGCGATGAGCGCTTCAGTTCCGACGACGAAGGCATACAGGCCATCGGCCTCAAAAGCGTCATTTGCGTGCCGATGTCGGCGCACGAGGAAGCGATCGGCGTGATCTACGTCGATTGTGCGATGTCCAAGCATATTTACTCCGAGGAGCAGCTACGGCTCGTTGCGGCGATCGGACAGATGGCCGGTCTGGCGATTGAAGATGCCCGGCTCGTCAACGAGCGTGTTCGCACGGAGCGCCTCGCGGCCGCCGGCGAGACCGTCGCTGCGCTGTCGCATTACATCAAAAACGTCCTGCAAGGCCTCAAGGGCGGCTCGGATGTTGTCGAGATGGGTCTGCGCATGACGAAGATGGAGACCATCGAACAGGGCTGGGAGATCGTGCGCCGCAACTTGGAAAACATCTACGCGCTCACGATGAACATGCTCGCCTTTGCCAAGCAGCGCGAACCACGGCGTGAACCGGTGCAACTCAGCGCCGTGATCGATGACATTCTCAAGCTGGTTCGACATCGGGCGCAGGAAAAAGGCGTCGCGCTTCAGTCTGACATCGAGCACGATCTGCCCGCCGCGCCGATCGACAAGCACGGCTTCGAACAGGTCGCCATGAACATCATCACCAATGCGATCGACGCCGTTCCGCGATTGACCGGCGTCGTGAATGTCCGGCTGTCGCACGATCCCCGGCGCGACGCCGTCATGTTCACGGTCGGCGACAACGGTCCGGGCATTCCGAAGGAAATGCGAGATCGAATCTTTGACGCCTTCTACTCGACCAAAGGTCATGGCGGCACCGGTCTGGGGCTGGCAGTGGCGAAGAAGGTGGTCGACGAGCACGGCGGACTCATCGAAGTCACGTCTGTCCTGAACGAGGGCACGCTGATCCGCGTATCACTACCGCTGCGCCCCACGGCGCCGGTCGACAGCGCAGAGACCCAGGGACCGGGTCGAATCAGCCGGTAAGGCCCGTCCCATCGCATTTCATTTCACAAGAGCCGCATTTTCCACGACTTTTTTGTTGGAATTGTCCGGCGGGGTCCATAGGATTAATACATGTCATGTCCATGAAATCCGGCTCGTGAAAGGACTCGTCATGTCGCTTGTCCGACACGTACTCGAATCCAAAGGCAACTCGGTCTGGACGATCGACCACGATCGAAGCGCACTTGATGCCGCGCGAATCATGCATGAGAAGCACATCGGATCGGTTGTCATCGTCAAGGGCGAGAAGATCGTTGGCATTTTTACGGAACGCGATCTGATGAACCGCGTCGTCGCCGAACAGCGCGATCCGGCCAGGGTGCGCGTCGCCGACGTGATGACGGAACGCATCGCCATCTGCACGCGCGACACCACGCTTGATGAATGCCGCGCCGTCATGACGCGGAACAAACTGCGCCACCTGCCCGTCGTTGAAGATGGGCGTCTAGAAGGGATTATTTCCAGCGGCGACATCCTCGCGCGCGAGCTGGAAGATCAGCAGGAAACGATCCAATACCTTCACGATTACATGCTGGGTCCGAATTAATGGCACTTTTACAGGCTCCGCCTGTGCGTTGACGCTCACAATCATCGGTGCTAAAGCAGTTCACTTTCTCTGATCTTGATTGACTCCGCGTCCTGATAACTGATATAGTGGGGTAAGTCAGGGGTACATCTGGTGGAGTAGGGTGGTTCCTTCCGCTACGGTGCGTCTTGCTCCGCGTAATTGTCTTGGATCACAGCGGCGATTCGGCTGCATGCTGCCCGGCGTCCGCGTGATGAGCAATGACGTTCATAGGCCAATCGTCATTATTTTCCTCGTCGCTCCTGACAAACACACCAGCACCGGCCGACGCTGAATGGCCGGACGAACTACAATCAGGAGTATCTAGTGTACAGTCCAAGTCTTTCACCCCGCGTTTACACCCTTCAGAAGTCCGTGTTGTATGTCGCCCTTCTGGCGACAGCCGTTTCACTCGCGGCCCATCGCGCCGGCGCACATTCATCCGAGGATGCGCCCGGCCTGAATTTCGCTGCAGATGTCGCGTTGTCCGAATCAGCAGCCGGTTCACCGCTCAGCAATGCGGCCTTGCTCGTCGAGGCGGCCAAGGCGGAATTCGGGCTCACGGACGTCGCGCTCGTCTCGCTTAATTTGCCCGACGAACTCGGCACGGGATTTGAACTTGATCTGTCCGTCGACGGCGAAGCGCTGACACTCATGGCTTGGGCGCAGTCCGTCCGCTCGCCGAATTACAAGTTGCTCGTTCAGATCGAAGGCGGCGCCATCGTTGAAGAAACGCCTTCGCCGGAATTGACGTACAGGGGCGTCATCCTCGAATACTCAGGAAGCGCCGTGGCCGGCTCACTGCTCGAAGAAGGACTCGTAGCGCGGATCATGCTGCCCGACGGCCGGCAATTCTGGATCGAGCCGATGGCGTCGAAGTTCGCCGATGTTGAACGTTCGCTGCACGCATTGTATCGGCACGAAGATGTGATCCCTTCCGGCGGCACCTGCGCCGCGGAGGGCGCGGGCACTGATTCGGCCGATGGCGATGGCGCACCGCGCGGTTCGGCCTGCGGCACCGGGATGTGCTTCGCCGAAATCGCGAATGATGCCGACTACGAGTACTTTCTACGATACAACTCAAACGTCGCCAGCACCGAGAATCGTATCTCACTTGTTACGAACACGATGAACATCCAGTACGAGCGCGACGTGGACATCACCCACGTCATCTCATCGATCGTCGTCCGCACGGATATCAACGATCCCTACACCAGCTCAAACGCCAGCACGCTGCTCAATCAGTTCCGTTCCGAGTGGAACAACAACATGGGTCACATCCCGCGAGATCTCGCCACGCTGTACACCGGCCGCAACATCGACGGCTCGACCATCGGCATCGCCTTTGTCGGCGTGATCTGCGGCAGCAGCGCTTACGGCGTCTGCGAGACCGACTGCTGCGGTTCGCTGGCTTGCGCAAGTGATCTGCACGCCCACGAAGTCGGTCACAATTGGGGCGCGGGCCATTGCGACCCCTGCTCCGGCACGACGATGCAGTCGTCGCTTCAGTGTTCGAACGTCTTTGCCGCCAGTTCGATCAGCGCGATTTCATCTCACCGCGATTCACGAACCTGCCTCTCCGACGCAGGCAGCACCTACATACCGCCGTTCTTCGATGACTTCCCCTCGACCACGCTCGACTCGACCAAGTGGACCGCCGTCGGCGGGGCCATCAACACCACCGGCAACGGCGAGCCTAGCCCGCCATATTCCTTTAACATTGACGGCAGCGACCGGCTGACATCCGTGCCGATCAACCTGTCCGCTTCCAACAATGGCACCATCTCCTACTGGTGGCAGCGGACCGGCGGCGGCGATTCTCCCGAGCCGGGCGAAGACTTGCTCGTCGAATATCTCAGCAATCAAAACGTCTGGGTGCTCCTGGCCACCCATCCCGGCGCAGGCTCCGACACCGATCCTTATCAATTCCAGAGCTTCCCGCTGCCCGAGGATGCCAAGCATCTCTTCTTCCGAATTCGATTCCGCGGAACGTCCTCGTCCACCAATGGAACCGACGACTTCTTCATCGACGACATTCTCGTCGATCCGGGCGACATCACGCCGCCCACGCCGAATCCGATGAATTTTTCCATCTTCCCCGAGCCGGCCGCGCCCAACGTCACCAGTTCGCTCTTCATGGAAGCTGTCGAGGCTCAGGACGAAGTCGGGCCGATCGAGTATTACTTCGAGCGGACCAACGGCCCCGTTGCCAATTCGAACAGCGGATGGCAGACCTCACGTACATGGGTCACAACCGGCCTGAATCCCAACACCCCATACAGCCATCGCGTCAAGGCGCGCGACGGAAACCCCACGCCCAACGAAACCGCGCTTTCATCGACGCGCGTCGGCTACACGGCCATTCAAACGCCGACCGGCGTATCGGCTTCCAATATCGGCGGCGCAAGCTTTACGCTGACCGCTCTCGGAACATTCACCGCCCTGATTAACCAGCAGTCTGGCCTCTACTTCGAAGTGAAGGATTCCGAAGGAGTGGACGTTGGCACTAATGCAAACGCATGGACGGTCTCAAGCTCCAGCACATCTATCAACGTCACAGGCCTTTCGCCGGGCCAGGACTACACCGTTCGCGTAAAGGCCCGAAATCGTGTCGCGCTGGAGACCGAGTTTACCAGCCCGATCATTGTTCCCACGCTCGATCTTGTCACGCCCAACGCGCCGATTCTCAGCGAACCCACCGATGCATCGATGGTCCTCACCATCGCCACCAACAACAATCCACCCGCAACGCAATATGCGATTCAATGTCAGGCCACGAGTCCGGCGGATCCAAACTGGACAGGCCAGTTCGTCCGCCACGTTGACGGTCAGCCCGTCGCCACCGAGGACTGGCAGCCGGCTGGTTCGCCGATCACGCTGACCGGTCTCCAGTTCGGCACCCAATACACCTTCCGCGTCAAGGCGCGCAATGTCGCCTTGCAAGAATCGGCATATAGCCCCACGGCCAGCCTATCGACCGGCCCGCTGAATATCCCGGGCGCGCCGTCACTGACCAATGCGACGAACACGACGCTTGAATTGGCGATCAACACCAACAACAACGCATCCACGATCGAGTTCGCCATTCAATGCACGAGTACGACGCCGTTTGATGTCGATTGGGCCGGGCGATATGTGGTGCATGCCAACGGCACGCCCGCCGTTGCCGAAGACTGGCAGACCGCCGGCACGCCCATCACGGTCACAAATCTCAAGCCGTCGGTGGTCTATCAATTTGCCGTAAAGGCTCGCACGCCTACGGCGACATCCATGACCGGCCTCGGGCCTGCCGCTTCACGAGCGACGCTCGCGCTGGTGCCCGGCGCGCCGGCCGTGGGCGCGTATCCGCTCATCACGGCGATCCTGACCGTCACGCCCGATGACGATCCCGTTTTGAACAACTCGGTCGGAGCTCAGTACGCCATCTATTGCGTCGACTCAACGCCGCACGATCCCGTCTGGACCGGCATGTATCTCGACGCCGATGGAAACCCGAGAACCAACGAAACCTGGCGCGCGTCCGGCCAATGGGGCCAAGCGTCGGTTGTTGGATTGAAAGTGTCGACGGACTACTCTTTCGCGGTCAAGGCGCGGAATCAGGACAACGTGCAGACCGGTTTCGGCGGTGCATCACTCGTTGCGACCGGCACGGATTGCAATCTGAATCAGATCTCCGACGCGAAGGAACTTGCCGAGTGCCTGGGCGATCCAGCTTGTAGTGACTGCAACAACAACGGCATTCTCGATATTTGCGATGTTGGAGCTTCGGGCGGACAGTGGGCCTCCACGCTGATCGACTTCAGTTCGGAATATGATGCGATGCTGCCGTCCTACGGCGCGATCCAGGTGCTGGGGCCTTCAAACGTCGCGACTTATGGCGACAGCATTTTCGCGTGGGCCCCGTCCGAGGCGGACGACGGTCTGCAGCATGTCACCGTCGGCGTCGATACGCATGTTCACGCCACCGGCGTTGTGGTTCGCGAGAGCTACAACAACGGCTTCGTCGTCATGATCGAAGTTGTTCGCGTTGATAACGTCTTGATCGAGGTCTGGCCGCTCGATACCGGCGAGACCGACAACACGCCGCCCAATGTCCTCGCCGACTTCACGGCCACATGGCCGGAGACGCCTTATCTGGTGAAGGGCGTTCGCGTGACGATCGATACAACCCACGTGCTGGATGACTGGGAAGAGATCGATTCGATCCGCCTGCTCGGCCGCGCTCCCGGCACGGCCGCAGACGACAATGAAAACGGCGTGCCCGATTCGTGCGAAGTCGTCGATGCGCCCGCCGCGCCGGTGCTGACGAACCCCACGCTGACGGGCATGGACCTGTCGCTCGCGCCGGATGCCAATCCGCCGGGCAGCGAATATGCCATCCGATGCGTCAACACCGATCCGGAGGATGCCGGGTGGAGCGGACAATATGTCGACGCCTTCGGACAGCCCTCGCCGACGGAAGTCTGGCAGGCGGCCGCCGCGTGGGACGTCATCGCGCTCGGCGGCATGACGCCCGGCACGGAGTACGCCTTCTCCGCGAAGGCGCGCCTGTTCGTCGGGGTCGAGTCGCCGTTTGGTCCTTCGGCGGCACTTTCGACGCTGCCCATTCCCACCGGCGCATGCTGCTTCATCAGCGGCGATTGCACCGTTCTGACGGAAGCCGACTGCGACGCACAGGACGGCGGATACTTCGGCGACGGCACCTCGTGCGATCCCAATCCATGCCAGCAGCCTACGGGCGCGTGCTGCTTCGCCAGCGGGGCATGTGCCATTGATACAGCGCTCGGCTGCGATGCGGCCGGCGGAGAGTATCAGGGCAACGCGACAACCTGCGAACCGAACCTCTGTCCGCCGCCGATCGGCGCCTGCTGCCTTGCCGGCGGCATCTGCACAATCGAAATCGAAGCAGACTGCATCGATGCCGACGGTCTCTATCAGGGCGATGACACGCTTTGCGTGCCAAACCCCTGTCCGCTGCCCACCGGCGCATGCTGTGCGGCCGATGGCGGTTGCAC
>CAZRFP010000104.1:13533-15857 GCA_964599535.1 uncultured Planctomycetaceae bacterium
GCCCACCGGCGCATGCTGTGCGGCCGATGGCGGTTGCACGATCGAAACCGAAGCGGACTGCGTCGATGCCGAAGGCGAATATCAGGGCGATGATACCACGTGCGATCCGAACCCCTGTCCGGCCACATGCCTGCTGCTGGGCGATCTGAACGATGACGGCCTCGTCGATGGCAATGACATCGCCGGCTTCCTCCGCGCCAAGCTCGGCCTGCCCGCAGAGCCGGGAGAGAATCAGGCCTGTGCCGACTTCGGCAACGGCACGCTGGAGCAGGATACTGCCGACTTCGTGGCGGTCTTGCTCGGAAGCTGATCTCGCCGCAAGACTGTAATTGGGCGCTTGCCGGGGCTTGCCTCGGCGACGTGTCGCTTGAACAATCAGGCCCGGCGATGTGCGTCGCCGGGCCTGATTCTTATCTGTGCCTTGCGGGTTCACCCTCGCGCCGATACCGATGCCGATACCGATATGCGACTTGTCGCCGGCCGATTCGTCAATGAAGGCAATCGCCCGGCTTCGAACACATGAAGGAGACTACCGATGCGAACAGGCAAAGCGGCCGCCATGGCCTTGAGTGCCGTCATCTTGACATCAACCTTCGCCGCCCCGGTTCATGCCGACGACTGGCCGCAATGGCGCGGGCCGATGCGCGACGGCGCCTGGCGGGAGAGCGGCATCGTCGAACGCTTCGACAAGCCGCGCATCAAGCCCGTCTGGACCGCCGAAATCGCCGGCGGCTACTGCGGGCCGACTGTCGCCGACGGCCTCGTATATGTCATGGATCGCCTCGTCAGCCCGAAGCAGACCGAGCGCATCCACTGCTTCGACGCGAAGACCGGCGAAAAGAAGTGGACTCACGAATACCCGCGCGACTATCGAATCGACTACGACGCCGGACCTCGCGCCAGCGTCACAATCGACGACGGCCGCGCCTATGCACTCGGCTCGATGGGTGATTTTCACTGTCTCGACGCGAAAACCGGCAAGATTCTCTGGATGAAGGACCTCGACACTGAATACAAGATACGCATGCCCATCTGGGGCATCGCCGCCGCGCCGCTCATCGAAGGGCCGCTCGTCATCGTTCAGATCGGGGGCGAAGGCGAGGCCTGCCTCGTCGCCTTCGACAAGAAGTCCGGCAAGGAGGCCTGGCGCTCGTTCGACGATACCGCGTCGTACTCCGCGCCGGTCATCTTCGAGCGCGGCGGCCGCCGCGTACTCGTCTGTTATACCGGCGCGCACGTCATCAGCGTCGATCCGAAAACGGGAAAGCTGCATTGGAGCGTGCCCTTCGCCCCGAAGAAGATGGTCATCGGCATCACGTCGCCGGTGCTCGAGGGCGACTATCTCTTCGTGTCCAACTTCTTCGACGGCTCGCTCATGCTGCGACTCTCAAGCGACGGAACCGGCGTTGAAGAGCTTTGGCGCCGCGGCGGGCCGAGCGAGATGGAGACCGACAGCCTCCACGCCATCATCTCCACGCCCTGGCTGCGAGGCGACTATATCTACGGCGTCGACAGCTACGGCGAGCTGCGCTGCCTCGACGCCAAGACCGGCGACCGCATCTGGGAAAGCGACAAGGCCGTCCGCCGCGACCGCTGGTCGACGATCCACTTCGTCTGGAACGAGCCGCAGCAGCGGATGTGGATGTTCAACGAAGAGGGCGATCTCATCATCGCCCGCCTCACGCCGAAGGGCTACGAGGAGATCAGCCGCACCCATATCCTCAAGCCCACGCGCGACCAACTCCCCTCGCGCCGCGGCGGCGTCTGCTGGTCCCACCCGGCATTTGCAGGCAAGCACGTTTATGCGCGGAATGACAAGGAACTAATCTGTGTCGATCTGGCAAAGTAAGAGAAAGGGTCGGTGCAGTCAGCACACATCGAAGGCCCGAATTGCTGGCGACTGGAGTCGAACCAGTGACCTTGGGTTTATGAATGACGGCGGCGTGACACTGAAAAACACCTTAACCCTTTGGGCTTCTGTATATTACATAACTCACATACTCATTGCAAGCCATTGCACGCAATGGCCGTTTTTTGCCTATAAACGCGGTACATACCGGGTCGCGCCGGTAATTACCGGATAGCATCTAATCGCGTGCCATCGAAACGGCACGCCAGTTACCGCACTTCGTCCAGTTCAATTTCCGGCAGGGTAAGCCATATGAATCGCAGTGTCTCGACGATCGCGCGCAGCTCGATCAGGTCTCGGCCAATGAGCAGCGCGTCAACGGCTTGCGACGCCTTCGCGGGCGCGTGAATCACGATCAGCGCCAAGATTGCACTTCGCAGGCTTTCGGCTTCGATTCTTGATTGCTCCGACATGG
>CAZRFP010000105.1:0-15635 GCA_964599535.1 uncultured Planctomycetaceae bacterium
GCCTTCATCCGCTTGATCTCGCCCTCGTCGATGTCCATGTCCGTGTCGCGCATCATCTTGCCGACGCCCGGGATCATCTTGAGCAGGTCCTTCATCGAACGACCGCTCGTTACTTTGTCGAGTTGTCCGATGAAGTCTTCCAGCGAGAGCGTGCCCTTCTGCATCTTGGCTTCGAGCTTGGCCGCGTCTTCGGCGCTGACCTGCTGCTGAGCCTGCTCGACGAGCGAAACGACATCGCCCATGCCGAGAATGCGGCTGGCCATCCGATCGGGATGAAATTCTTCAAGACGATCGAGCTTTTCGCCGACGCCGATGAACTTAATCGGCTTCTGAACGATGCTCTTCACCGACAAGATCGCGCCGCCGCGCGTATCGGAGTCGAACTTCGTCATGATCACGCCGTCCAGCTCCAGCCGCTCATTGAAGTGGCGAGCGGTTGTCACGGCGTCCTGGCCGGTCATCGCATCGAGCACGAGATAGATTTGATGCGGCGACACGGCCGATGCAATGTTGGCGACTTCCTGCATCAGCTCTTCGTCGATCGACAGTCGGCCGGCCGTGTCGAGAATGACCACGTCGAGCAGTTTGCGCTGCGCGGCCAATACGCCGTTGCGACAGACTTTGACGGGATTCTGATGATCTCGCTCGGTGTGAACCTCGACGCCAAGCTGCTGGCCAAGAACCTGCAACTGGTCAATGGCCGCCGGACGCTTCAAGTCGGCCGCGACGAGCATCGGCTTCTTGCCCTTCGAGAGGCAATACTGCGCCAGCTTGCCGCAGGTGGTTGTCTTACCGGAACCTTGCAGACCGGCCATGAGGATGATCGTCGGCCCGCTGGAGACCCAGGGGATGCGCGAATCGACCGGCCCCATGAGCTGAATCAGCTCGTCATGGACGATCTTGACCATGACCTGCTCAGGCTGGAGGGTCTTGATGATCTCTTCGCCGATGGCCTGCTGAGTGACATCTGCGACGAACTTCTTGACAACGTCGATGTGCACGTCGGCTTCGAGAAGCGCCGTGCGCACATCGCGCATGACTTCGCGAACGTTGTCCTCCGAGATGCGTCCTCGACCGCGCATCTTGCGGAAGACGTCGTGCAGCCGATCGGAAAGTGCGTCAAACATGGCGTGGCTCTGATTTCTTCAAGGTGTTGTGATACTTGGTGCTCATCGAAGATACGGGGGCGATCATGGATCGGCAAGGACTTGCGCTGCCGCCGCCTGACATTTGGCCGCCGCGACGAGACGGGGTATCACGAAACGCCGTCGCTTGACGATGGTTAATCAACGCCATCTCACCGACGGATTGATGCGACCTCTGTGCAGGTGGCGACGCGGACGCGCGACCTATTCCACGTCATACGTGTATTCGAGCATTCCGAATCGTTACATTCTGTCGACTTCAATTGAGGGCGTAAGCCGACTGTAACTCACGCCGGCCGGAATACGGCCGGCCTATCGCTCATTTGAATTCGCAGAAGACTATCCATCACCAGTATGGATGGATCTTTGCCCTGCCACGACACTTCATTCGGAAGGCAACATTATATATGCGTGTGACTTATGGAACGCAGCCGCACCAAGATACCCGAATGAGGATTTTTACACAGTCAAACTTTGATCAGTCCAGCGGCGTAAACTCCTCTGACGGCGCGTCGACAGCGCCTCAGGCGGAGACTGGCCGTGGATATGCATAAGCACATTATTTGCAGCAGGTTACAAACATCAAGGCGGCGTGTTTTTCGGCCAACTCTTTCGTTGACACTCATTCGCCGATGTGCTACATTCCGTCCGGTGTCGGAGCGACACCGCAGTTCAATGTGAGGCTAACCGCCACTGCTATCGGCTACTTCTTAGCCGTGGCGCTCCACCGGCTCAGGACTTTGGTTCTGAGCCGGTGGTTTTTTTACGCGCCGCAAACATCCAAACAAAGCCTCGTCACGCCTAAAGTCGTTTGCATCCCGATTGATTCGATCGAACGCAAGGCACTTTTCACATGACGCACTTCGTTCGCAGCGTCTTCAAACGCAACGATCGAGCACACGACCTGCGCGCCGCGCGATCGAACATGAATCCACCATCTCCATCATGTTCATCTGATTGCAACGACCCGGCGGAGCACTACCATCCAAGGCATGGCGAGCGACACAGCTACTCCGCGAATCCTACGAGCAATTGTCAGCGAGCACGCTGAATTGTGCCGTGAGCATTTTCGCGTCCGCCTCTCCGTCGATGCACCCTTTGACGCTCGTGCCGGCCAGTTCGTGCAAATTCTGTGCTGCCCGCCCATCGACGCATCCACGACGCAGGTCGATCAAGACATTATTCATCACGGCTTGTCGTGCAACGCCGATCTGATTTGCGAATTACCCATGCTGAGGCGGCCGTTCAGCATCGGCGGGCTGCGCGCAGCGGGCGCGCAATGCGAGATCGACATCATTGGTCGAATCGTCGGCATCGGCACACGATGGATCGACGCGCTTCGGATCGGCGACACCGTTGAACTCATCGGCCCGCTCGGCGGCGCATTCAAGTATCCGCCATCGGGCCACCGCGCGTTGCTCGTGGCCGGTGGCGTGGGTCTTCCGCCGATTCGATGGCTCGGCGAGTGCCTCCGAAAGTGCGGGATCGATTGTCGCGTCATCTACGGCGCTCAGTCTATTGATTTGCTGCCTGTGAAAATAGGGAATAAGCCCGATACCCAGCCTATCTTCACCCCCTGCGTAGACGAATTCTCATGCGACGGCATTGATGCCATCATTACGACCGACGACGGCAGCGTCGGCGTCAAAGGCCGCGTCACCGATGCGCTGAAACCGGTGCTTGAGAGGGAAGCCGAGGCCAACACACTGCATGTCTTTGCCTGCGGTCCGGAGCCGATGTTGAAGGCCGTCGCGGATCTTTGTCTTGCACGCGGCGTGCATTGCCAACTCGCCCTCGAGCGCGTCATGGGATGCGGCATGGGCACATGCCAATCTTGCATCGTGCCAGTGAAAGACGACGCAGCACTGGACGGATGGCGATATGCACTGTGCTGCCGCGAGGGTCCGATCTTTGACGCGCGCTCGCTGATCTGGTGAAACAACCACGCGATCATTGGCCGTCGGCATGGCGGTTCAAGCCAGGCGCGGCGCACGGCGTTTCATCCTCTTGAAGTTCGATCGGGATAGTGATCGCGTGGTCGGCGGGCGTCATCCTGAAAAAATTTTTCAACTTCCGAGTTCCAATAATCGGATGAGATCGAGCGGCTCATCGATGATGTCGTCCGGCCGCGCGGCGGCGAGTTCAGATTTTTCCTGATAGCCCCAGGTGACGGCGATGGCGCGCATTCCGGCGTTGCCGGCGGTTGCGATGTCAACGATTGAATCGCCGACGATCGCGCAGTCGCGCGCGTCGATGTTCAACTCGCGCGCGATGTCGACGGCCTGTCGCGGCGAGGGTTTCTTGTCTTCTTCGCACCGATATCCGCGGAATGCCGCGAGCCTGTCTCGCAGCGCGAGCGCGTCGATAATGCGCTCCGCAAGTGCGTGCGGCTTGTTCGTCAGCACGGCGGCGGGCACGCCCGAATTATTCAATAAGTCCAGCATTTTCAACACGTTGGGATAACAGCGCGTTTCACGGACAACGGCCTCGGCATAGGCCTGCGCCATCCGCGCGAAGAACGCTTCGAGCTGTTGCGGCGCGCCGCGCGATTCCAGCGCGCGCATGCACAAGGTCCGAAGTCCGTCGCCGATCCAACAGCGCACATCGCGCGCTTCGACGCGCGCCAGGCGCACTTCATCGAGCGCGCGATTCATCGCGCTCGTGATATCGGGCAGCGAGTCGACGAGCGTGCCGTCGAGGTCGAAGATCACCGCGCGCGTCTTGTGTTTCATCGTGTCAACCTTCCAAAGCGCTGATCGAGCAAGCGATTTTGTCATGCTCCCGGACGAACATGCCGAAAACAATTTTATGTGCAAGCCGAACTTTTCTGTTGACAAAGATTCGGACGACCCTATCCTTTTTTTCAGAAAGGAGGTGACGCATGGCTAAACTCAAGAAGAGCGCCACCAAGAAGGCCACCAAGAAGGCCGGCAAGAAGAAGGCTACTCGCAAGAAGTAAGTAGCCACCAAGTGTCAGCTTCATGTCGCTATCAACGGAGTGTGCGACGCGAAGCCGGGCCTTCAAACGCTTGAAGGCCTCACAAGACGATGGAAGGTGCTCCTGCCACGGCGGCACCTTCCATTTTTTATTGCGCCCCGCTTCGAACAAGACGCCCGTCGAATCAGCACATCCCACCCCCGCGATTTCACGCATCATTCACCGATCAGAACGCCCAGCCGCAGACGGCTTGCCCGATCCCCGCCTCGATATACGCGCTGGGTGGCCGGAACGAAATCCGACTCGTCAGCGAGGAAAATGTTCTCAACGAACGTCTGCGGATTGCGATCGACCAGCGGAAACCACGTGCTTTGAACCTGAACCATGATCCGATGACCGGCCTTGAACCGATGCAGAACGTCCAGCAACTCAAGCCGAACCGATGTCGGCTCGTTCGGCTCAAACGGCTCCGGCCGCTCATAACTGTTGCGGAAGCGCCCACGCATCACTTCGCCGCGAATCAACATCTGATAGCCGCCCATCGGCCGGGTGCGATTCGCCACCGGCGTATCTTCGGCGTCGCCGGGATGAGCATCGATCAGCTTGACGATCCAGTCCGAATCCGTGCCCGATGTCGAGACCCACAGGTCCGCAAGAATCGGACCGGCCACGATCACGTCCTCATTGAGCACGTCGGTCTGCCAGGTCAGCACATCGGTCCGCCGCGATGCGAAGCGCTGATCGTCGGTCATATAGGCCCTTGTCATGCGCTGCGTGATTTCTTCGGTATAGGGCACGGGCCGCGCCGGATCACTGATGAACTCGTCATAGGCGTGGTCTTCGCTCTCCAGCGGCGTCCAGGTTAGCAGACCATCGGCCTGGATATAGAGTGATCGCTCGACGGCTTCAATCGGCGGCCACTGGTCGAATCTCCGCCATTGGTTTTCGCCGGTCTCAAAGACGAACGCTTCGGGCAGATTGTGCGAACCTTCGTCTTTCAGGAAGTGTCGAAAGAACGGTAGCTCGATATTGTTGCGATAGAAGTCCGACGTCTTCGACCCGAAGTGAATGTTGCCAAGTTGATCGCCCGTGCCGCGCGACCAGCCGCCATGCGCCCACGGCCCCATAACGAGCACGTTGAACACGTTCTTGTTTTCCCGTTCGATGTTCTGGTAAATCTTCAGAGGGCCGTACAGATCCTCGGCATCGTACCACCCGCCAACAGTCATCACAGCCGGCGCGACGCGCTTCAGATGCGGCAGCAAGTTCTGAGCCTGCCAGTATTCATCGTAGTTCGGATGCTCGATCATCTCATTCCAGCAGGCCAATTCACTGTGGAAGTAGCGCTCGTTCGCGTTTTTGAGCGGACCGAGGTCGAGGTAGAACTGGTAGCCGTCGGGCGTTCCGAAATCGAAGCCGTTGCTCCACTCGGTCGTCAAACCGGCGCGCTCCTTGCAGAAGGACGCCATGAACCCGAACGAATGCGGCAAAAAAAAGGCGCCGTGATGGTGAAAATCGTCAAAGAACCAATCGGCGATGGGCGCCTGCGGGCTGACAGCCGCCAACGCCGGATGGGCGTCGATCATGCCGGCGGCCGCGTAGAAGCCGGGATACGAGATGCCCCACATGCCGACGCGACCATTGTGGCTCGGCACATTCTCGAGGAGCCATTCTATTGTGTCGTAGGTGTCGGTGCTCTCGTCGATGTCGCTGGTCGAAGTCTTTTTCGGCATGTGTGGCCGCATGTTCACGAACCGCCCTTCGGACATGAAGCAGCCGCGCACATCCTGCTTGACGAAGATGAATCCCTCACGGTCGTAATCCGCATGCGGGCCGATCTTGTCGGGAAATTCGGTTTCGCCATACGGCCCACAACTGTAGGGCGTGCGAAAGAGCAGGATCGGGTGCGTCCGCTTCTCGTCGCGTGGGCGATAAACCTGCGTAAAGAGATGCACGCCGTCGCGCATCGGAACGCGATGTTCGGTCTTGGTGTAGTTGGCCTTCAGCCAAGCCTTCGGATCGTCCGCATGCGCCGGTGCGTTAACAACCGCATCGCCGCCCGGTCGCGCCGGCGTCTCGCCGGTGGTCGAAGTCGGTGTCTTTGTGCGAACGCCCCCGCGCTCCGCGCGCGGCGCACACGCCGCCCAACTTCCGATCATGGCGAACGACCCGAACATGGACGTCAAATAGAGAAGCGGCAACAGACTTCGCACCCTTCGACCCTGCAAATCCGACATATTACACACCTGGCCTTATCCCTTGATTTGATTAACAAGCCGTGGCATCCCGCAGCAAATAGCCGAGCATCGAATCACGTGAAACAAGTTTCAGCAAGCCCGGCCCCATGTCCCCGATCGCAAGCCCTAAAGCCCCTCATCGAACCGCCGTGTTTCCCTTCGCACACTTGTTTTTTCCAGACTCAGGATCAAAAATGGCAAAAATCAACCCGTGTCGCGTTATAATGACACATTGAGTCGATGCCGACATATACAGCCAGCCAGCCTGTCGGCCCACGCTGCTGTGGGGTGAATTGGGGAAATCAGGATGATGGGAACAATCGTTGCGGCCATCTGGCTCGCGCTCGTCGCGGGGCAGCCGGTCGAAGAAGCCGCCTTACAACCGATAACAACAGATCAATCTTCCGCAGATCAAATCGAGCAGTTTGATGAGGACTGTATCCCGGACGACGAAGGCAAAGACCCGCTCTCATGCGGACACGCCCGGCGATACCGCGCGCTCTTCGAAGCCGAACCGGCCGATCCGCGCGACGGCGGCGTGCCGCGCGAAGCAGAGGAGGACACCGACGTACAGCATTACCTCCTGCAGATCGAGATCATCCCCGAGTATGACAATCTCACCCCGGTTGCGGTGCGCGTCGAGGGCGTCTGCACAATCAACGTGCTGTCACGCATCAACGGCCTGACGACGTTCACAGTCGATTTGAACGCAGGCATGACGGTCAACAGCATCACAGGCGATACAACGGGCTACACTCGCAGCGGCGATTTGATCGTCATTACGCTGGACCGGCCTTATAACGAGGGCGAGGCGTTTCAGGTTGCCATCAACTACCACGGTTATCCATCGGATGCAGGCTTCGGGGCGTTTCGCTGGTGGACGCGCAACAGCGCTCTCGTCGTGGCGACGCTTTCAGAACCTTACTACGGTCGGCTCTGGTGGCCGAGCAAGGATCGCCTCAGCGACAAGGCGACGATGCAAATGCAGTGTACGGTTCCCAATCCGCTGGTCGTGGCGTCGAACGGCATTCTTGAGGGAACCGACGCGCTGGCGGGCAGCCGTACGCGCTATCGTTGGCACGAAATCAACCAGATGACGACTTATCTCGCCTCGCTGGCGATCACGAACTACAAAATTTACGAGCTTACGTACAATTACAACCACGGCAACGGTCCTCAGTCGATGCCGATCGTTGCGTATCTATATCCGGATCATTGGGACAACTTCACCAATCTGCCAACACCGGCGCATAAAGCGGGCTGCGACGAACTGGTCCCGATGATGGCGGACTTTGAGCAAATCTACGGCCCCTATCCTTTCCTGAACGAAAAATACGGTGTGGCGGAGACCGGCGGCTCCGGAGGTCTGGGCGCGAGCATGGAACATCAGACCATCAGCAGCATGTCGCAGGTTTCCAATTTCAGCGACATCATGGCCCATGAGCTGGCGCATCACTGGTGGGGCGACGACGTGACATGCGGAACATGGTACGACATCTGGATCAATGAAGGCCTTGCAAGCTACTCCGAAGCAGCCTATCGCGAGATCAAGGCAAGCGGCGGCATTGCTTCCTATTGGTCGCGGATGAATGCGCGACGACCGAGCAACCCGGACGGGCGTGTCTATCGCACGAACATCAATTCCGTCGGCGCTATCTTCAGCACGAACGACATCTACAACAAAGGCGCGTGGGTCGTTCACATGCTGCGACACGTGATGGGCGACGTGTTGTTTCACCAGGCACTGGCCGATTTCCGCGCCAACTACGGCGACGGTTACGCCACGACCGAGGACTTCGCCGCGTCCGTCTCCGCAACATTCGGCCACGATCTGACCTGGTTTACCGATCAATGGGTGATGAGCTTCGGCAGCCCACGCTATGAATGGAACTATGACACATTCATCCAGGACGGCCAGACGTACCTGAAGCTCTTCATTCGCCAGACGCAGAATGCGCAGGGCTACGGTCTCTTCAGCATGCCGATCGACATTCGCGTTGTCGCGGGTACCGCGTCGGTTTATCGCATCTGGAACGATGACTGGCTGGAGTACTATGTCATCCCGATCAACGGCGCGCCGTCGAGCGTGCAATTCGACGAGAGCAACGGCATCAGCACGCGAAACTGGGTGCTCTCGGCGAGCCGTACCATTGTCGCCGAGCCGGTCAACGGTCCGCCGGTCATCCTGACGGCGCAGATTGATGAATTCGGCACGACGCCCGGCGAGTCGCGCGCCGTGGTCACGTTCAGCGAAGATATCGGCTCACTTGCGACGGGCGATGTCGCGTTGTTTGGCGAGTCGACCGGTCTGCATGGGGCACTCAGCGTGTCCTATGACAATGCCATGCGGCGCGCGACGATCGTGTTCGATGGTCTGCCGAATGACGATTATTCGCTCTCGATTCTCTCGGCAAACGTCAGCGCCAACGGGCTGAATCTCGATGGCGAGATTGATGACTCGGCATGGCACGACGACTTTCTGCTGCCGTCGGGCGACGGGCAGCCGGGCGGCGACGCGGTCTTCGCGTTCGCCCTGCTCGCCGGCGACGCAAATTGCGACGGCGCGGTGACACTGGACGACATCGCGCCGTTTGTGGCCGTCTTGCTGGGCGGCGATACTGATCTCTGTCATTTTCTGCGAAGCGACGCGAACAACGACGGCTCCGTCAATGGCATTGACATTCAACTCGTCGTCGACGCGCTTCTGGCGCCGTGACGCCGCTTCGGCCGACTGAGACTCGCGTCGGTGTGCGCTTCGCACTTGTCTAAAGCGTAAAATACCGGATGATATGTCCGTGGGCGGTCCGTTCGCCCGATTCTAGCTGAAAGACAATCAGTGCTGCGCCGTTGTGCGTTGACGAATCCGGCTGTCGCCGGCAAGGAGAAACTCATGCCCGTCAGCATGTCCGAGGCACGAAAAATCTGCACGAAGGCCGAACTCGAACTGATTCTCGAGAGCACGGCGGAAAAGCTCACGACGTTGACCGATGCGCGGCTGCGCGCCAACGTCGCGCAGGCTCGCCGATGGCGCGACAAATATCGCGATCTTGCCGCGCAGCAGCGGCGAGAAGCACGCGGCAAAGGCGCGCCGCGCGGTACAAAACCGTCACAGAGCAACGATCGAACCGTTCAGAAGCAGAAGCTGTTCGATGCCGCACTGAAGAAGTTCGAGGCCCAGCTTCGCAGCCACGAAAAGGGAGAACCGGCCGTCTCGCCCAAGGTCGCGCGGGAAATCGCCCGTCGAAAAAAGAAGTTGAAGGCCGTCGCCCGACGCACATCAAAGAATGCCAAACCGCCGGTGAAAGAACCGACCGTCGCGAAGTCCGCAGGTGGTGGTGAAAGCGAATTGCACGCCGTCGTCATCGGAAATGTGCCGAATTCCAAACTCGGTGTTGCTTCATCGAAAAACGAACAGCCCGCGCCAAAGCCATCCAAGAAGCGCCGGGGCGGCATCCTTGCGTCGGCTTTCGGTAAGGGCAGCGTCGCCGAGCTTGCAGCACGGAATACATCGTTGCAGTCGCGCTCCGACGCCACGTCCGGCAAGCGAATCAAGAACATGAAGCGGAATCGCAATTTGCGGAAGATACATGCACACGTCGGCGCGCGCGGGCGACGTTCGCAAGCCAAACGGGACTCGAAGTAACATGACGGCCGATCGCGCCGGGTATCCTTGATCGAGATATTGTCGACAACGTCGCGTGTATGATGCAGGTGTCGCAGATCACGAGGCGCGTGGATTGTGCGCGCTAGTCGAGCTGGATCGGGCGGATCTGCTGGGGCGTTCTTGGAAGCGCGACGGGGCGGCTGCCCGAAATCATCGGCGACGGCGCCGCCGCGTGGCCATGCGGTGAGTCCAGCGGTGGAACCGACCGCTCATCGGCCGACGGCCGGTCGGCCGACCTTTGCGCGGCCTGCTTTGCAACAAGCGAAGGGAGCATTTCGATACGTCCCTGAATCACGCCGCCATCTCGCACGACGAGTTTGGCCGCTCGCACGTCGCCGTAGATTCGGCCGGACGATTCGACTTCAAGACACTCGTTCGCGGAGACACAACCGTTTACGCGACCGCGGATGGTCACGTTGTTCGCGACGATCTCGACGTTTAATTGCGAAGCGGCCTCGACGAGGATGTCGCCGCATGTGGCCAGGAGGCGGCCGGGGTGCGCTCCGACGATGCGCAGGCTTTCCATCGAAGCGCGCTTCTGGCAATGGGGGCAGAAGACCGACAGCGCTTTTGCCGCCACGCGCATCATCCCGCGACAATGGCAGCATCGGACAATTTTTGTGGCCGGTGAATCACTCATTCCGTCTCACTCTATTCACGAAGCGAGCCATTATCGCGATTCACGGATGAAATCCAAGCGATTGAATTGGTAGCCTCCCCATTCTTCCGCGCTCGATTTATTTCACAGGCCAGGCTCTCACTTATTTATCTATCAAGGTTCTGCGAACTTTTGATGGTCTGTGGCGTCCTAATTCAATGAATGGCCGAACCTTGACTCAGTTTTTCCATCAGCCGCCAGACCCGACTGGACACCTTGTGAATAGTCTGTGGATTTCATGGTTGTGAACTGTCTCAATGTACGCTTTCGGGTGCCTTTGCCCGCGAAAAGTTCGGATTATGTTAAGAAGCGGCATCCTGTGAATTTTCCGTGTAATCTCAGCCTGATAAATGACTTAGAGCAGCGATTGCCAACGAAATCGACCAAGAACGGGGCAAGTTTCTTGACGAAGCGACCGTTTAAGATTAGGATAACTCACCTATGATCAAGTCACGTCCGGCCAGCATCCGCAAGAGCACCCGTACCCGCAAGTCAAAGTCGACCGCGAAGGGCAGTCCGACCAAGGCCCCGGCGCGTAAGAAGGGCGCGCGGCCTGCCCCGCGCGCATCTCGAACACGACCGCCATCATCGTCGGCTGTCTTGAAGGCACCGCGGCCCGTCGCAAGTCGAGCCGGCAAAAAGGCCAGCGCGATGACCGCCGCTGCACTTGGACTTAAGCCCGTCAAGGGATACCAATCGGCGCTGGAGTATCTCGCGCAGCAAGTCAACTATGAGCGTCGGCCGCCGAAGCGCCAGCAGCGCGGCGCGTTCACGCTGGCTCGCATGCACAAGCTTCTGAAAGACCTCGACCATCCGGAGCACTCTTTCAAGTGTGTCCACATCGGCGGCACCAAAGGCAAGGGTTCGACCGTTGCCATGCTGGCGAACATGCTGTCGAACAATGGCATGAAGGTCGGCGCCTATACGTCGCCCCACGTCGTTGATATCCGTGAGCGGATCACGGTCAACGACCACATGATCCATAAGCCCGATTTCTCGCGCCTGATCGCCAGGGTGGCGGATATTAGCCGGCGCTATGAGGCTGTCGATCGACCGACGTTCTTCGAGATTCTGACCGCCGTAGCGTTCCTGTATTTCGCCGAGCAGAAGGTGGACATCGCGGTGCTCGAAGTCGGCCTCGGCGGGCGATTCGATGCGACGAACGTTGTGAAGCCTGAAGTCTGCGGCATGGTCAATATCAGCCTCGATCACATGGCGCAGCTCGGCGACACGGTTGAGCAGATCGCCGAAGAGAAGGCGGGCATCTTCAAGCACGATGTGCCTGTGGTCTCTTCACAACAGCCGACAAGCGTGAAGAAGGTTCTCAGAAAGGCGGCGGAGAAAGTCGGCGCGAAGCTTCTCTTCGCCGGCGATGAGATTCGCTTCAGCTATCGCTTTGAGGCTTCGCGCGGCGGGCCTCAGGCGCGCATCTGCGTCACGACGCCGACGAGCCACTTCGATCACTTGCTTGTGCCGCTGGTCGGCGAACATCAGGCCGTCAACTGCGGCGTCGCCCTGGGCATTCTCGATCAGCTCAAGAACCGCGGCTTTGAACTGGACGACGAGAAGTCGATCGCCGGCCTGCCCAAGGTGCGCTTGCAGGGGCGCATGGAGATGCTGTGCGATGAGCCGCGCGTCCTCGGCGACGGCGCGCACAACGCGGCGAGCATCGAGGCCCTGATGCGGGCCATCGGACAAAACGTCCCCTACGACAGCATGGTCGTGATCTTCGGTTGCTGCTCGGATAAGGATATCGACGGCATGCTCCGGCAGATTCAACTTGGCGCGGACAAGGTCATCTTCACGCCCATCAAGTCGCCCCGCTCGTCGGATCCGGCCGACCTGGCGGCTCGCTTTGCCGAGGTGTCAGGCCGGATGGCGCAGGTCTCGCGCAGCTTGGAAGAGGCGCTGGAGATTGCCGAAAAGGCGGTAACGCGAGAGGACCTCATCTGCATCACGGGTTCTTTTTATCTCGTGAGCCAGGCGAAAGCGATTTTCGAAAAGCATCCTCATCGCGCGATGTCCATGATTGTTCAGACCGCGTAGGCGGATGCGCCCGTAACTGCTCGTTGGATGCACCCGCCAGCAGGAAGCAAACCGTCCACACCGCCGCAAACAGCGTGCTGACGATGATTCGCCCCGTCGCCGGGAACTGTACAATCGCAAAGCCCAGATAAGCCCAATAGAACGCCGCGATCAGACCGGTCAGCACCATCGCGGATCGGCCGCTGCGCAGGCGGTCCTGTTGCAGGCCGAATCCGACGACCAGCAGACACAATCCGCCGACAAACGCAAGCGCGACGCTCGCCATGGCCCAGAGTGCCTCCGGATCGGCATCGCGCAACGGGTTCGGCGGAACGTAAGCGGCGGCAGAGGTCGCGGTCGAAACGGACGGCTGCACCGGGTCCTGCCAGCAGTTCGCCGGCCACCAGCAACACATCACCATCGTCAAAACAAAACCGAACGACTGATAGATGTATCCCGTCGCATGCGCGAAGGCGCGCGGCGACGGAACGCTTTCGGTGGGTTCGGTCGTCCGTGGCGATTCATCTTGAGAATTCGTCATGCAGGTTTCGAGTGCGATGCGCGCAGCCGGATTCTACGATGGAGCATTCACTACGGCCATGTGCTGTCAAACTGGATCGCGCAGTGGATTCGCGTCACTTGGCTGCAATGCAATACAAGTGTGAACGGCCACGCAGAAACAGCTCGTTGCCAGCAACGGCCGGCGAGGCGTCGAAACCGTCGTCCAACTGATTGGTCGCGAGCACTTCAAAGTCCGGTCCGTCCTTGAGCACAAGCGTCGCGCCGTTGCGCCCGGCGATATAGATCTTGCCGTCGGCGGCGAGGAACGACGCGTAAATCATATCGACGCCGCTGAGCCGCTGCTTGTCATAGACCGGCTTGCCGTTCTTCGTGCTGAGGCATGTGAGAATCGGTCGGTTGTTTTCCACAAAGTAGAGCCGATCGTTATAAACGACGCCGGTCGGAACGTAGGGTGTGTCGCGATCGTACTTCCAGACGATGGCGGCATCCTCGGTGATATCGCCCCTGGCCGCACCATAGCGAATGGCAAAAGCTGCGGCGCCGCGAAAACCACTGAGACAATAAACCATGTCGCCTACCGGGATCGGCGTGGGGATGGTGTTGCCGGTCATGCCGGAAGCACGCCACAGCTCCTTGCCGTTCTTGATGTCATAGGCCCTAATAAAGTTGGTCGCGTTGACGATGACCTGCGCCGTTTCGCCCGCCTCGACAACGATGGGCGTGGACCAGGACGTCGGCTCGTCGCGCTCCACGCGCCACAGCTCCTTGCCGGTCTTCTTGTTCAGTGCCACGATGAAGTCATCGCCCTCGTGGTCCCAATTGACGATGACCGCGTCGCCGTAGAGCGCCGGCGAGCTGCCTTCGCCGAACTCGTTGCGCGTCTTCATGCGACCGAAATCGGCCTGCCACTTAATGTTGCCGTCCATGTCGAGGCAGTGAAGCCCACGCGAACCGAAAAAAGCGTAGATGTGCTTGCCGTCTGTCACCGGTGAATTCGAAGCCTGGGTCGAATCCGTGTGGCCGGACTCGTGCGGCGCCTCCTTGCGCGCGGTCTTGGTACAGATGGTCTTGCCCGTCGTGCGATCCAATGCGATCACTTGAAACTCGAACTCCCTGGTCGGCGCATCACCGCGCCCCGGACCGCGCCGCCCGCCTTCACCGCGACGGCCGCCCGGACCGCGCCGTGGACGATCGGGGTCCTGCGGCTGCACGTGGAGCAGAGCCGAAGCCTGTTCGGCGTCAAATGCACGAAGCGCCTGTGCCGCGGCTGCTTCATCGGATGAGTCATCGGCTTTGGCGGCAGGCTTTTCAGTTTCGATCGCAGTCTGAAGGTAGATACGATCGCCCCAGATGATGGGCGTGGCGTGGCCTTTGCCGGGAATGGCGACTTTCCAGCGAATGTTTTTTTCCTCGCTCCATTCGGTGGGTGGTTTTCCATTGGGAACAACGCCGTTGGAGAGCGGTCCGCGCCAGGCGGGCCAGTTTTTCATGGCTTCGGCTTTGGGCTGTGCGTGAGCGCGGCCTGCACAGAAAACTACGGCGCTGAGCGCGGCGATGGATACGATGGCGATTCGTTTCATATCGTGACTCCCCTGTCATCATGACCAGGCGAATGCCCGGCGGTTTAGCGCGTATTGTAATCCTCGGCATGGTAAACGATTTGTGGCCTGTCGTGTTGCAAAGGAGTTGATGGAAATCATAAAAAAGGCGAGGCCCGGCGATCTCTCGATCACCGGGCCTCTAAAAAGCTGGCACGAACCTACTCTCGCCCTTTAGGACTACCATCGGCCCAGAGGTCTTCACTACTGAGTTCGGAATGGGATCAGGTGTTACCCCTCTAGTATGGGCACCAGCACTGCCGCGCCGGACGTTTCCGCCCGGCGCGACCAACCTGTGTGCGACTGCGAGCACCAGGACAACACAACGTCCCGATCGTGACGACCAGACGAGCGGAGCCAATAAGGCTCCGACCGCAGTAAAGGCAAAGCGCTCGCAGGCGCTGCATATTACGAATAGAGTGGGAGTGTCTCACGATCGACAAGATCGCCGACAAATGGCATCAGGACAATGAGATCTTCAGGCCGGCGCAACCGGCATGAAGTGTGTTGATCAGCAATTCATCAATGCGATCAAGCATTCGACCGTTAGTACCAGTCAGCTGAGGGCCTCTCAGCCCTTACACCTCTGGCCTATTAACCTCGTGGTCTACGAGGGGTCTCTCGTCCTTTCGGATCTCGAAACGTCATCTTCAGGGGGGCTTCACGCTTAGATGCATTCAGCGCTTATCCTTTCGGCACGTGGCTACCCTGCGCTGCCCCTAGCGGGACAACAGGTGCACTAGAGGTGCCTACAACCCAATCCTCTCGTACTAAGGTTGTCTCCTGTCACGTTTCGTACGCCCACGGCAGATAGGGACCGACCTGGCTCACGCCGGTCTGAACCCAGC
>CAZRFP010000106.1:0-15417 GCA_964599535.1 uncultured Planctomycetaceae bacterium
CACTCAGCAGCAACACGGCGATGCTGATCATAACGAGCCGCGCGAATCGCGGGCGCAGGGCATCGTGCAGCCGGGCGCGTTCCTCGTCTCCCAGTGCGCGCAGCGCGGGGATCAGTACAAACAGCGCGAAGAATGTCCCGCCGGCGGCCGTAACCGCGCTCATGAGATGCACCCAGCGCATGACGATGTCGATCGCGTTCATGCCTCAATCTGTCCCGCATAGGCCGCCAGTTCGGATCGGAAATCGCGCATTCGAATGCCGAAGGTGCGTTCGACCGGAGCCACGTCGCACACGGAATCCTCCTGTGACATCTGCACTTGGCCGGTGTTGAAACGGAGCATCTTCGGCAGGGCAGGCGTCTTCATGATCGTGGCGGCCATGAGCCTTGCCGCCAGAACGGGCAAGCCGACGATGGGCTTCCACGGCTTTGCGCCGGGGATCAACTCGCGGCAAATACGATAAAGTTCGATCCAGGTGACGGGCGTCGCGCCGCCGAGTTCGTAGGTCTGGCGCGTGGTTTCAGGCATGGACAGCGCGGCGGCGAAACAGTGAGCTACGTCGCGAACCGATACCGGCTGCAATTTCGATTGGCCGTCGCCAAAATAGGGAATCACGGGGAATGGGCTGGGCAGAAAGCCAAAGGCGGGGACCATCGCCTCGCAGACGAAGATGCGCATCATGCGCATGAATTCGCCGTCCGGTCCGTGAATCAGGCTGGGACGAAAAATGGTCCAGTCCAGCCCGCTCTGGCGGACGATGTTCTCGGCGGCCCACTTGGTCTTATGATAGTCGCTGATGGCGTTCGCGCGCGTGCCGAGGGCCGACATGTGGACGTAGCGCTTCACGCCGGCGGCCGCGGCGGCCTCGACGACTCGGCTCGTCGCTTCGACGTGGATGCGCTCGAACGTCTGACCGCGCAGGCGGTCTTCGAAAATGATGCCGACGAGGTGCACAACCGCATCCGCGCCCGCGACGCCCTGCGCGACAGCGTCGCCGAACAGATCGCCCGTCACGGTTTCGATTCGATCGGACGGGGCGTCTTGCAGACTGCGCATCAGCTTTTGCCGGTCGCGCACGAGGCAGACGACCACGTGGCCTCTGGCGATCAGCTCGCGCACGACATGCGTGCCGACAAAACCGGATGCACCGGTGACGAAGACGCGCGTTGGAAACGACTCTTCCGGCGGGGCGGAAGGCGTCGCATTGGATGGGGGTGTATCACTCATTTCTGATCGTGCCATCACCGGCGGCGACCGTTACCCTCGAATGGACGCGCCGGCGTACTGTGATCGCAGGCTGATCATAGTCAGGCAACTGATGAACGTAAACCCGCGCGCAGTAGGCACCGGCCATCCGCATTGGGAACGTCGTTTGATCGATCGTCGAATCATCTGTGAGCCGCAAGAGGACCCTGTCCCACGAACTCTCAGCACCGGCTGCTAGCCGATGCCACAAGTGTCATTCGCCGATGTCACACGGGTTTATTGGCTGGCGTCACGGCTCAAGTTGTCGCCAGACTTCGGCTTCGGCGCGCTGATACAGCTCGACCGCTTTCGCGAGATCGGCGCGAATGCGCGTGAGATCGGCATCGTCTGCGGGAATATGGCCGTCGTGCAGTTCGGCGAGCGCTCGGAGCTGCGCCGTGGCGTCGTCGATGCGCGAGGCGGCTTCGGAGAAGCCCCGGGCGGCGTCCATGATGGCCTGCTGCCGAAGCTCGGCCGGCTTTGGCGCGTTCATGAGGCGCCAGGGATTTCGCAGCACGTACTTCACGCCGGTCTTGATGTGGTCAGACGACTCCTTGAAATTGACGAGCATTCGGTTGATGTTCTCGCGGTTGAGGACCATGACATCGCGCGTCGTCCTGGTGACGGTGTTGATATCTTCAAGAGAGGTGTTGATCAGCCGACTGGTCGTTTTGAGATGGGCGACGAGACTTTCCGGCCGATCGGGGTCGGTCTCCTCGCGGATGTTAGCCGACATGGCTTCGACGTTTGCGAGTGTGTTGGTGATGGGCATCTCACCGGTTGAGAGAATGCGCGTCAGCACAACGAGTCCGTCGTTGATGGCGTCGATGGCAATGTGCAGCTTGGCGATCGTGACGTTCGGGCGCGCGGGGTCGAATTCGCGCCGAAGCTGGGCGGTCGTCGCATTAATATTGTCGACCACGTCATGCACCTTCGCGAGCAAAGTCGCCGCTTCGGCGGCCGTCAACTCGCGGGCGAGCGAAGCGGTCATCGTGTTCACGTCGCCGAGCGACTGATGCAGCTTTCCCATGAGCGAAGCGGCGCTTTCGGGATCGAGCTGCATCTTCAACTGGCCCATCAGGCTCGACGGATCGGACGCGTTCAATTCGCTCTGCATGGAGGCGAGAATGGCCGCGAAGCCGCCGGGGTCGGCCCCTGCAATGTATTCGCCCTTGAATTCGTCGTCCGCCTTACCGAGATCGATCTTGATAATGCCGTCGCCGCCGAGCGGCGGCCCTTCGGCAAAGGCGGAACAATCGGATCGCAGGACAATATCCTGTCGTATTTCGCCGTCGACGCTGACGTGAAACTCCGCGGCGCGCCCGGCGACACCCTCGACGCGGACAAGCTCGGAGCGCGTGACGCGGCCGACTTTCTGGCCGCCGACAAATATGGCCGATCCCTTCGATAGCGGCGGCATGACCGTGGTAGGCTGGAAGCGAATGGCGATGGGCTTCATGGGTCCGCCGACGCCGCGGCTGATCCAGAGCAGCACGGCAATAAACGTCGCGACGACGATGATCGTGAAGATGCCCAGTTTGAGTGCGTTTCGGTCTTTGTGCATCGGTCGCTCGGATTTCAGGGATGAACGAGGAGTTTCTCAAACTCGCTCATGCCGTCGGAATCGGTCAGCGGGCCAGTCGTCAGCCCATTGAGAAACTGGTTGATGAGCCGATCGGACTCGGATGTCAGCTTTTCCATCGGCGTGTCGCGAAGCTGTTCGAAATCGGCCCGCGGTCCGATCTTCAGCACGCGCCCTTGTTCGAGCATGACCATTCGATCGGCGATCCGAAACGCCGAGTCCATCTCGTGCGTCACGACAATGCTCGTCACGTGGAGCTTTTTCGACAAGTCCATGATCAGTTCATCGATCGCCGCGCTGGTCACCGGGTCCAGCCCGGCCGAGGGTTCGTCGTAGAATAGAATCTCCGGATCGAGCACGGTGGCGCGGGCGAGACCTGCGCGCTTTTTCTGACCACCGGACAGTTGCGACGGCAGCTTTTCGCGATGCGGCAGCATGTGGACCTGTTGAAGCTTGAGCGTGACCACGATGTCGATAATGGCCGGATCGACGTAACTGTGTTCCCGCAGCGGCAGCGCGACGTTTTCGGCGAGCGTCATGGAATTGAAGAGCGCGCCGCTTTGAAAGAGGATTCCGAAGCGCTTGCGTATCTCGTTCATGTCGCGCTCGTCCATGCCGACGATGTCGCGCGGCGCGGTCATGCCCCGTGTCTGATAACGGATTGAACCGGACGTGACGTCGTACTCACCGATCAGACAATTCAGCAGGGTGCTTTTTCCACAACCACTGCCGCCCATGATGACAATGGTCTCGCCGCGATAAACGTCGAAGCTGATGTCTTCGAGAACGGTAACGGCGCGGCCGTCGTTGCCGACAAACGCCTTGCGCAGATTGCGAATGGATATGACGGCTTCGCTGGATGGCACGCGACAATCCCACGTCCTCAGGCTCGCCCGAGCGCGCGGCGCCTGAACGGTTGTGATTCTACGTCGTGCTCTAAGGAATGAAAAGCCGGGCTATTCGGCTTTGCGAATCGCCCGGCGGCTTGGGAGATCGGATGTCGATCGGCGAACCGCTCAGCCCTGAAGCCGGCGGATGTCGCTGAGTTTGCCTTCGATACCGATGAAGTTGTAGAACTGATCCTGCGTCAGCACCGGCACGGAGAAATACGCGGCCCGACGGCGGGCGTCGCGATAGCGCTCGGCCTCGTTGCGATATCGGCGCGTGAGCGTCGGGACCGTGGGATCAACTTCGGGCTTGCGCTCGAGGCCGGGAACGCCATCGTGGAAGCCGACCATACCGCCGTTTCCGCCGTCGCCGTCATCATCATCCGCGTCGTCGTCGTCATCGTCGTCAGATGCGTCATCATCGTCTTCATCCGACGCATCATCTTCGTCATCTTCGTCATCATCGTCATCATCGTCATCGTCGTCGCTCGCTGCACGACGGACGGGAACAGTTCGACCGTTGTCGTCTTCGTCGTCAACGTCCGCGCCTCCGTCGGCCATTGCAGGGGACTCACCGGGCACGACATCCTGGCCCTTGGGCGGAACGCCGAGGACGACATAATCGGTTGCGGCGGTCACTTCGTCATCCACAATGCCGCCCCATCGCTTGATGAGGGCGATGATCTGCTCGCGCCCGCGGATGTCTGGCTCGCCGTCGAAGTCGGTGTCGAAATCGCCGACAACAACGAATCGCTGCTTCTTCGCGCGGTTGCGGCTGATCAGAATGTTGTTGACCGAATCGCCCTCGAGGATGGGATCATCCGGCGACGGCGCGGCGACAACGCGGCATTCCGCAGTGGTCGCATCGATGCTGCGAACTTCGAGCGTCGCCTTCCCGCGGCCGTTGGCCGGAATGCGCTCGTCCGCCGAATAAACGCTGAACGTCATGCCCAGCGTCACGTTGTTGTCACGGCCGATGTTGACGTAGCAGAGCGAATCGCCGGGAAGGATTCGAAGAATGCGGCCGACGGCTGTTCGCGCGACGGCCAGCGGCTCGGCGTTCGATGGCACGTTTCCGCGAAACTCCTTCAGCGCGACCGCCTGGGCCGCGAGCATCTGATCCTGTTCTTTCAAAGTTCCGGCAATTTGCCGCTTTTGCCGGGCATGTGACATCTTGGCTTCTTCAAGCTCGTCGCGCGTGGATTCAACTTTGCTCGCGAGTGCCGAGACTTCGGCCCGCTTGACGTCTTCGAAGTCGCTCTTTGATCGCTGCAACTCCTCGACTTGCGAAGACAGCTTCGCCAGCCTGCTGTCGAAGTTATTCTGGAGTTCCTTGTTGGCGGCCTCCGCCTTGGCGAGGTTTTCAAGGGCCTTCTCGTTGGATTTTTCGGCCTTGAGCCGCGCGTTTCGTTCGGCGGTGTATTGCTCGTAGAGGCCTTCGATCAGAGCGACGGCGCCGCTGGACGACGCGAGACGCCGGGCGTTATCGTCTTTGGCATCGGCTCCGATCTTGGCGATCACTGCGTCAAGCTTGGCCAGCGCCGTCTGCGTTGAATCGGTCTGATCGCCGGTGACCCGGCCCATCATTCCGCGACCGGAACGCACGATCTCGCCGACGAGCGTCTTGCCCGCGCCGGCCTGAATGTTCGGAAAGAGCTTCTTGGCTTCGGCCTCGTCGTTGCCTTTGACGATCTTGGCGCGCGCGTTGGTTGCGGACTCGGCGTTGGCTCGAAGCTGCTCCTGCTGCGTGACGAGCCAAATCAGCACGCCGCCGAGAATCACGGCGACGATGATCGCAACGACCATGCCGATCAGGGTCGCGTTGGAAGCTCCGCGCTGCGGCGACACTCCTGCCATGAGAATATCCCTCGTTTGAACGACGTTATGCCGGCGTGCCGGCGGTTGGTAATCGATCAGCCCCCCGCTGCGTGCTGCAACTTTCCCCTGTTTCCGCATCGGGACTTCGTTCCGGGCGTGCGCGGCCCCGTCAGGTGGGCGGGCCGCTTTCGGAGGGCCGAAGTTTCATTTAAGTATCTGCGAATCAAGGGTAAATGTCAACGTTCGGGGCCGTTCGGGCGAACTTCCGTCGCCGCTGGGTCCGCAAATCGTTGTCGGTCCTTGTCGGCGGGCGTCCGCAGGCCCGGCCGGCCAGTTGACAGTCCGCTGCCGCCCCCGGAAAACACGATCGGGAAACGAGATATGGCGGCCAAGACTCTGTATTTGATCGACGGTCACGCGCAGATTTATCGCGCCTATTATGCCCCCTTTGGCAATCTGACCTCGCCCACCGGCGAACCGACGCGGGCCGTCCATGTCTTTACGCAGATGGTCCTTAATCTTCTGCGAGATCGAAAACCGGACTATCTCGTTATGGTCATGGATGTGAGCGACAAGACTGTCTTTCGCGTCCAGATCGATCCGGACTACAAGGCACACCGCGACAAATCGCCGGAAGACCTCGAACCGCAGATCGAACGCATCGTCTCCATTGTCGAGGCGATGGGCATCCCCATACTCCGACTCGAGGGTTTCGAAGCCGACGACATCATGGCCACGCTCTGCGCGCGGCTCGCGTGCGATGACCTCGATGTTTTTCTGGTCAGCCGCGATAAGGACCTCGATCAACTGCTGAACGATCATGTGCGGATGTACGATCCCGGCAAGGACGTCGTCATCGACGCGCAAACCATGATCGAAGCCAAGGGCTACGGACCCGAAAAGGCGGTCGAGGCCCAGATGCTCATCGGCGACAGCACCGACAATATCAAGGGCGTACCCGGCGTCGGACCGAAGAAGGCCGCACAACTGCTCGCGACCTATGGATCGGTTGCGGCGATTATCGAAAACGCCGACCAGCTCACGCCCAAACTGCGCGAGAACATACTGGCGTTTCGCGAACGGCAGGACGCGGTTCGGCAGCTTGTGACCCTGCGTGCGGATGTGCCGATCGACCTGGAACTCAGCGCGGCGAATGTGACGCGATTTCAACCCGCGGCAGCAGTACCGATTCTGCGCGACCTGGGTTTGAGCCGATTGCTGGAGCGTATTGGCAGCACAGAAGGTGCTTTAAGTTCCACGAAACCCGACGGGCAATCTTCCGCCGGTAAGACCGCCGCGCCTTCTGCTCGTACTGAACGGCCCGCACCGCCGGGCATGTTGTTTGGACCGGATGAACTTCATGAGAATTCGCGGCAAACGGAATTGCCAACCCCTTCGGATACGCTGTTCGACGCCCCTACCGCAGATGGCGGGCTGTTCGAATCGACTTCGCCGGGCAATCCGGGCTACATGCTGGTTGACAGCGAAGCTGCGCTTCGGACGCTGGCGGCCGAACTGGCTAAGCAGCCGATGTTCGCCTTTGACACCGAAACAACGGGACTATCGTCTATCGATTCCGACTTGTGCGGGATCAGCATTTCGTACGACGCAGGATCGGCATACTACGTCGCGGTACGCGGCATCGGGCCGACGCTGAGCGAATCGACGGTGCGCGAGGTTCTCGGACCGATCTTCGCGGATGAGCGAATCCGCAAATGCGGGCAAAACCTGAAGTATGATCTGAACGTCCTCGCGGGCATCGACATCGATGTGCGCGGCGTTGATTTCGACACGATGATTGCCAGCTTTGTACTGGATCCGCTGCGACGATCGCACGGCATCGACGGCCTGGCGATGGAATTGCTGAGCTTTCAGAAGATCCAGACGCAGGAGCTTATCGGGAAGGGAAAGAACCAGATCACCTTTGCCCAGGTGCCGACGTCTCGAACTTGTCAATATGCATCGGAAGACGCGGACATCGCATTGCGACTGCGCCAATCACTGGAGCGGCAGTTCACCGATCCGGAACGGCTCTCGCTTTTTCGCGATCTGGAAATGCCGCTCGTCGCGGTCTTGACGCGCATGGAGCGCAACGGCGTTGCCGTCGATGCGGCGCTTCTGGCAGGCATCAGCAGAGAGATGGCCGATCGGCTTGCGGAACTGGAGCAGCGCATCCATGAAGAAGCCGGTCGCGCGTTCAACATCAACTCGACGCAACAGCTCGCCGAGGTGCTGTTCGACGAAATGAAGCTCCGCGTTGTAAAGCGCACGCGAACGACGCGCTCGACGGATGCCGAAGTGCTGGAGACGCTCGCCGCGGAAACCGACCTGCCGATCCTTCGGCTGCTGCTCGAACATCGCGAACTGTCGAAGCTCAAGGGAACCTATATCGACGCGCTGCCGAACATGATCAGCCGGCGGACCGGACGGATTCATCCCAGCTTTCATCAGACCGGCGCGGTGACCGGTCGGCTTTCGTGCAGCGATCCGAACCTTCAGAACATCCCGATCCGCACGGAAGAAGGCGCGAAGATTCGCCGGGCCTTTGTGCCGGGCAGCGCCGACAACATCCTCATCAAGGCCGACTATTCTCAGATCGAGCTGCGCGTGCTGGCTCACTTCAGCGGCGACGAGCATCTGCGCGAGGCATTCCTCGCGGACCGAGATATTCATGCCTTCGTCGCGTCACAGTTGAATGACGTGCCGATCGAGAGAGTCACCAAAGAGCAGCGATCACGAGCGAAGACCGTGAACTTCGGCATCGTCTATGGGCAGTCGGCGTTCGGCCTGGCGCGACAGACGGGCATGTCGCAGAATGACGCAAAACAGTTCATCGAGCGCTATTTTGCCCGCTATCCACGGATTCGGGGCTTTCTGGATCAATGCATCGATCACGCCCGGCGACATGGTTTTGTAAAAACGATGCTTGGACGCCGCAGGCCGATCCCCGACATCCTCTCGCGCAACCAGCAAGCCAAGAATGCGGCCGAGCGGCTCGCGGTCAATACGGTCGTGCAGGGTACCGCGGCCGACCTGATCAAGCGGGCGATGGTGAACCTCGATCGTCGCATCCGCGATGAGGGCCGGCCTTCGCGCATGTTGATTCAGGTACACGACGAGTTGGTATTCGAAACGCCGCGTGCCTCGGCAAAAGAGGAAGCCGCGGTCATTGCACACGAGATGTCAACCGCACTGACGCTGAATGTGCCGATCAAAGTCGATGTCTTGATGGGAGAGAACTGGCTGGATATGGAGGAGTTGAAGTAAAGTCGGAAATGGCAATTGCGAAATGCAAAGGCGAAAAGCGCACCCGGAGATGGTACTCAACACGTCGAAGCACGGCGTGCGGGAGAATCGAACCATCGCATATCGTTCGTGTTCCGCGCTATCTCACCCATCTGCGCAGGTGCTTGAATTCATAGCTCGCGCCGTCGAATTCGATTGATCCCCTCTGCGTCAAAGGAAACCAGGGCGATCCATCGGCGGCGCGGATGACGTGCAGTGTTTGTGCAGGTATGCCGCAACGGCCGAGCAGCAGGCAAACGCCGCCGTCGGCATCGACTGCGGCATCCAGCACGATCAGCGGCTCCGATTTCCGATCGGATTTCAGCAGGATGTCGCCCGGAGCGACGGTTGCGTCCGCCGGAGGACGCGTGTCGTCAAGCAAACTCAGATGCGATGTATAGTTGAACAGAGACTCAAGATAGGCGCAAAAGTTGGATCGGCTGTCGTCGCGATGCCCGGTCGCCTTGAACTCCACACTTCGACCGTCCACCACCGGGCGCACGCCCTCGCTCCACGAATGCCAATCGACGCAGTGGCCGCTCGTCAGATGAAAGGCGATGCGATCGTGCTCGCCCCGGCTCCACGCGTATTCGGCGCGCAATCGAATCAGCATGTTGCCGCCGGAGAGTAGCCGTCGATTACCGGGCTGCAGAGCAATGACGGCGGCCAGTCGCGAATCGTCACCTTCCATCATGATCTTGCCGCCGGCTGCGGTGACGGGCGTACCGACGGGGGCGATGGGCAGATGCCTGAGCCAATCGGCAAAGCCATCGTCGTCAAGCTCGACGCGCTGTCGGCCCGCAGGCGCGGCGATGTAGTCGGCCAACGGAACATAATCGGCCCGTTTGGCGCTCGACAGCCATGCGTAGTCGCCGGACCGGTCGCGCTCGGGAGGGGACCGCTTGGATTGCACAGCCTGATTCGACGCCGCCTGATGATGGGCCACCGGCGACATGGCTTGTGTGCCGCTGATAAGCACGAGCGCGGCCAGCAACGCGCCGGATAACCGGTTCAGTCGACGAAGCGAAAAGCGTTCAAGAAGTTCATGCACGCGAAGGCGGCACAGAGAAATGAACGGTCTTACAGCGCCGCGCCATGCAGTGCGGGACAGTTGGACAACAAATTGTTTGGCGGGATCAGTTTCGATCATTCGTAGAGCGGCAATTTAACCACGCGACGGATCAAAGCGTGCAGGAAACCGAAGACCGGCATCGCACCGCACGATGCGGCACTTTGATGGCGATATACAACAAACCTGCAACTCGGCGAGAGTTTTCTATCGGCAGAACTTTCGGCTCGACGCAAACACATATTGCGATAGCGAAGTTATACGGACTTTGAGAGCACCGAGTGAATCGGTCGCGGCCGTGCAAGACACGGTTTTCATTCGTTTGCCGCATGAGATGAAGAGACTGGGCATCGAGAGTGGCCGGCCCATGTGCTGAAATGGATAATGACTTTGAATCGAAGTCAGTTTCGCGCGGCGGATTCCGGCGGCGCTGTTACGGCGGAGGGAATGCGTCTTCGCCGGCCTGTTCCAGTTCCTCGGCGAGCCTGATATGTACTTCGTTCGGCGCGCGGCGGGCAGCGGCCAATTCGGCGATTCGATCGAGATGTTCGCGTGCCGGTTCGAAGCGAGGGTTGATCTTCAGTGCGCGTTGCAGTGCGTCTTCCGCTTCGGAGTACAGCTGCCGGTCGGTACACAGTACGGCCACATTGAAGTAAGCGACTTCGGCCGGCACGACATGGCTGAATTCCTCCACGGCTTCGAGGATGCGCTCGGTACTGGCGAGGACGATCGCCAGATTCATTCGAGCGCGATCGAATGCGGGCGCGATGACAAGGGCCGCGCGAAACTCGCGTTCGGCCGCTTCAAACCGCTCCTGCATTAGATAGCAGTAACCCAGATTATTATGCAGCATGGCGGAATCCGGCGCGAGATGGACGCCCTTCTTGAAGGCGCCTTCTGCGTCGGCGAATCGGCCGATCCGCTGAAAACAGATGCCCAGCCGATTGTGGGCCTCGACGAGGCGCGGATTGGACTGAAGCGCCCTTTCGTACTGGCGAATGGCGCCGGAGATGTCGTTCTGCTGTTCGAGCATCCTCCCGGAGGCCAAATGCGTCGAACTGGAAATGCGCGGCGCCGGCGCATTCTTCACTTCTCGACCTTCAGGTGGAGTTTTTTCGCCGTCCCATGATGCCGTCTTGACACGGTCGGCATCGGACTTGAAGCAACCTGTAAGGCTGATCGCAATCAGCAGCGCCGCCAGCGACTTGAGTTTGGAATTCACGAATCAGTTTCCTCCCCCGCCGCCGCCGCTGGCTCGGTTTAAGTTATACGCGGTACCGCGAGGCTCGGGTTGAATCGCGACGTCTTGACCGGCAATGGCTTCCGTCGCCAACATGCCGCGGCCGCCGGCCATGCCGACTTCGACATTTATCAAGTTCTTACCAGGCACGGCGTGCGCGAGGAATTCGCGTACCAACGCAAGTCTGGCTTCGATCATGTCGTTATCCGTTGACCGCGTGTCGTAACAGATTGTGCCGCCAGTTCCTGCAAGCAACTCCGCGTATCGTTCAAGGCGAGCCTCGCCCGCGCCCGAGAGATAGGGTGAATGGGGAACAAAGTGAATGTCGGCAATCGACATATCGTTCAACATGCCCTGGTCATTGTGATAGGCGAAGTATTCGGCCATCGGGGGCTGGGGCGGGGAACCTTCCATCTGCGGCGCGTTCATCGAGACAGTCTGCGTGTTCTGATCGCAAGCTGTAGCGTGAAAAAGCACGAGTGCGGTAAGGGTTAAGACAAATGCACTTCGGATGGACATATTTTCTGCTCCTGGCGACGTTCGGCATCGCACGGCCGTACTGACTGCGCGATCCGCAGGCCGTCGATCGACACCTGGGCCTTTCAGAAGTATCGGCAAAGATCGTGATAAAGCGGAAGAGTCCGTAAAGTAGAACCGCGCAGGTCGGAGTTCGGGCCTCGCACTGGAGATAAACTCGCGCCGGCCTGCGCAAGAAGTGCCGATATCGGGGCGAAGTCGAAGGCCTTGGACAGAGCTTCAGGCGATCTCCGGAGCGCCGACCGGTTTCTTGATGATGGCCAGTTCCAAAACGATAAATGCCTCGCCGCAGCGCGACGAGGCATTTTGGAAAGCCGTAGCTTGCTTTTACAAGCAGCCAAACCGACGGACAGATTGGAGTAAAGCGAAGGCACTTGCCATACGCCGGCGGTCCAGCATTCAACCGCCAAGACACGGCCAAAGCGCCGTCGCAGGGTGCGGATTGAGAGCCCCGCTTAGCCGATCACGGAACGGAGATCTGCGATTCGGCGTTCGATTTCCGATCGGGCTGCCACGATGATTCGGCCGAGATCATCCGCCGACAAGCTGGCCAAGTTGACCCCGGCGACGGATGACGACATGCTGCCCATGCGTCGACCCTTGCCGCTTCCCTTCGGGCGACCGGGCTTGCGGCCGCTCTTCTTCTTGCCCTTCTTGCCGCTCGCGGCAATACCGTGGCTGCCGGAAAGGTGCCGCGCCAAGTGCGCGGCCATACTGAAGCCTCTGCCACATTTCTCACACTTAAAGTTTGATTTTGCCATTCAGTTGTACTCCCATGGCGTTGACTCTCCGGCTGCTTCCACTCAATTCTGACCGACCTAACGCGGATCGGCTTTAACCTGTCGAGAAGATAGCACCAGTCCGTTATGACTGCAAGGCGGAATTGAAAGTCAATCCAGTAGGATATTTCACAATATGGAATGTGCTCTAAGAACCATGCCACTTGGATGGCTAGACAACTTGATTTAAGGGAGTATTACCTGTGACGCTGAAATACAGTCCATTCTCGCAGCTCTCTTGAAAGGACAAGAACGCTACTGAATAGGAGTGGTTCACATCCATTGGTGAATTGCAGCGTCATGCGCCGCTGCCGAGACATCAGCGGGAATCAGCCGGATCTCTGCCGTAGCGGCCGCCTTCACCCGGCTTTGGAGCGGGGCGCGGCTTAAACGGTCGCGGCCAGAAGGTATATGGCGCTGGCTGCGTCGTAGGCGTGCGCGGGCGAATGTGCGCGAAGAGGGTCTCTTCCTGTTTGTCATAGACGATGCGGCCGTTCACAATGGTCCACTCGACCGTCGTATAAAAGTCCAGCAGCGGTCCGCTGCAGATGATGAAATCCGCATCCTTCCCGACTTCGATCGAACCGACGCGATCATCGATTCCGTGAATGCGCGCGGCCGATAGGGTGATTGACTCAACGGCCGTCCGTTCCGACATGCCACCGCGCACGGCGTAGGCCGCCTCCATCGGGAGATGCTGCAAGTCGCGGCCGGCCAATCCGCCGAGGCTGATCATGGGCGAGCTTGACGTAACGGCGACTTCGACGCCGTGGCGATGAAGAATGGCCGAATTTTCAATGTTTCCGCCATGCGGCTGATTCAGCCTGTCGTCGCGCGATGACAAACGCCTTGGCATTGAAATGACACTGACGCCTGCTCGGCCGAGTCGATCGGGCAGAGTCCAACCCTCCATCGCGCCGCGTATGACGATGCGTATGCCGAATTCTTCCGCCAGTTCGCAAAGCGCGATGAGGTCGCGACGGGAATCAGCCGATATGACAGCGGCCTTCTCCTTCTTGATAAGTTGCAGGTATTTCGCATTGCCGCCGGTGATCGGCCCGTCCGCCGGGGATTTGGCATCTTCATCGCCGGCCGCCTTGCGCGCTTCGTAGGCCTCCTTATCACGCAGATATTGACGCACTTTCTGCAATGACTCGCGAAGGGATCTGCGATCGGATGCGCTGCGATAGCGAATGTCGATAAACAGGTCTTTTCTGAGCAACATGCCTTCAAGGCTTCCGTACGATGCCTTGGCCGCGGAATTTCCAACAACGGCCGTGGTGATGCCGGCGGAATTGGCCAGTCGAATGGCGGTGGCGAAGACATTGGTCGTCTCTTCCGGTGGCTCTGAGCCGAGGATGCCCCGCGTGTCGGAAGCGATCAGTCCCGGATAAATATGAAATCCGTCCGCGTCGAGCCTTTCAGCCTCCTTCGGAAGCTGGATATCACGTCCGATCGCCAGAATGCGGCCATTCTTGCAAAGCACGGTGACGCCGGTGACGGATCGCCCCGAGACTGGATGTAGCGTTCCGCCGACGATTGCGAAGTACTTATCCTTTGGCTTGTCCGGCGGCATTGCCGGTTGGCTGGCCGCCGCGGTTGTCGTCTGCGCGGCGGGCTTGCTCGTCGGCGCGGTTGTTGGCTGCGTCGACGGTTGCGTCGCGGGAGAGGTCGTTGGCTGCGATGCGGGCCTTGACGCGGGCTGCGACTCGGGTTGCGTAGCCGGCGCAGTGGTGCCGTCGGAAGATTCCATCGCGCGGGTTCCATTGCGCGCCAGCTCAGGCGATAGCCCGAGCGAGGGCGCCAGGATCATCGCGATCAATATCAGCCAGCACTTTCGCATGTCAGTCTCGTCGCCTCTGTTCGTCATTCACTTCAATTACTTTGTGGAACGGGCAATTTTCTATTGTCATATCTGTAGCACCCGATCTATTTCGATTTCGCGGTTCGATCGTCCAGCGGCGGGAGCAGTTCGCCGTGAATCATCACGCGGCGTACGCTGCTGGTTGGATCAAGCGGGTCACCATCGAGAAATATCAGATCAGCCCACTTGTCCTTTTCGAGCGAGCCGTACTCCTTTTCCATCTGTAGAAACTTTGCCGCGTTGAGCGTGACGGCCTTCAGCGCGTCGGCGCGTTGCAATCCGTTTCGGACGAGCAGTGCCAGTCGCTCGCGCATCTGACGATGCTCAAGCACATTGTCGGCGGCCGGAACGAAGGCGACGGTACAGCCCGACATTGTGAAATCGGCGGCAGGATTGTATGGATTCGCCGTCAACGGCATATTCTGCAGCAGTGGCGGCAGTACGACGTTTGCCTTGGCCTTGCCGAGCAATTCATGGTCGACGATGTTATGAACATCGGCGATCTGAAAGCCCGCGAAGATATATGAACGCGCAAAGTCCCTGTCGCCGACGGCATCGGCGAAATGGATGACATCCGACGCGCGTGCGAATTCGACCTGAGCGACGAAGCCCTCTTTCTTCTTCAGAAGCGCGATCCACGGTTCCAGATGAGGGGCCGTCTTCGGCGCTGCCGGGGCCGATGCGGCGGGCTTCGTTGCGACGGGCTGCGTTGTCGCCGGTTTAGTGGTCGGCTGCGTCGTGGGCTGAGTCGGCGGCGCCGGCTGCGTGGCAGGCTCCGCGGGTTTTGATTCCGCGGCGGGCTTTGTCGCGGCCTGCTTCTCTTTGTCGATTTCGGCCTGGGCCTGCTTCAATGTGTCCTTCAACAACTTCCGATCGGTCGATGAGCGAACGAACTCGACGCGCACCATGCCGGCATCATTCAATCCGGCGCGCGGCTTGGGCTTATGCGTCGTCTGCACAAGCTTCTGGCCCGGCATTCCACTGCCGGGGGCATAAAGTCCCAGCATCGTGTAGCCCGCTTTGAGCAGTTCGGCGGCGCGTTCTTCTTCGCGCGCAGCGACGCCGATCGCCGCGCCGACGCGCAGGCGTCCCTTTTCGTCGGTGGTCACGT
>CAZRFP010000107.1:0-15316 GCA_964599535.1 uncultured Planctomycetaceae bacterium
CTGATCCAGTGCGCCAGCAATGTGCTCAAGCAGAAGTCGAAGGACGCTGAAATCGCATCCGCGATGGGTTACGCGCTTTTCAAGAATCACGGCTACGCCGGCCTTGCAGCCGAGTTGAAGCTTCTGGCCGATCTAGTATTGAATTTCTGGGACGGGATGTTTCCCGAGCGTCCGCGCCGCCGCAAGGCGCGCATGGAGTCGTTCACGGAAATCTTTACAGAGGGAAGCTGGTTTCGGGAAAACCAGCCCAAGCCCGATGACTTCGACGCGATCGACTTGTGCGTGACGCGGATCGATGAGTTGAATGCCGCGCTGACCGAGAAGATGCCGGACGATCCGCCGGATTTCTCGAAGTTTAAGCGCGGCATTAAAGAACTGGCCGCCAAGCGCCCAAAGCCCGCGGCCGAAGCCCCCGCGGCGGCCGCACCGAGCGAGGGCGGCGCTGCGCCAGCCGGCGGCGGCGGAGCGATCGTCAGCGTCAGCGAACCAGGCGATGTCAATTCGGCGAAAACGGAACTGCTCAAACTCTGCACGTTCATCAGCAAGAATGCGCCGAATAATCCGCTGCCATACGCCATCACGCGGTTGATCAAGTGGGGCGAGATTCGACTGCCGGCCTCCGAGGAAGCCAAATATCAGATTCCACCGCCCGAAGCAACGGTCGTGGACGCACTGCAACATCAGGCCGCCAATGGCCTATGGGAGCACCTTCTGAATTCGGCGGAAGGCGCATTTCGCTCGCAAGACCCGCTCTGGCTCGATCTTCAGCGTTATACGCACATGGCGTTGGCGGGCATGGGGCAGCCGTTTGAAAACGCACGGCACGCCGTGCTCGCGCTGACGGCCGGTCTAGTTCGGCGGCTGGGTTCCGGGCTATTTGAGCTTCGTTTTCGCAATGGGAATCCGCTTTGCAGCGGCGACACGAAGATGTGGATCGAGTCGGAAGTCGCCCCGGCGGGCGGCGGTGGGGGAGGCGGCGGCCAAAGCAACGGCAAGCTGACGGAGGCATCGGAGACGGCGCGTAAGCTGGCGGGTTCTGGTAAGCTAAAGGAAGCAGTTGCCGCGCTGCAGGAAGGCCTGTCAACATGTACTCAACGGCGCGACCGGTTTCTTTGGCGTCTTCGAATTGCCCAGTTGTGTTTTGATGCGCAGCGGATACAGTTAGCATTACCGTTGCTGGAAGAGTGCCACGACGAGATAAAGCGGTATCACATCGACGACTGGGAGCCTTCTCTGGCGGTTGAGGCGGCACAAACGCTGTATCGCTGCCGAAAGGCTTATGCAGTGCTGATGAAGGATCCGGCGCCGGATATGCTGCCGGATGTTCGTAACAGTTTTGCGTGGCTTTGCCAGTTGGATCCGTCGGCGGCCCTGGCAGTCGAGCCGAGTGGAAAGTAAGTGTCCGCAGACCATTGATTAAGGGAGCCCTGCCATGGCAAAGGGACCGTCGAAAGCGCGCGAGTCGCGCGTGAACATCGTTATCTCCGACAAGCTTCGCGGCGGCGCGGAGCCGGAGTTGCCGTTTCGCATTCTCGTGATGGGAGACTTCTCGTCGAAGCAGGACAAGCGCCCAATCGAGGATCGCCAGCCGCTTGATGTCAATAAGTCGAATTTTGATTCCGTTATGCAGAGTTTCAACCTGTCGCTGGAAACATCGGTGCAGGATCAAATCGCCGGCGCCGGTGAAATGCCGGTGTCGCTGAAGTTCGGCTCGCTGAAGGACTTCCGCCCTGAAGCGATCGCCCGGCAGGTGCCGCAACTGAAAAATCTGCTCGAGCTGCGCGAGGCGATGAAGGCGCTGCGCCCGGTCATGGGCGACAAGGCCAAAGTCGCCAAACTCATGGAGACCATCAAGGACCCCGCTACGCGCGAGCAGATCCTGAAGATGATCAATCAAGGCCAGGCCGGCAACGGTGGCGGCGATGCCGCTCCGGCGGCCGAGGGCGGCGAGGCGGCGAGTTAAGCACGAAAACGACACGAGCGTCATTGACATACAACGGGAGCCGGCAATCGGAATGGTAGGCTCCGTGGAGGAACTGAGATGGCAGATGCACCCCAGGCACAAGCGGCAGGCGCGGCGGCAGCCGATACAACGGCGGTGGACGCCCTGATTGATCAACTTGATCTCGATCATGAGTATCAAGACCTCTATCGAAAAGGTCTCGCCGGCATCGTCCAGAAGGCGGCCGGTTTCGACCTGAACAAACTGACGATCAATAAGCAGGTCGTCGACGATTTCATCGCCGAGATCGATCAACAACTCAGCGCGCAGGTGAACGAAATCCTGCATAATGCCGAGTTTCAAAAGATCGAATCGGCATGGCGCGGACTGTGGTATCTCGTTGATAACACCGAGTTCCGTCAGAACATCCGCATTGAGGTTCTAAACGCCTCGAAGAACGACCTCCTCGAAGACTTCCAGGACTGCAAGGACTGGCAGAAGTCCGGTCTGTTCAAGTCGGTCTATCGCGACCAGTACAATACCTTCGGCGGCAAGCCGTATGGTCTGATGGTCGGCAACTACGCATTCGACAATCGCAATCCCGAAGTGGAGTTGATGTCGGAGATCGCCCGGGTCGCGGCCGTGGCGAAGTGCCCGTTCATCGGCGGCGTCGATCCGAAGATGTTCGGCAAGAAGGAAGATTCGTTCGTCGGCCTGCCTCGCATGGCCGAAATGTACGAAATCTTCGAGCAGCCGCAGTATACGAAGTGGAATGCCTTCCGCGATTCGGACGACTCGCGGTATATCGGTCTGGCGATGCCGCGATTCCTGCTGCGAAAGCCGTACACGATCGAGGATCAGGACGTAAAGGACTTCACGTTTGAGGAAGATGTCCGCAGCGAACATCACGATCGCTATCTCTGGGGCAATGCCGCCTTCGCGCTGGCGGGGCGCATGACCGAAAGCTTCGCGAATTACGGTTGGTACAACAGCGTCGTCGGCCCCAATAGCGGCGGCACGGTGCCCAATCTGCCGCTGCACCAATACGAGGCCACCGGGCAGGTGCAGACCAAGATTCCGACCGAAACGCTGATTTCGGAAGACATGGACGTAGACCTGTGCAACTTCGGCTTTATTCCGCTGATCATGCGCAAGGGCAGCGACAACGCCGCTTTCTTTGATGCACCTTCGACGAAGCGCGTCGGCAAATTCCCCGACACGGCCGAAGGCAAGGAAGACGAAACGCGCGCTCGCCTCGGCATGGCCTTGCCTTACCTGATGATCTCGTGTCGCATCGCCCACTTCCTCAAGGTGATCTGGCGCGAGAACATGGGTCGCGTCATGGATGCCGAGAAGATGACCGGCGAGATCAACACGTGGCTCAAGCAGTATTGCCGCCAAGGCTCGCTGGATGACACGCTCGCGGCGAAGTATCCGCTGAAGGAAATCCAGGTGACGGCGACGCCTGTTCCCGGCAAGCCCGGCATGTTCAAGTCTGAAGTGCAGATGATTCCGCACTTCAAGCTCAAGGGCGTCGAGATTCAGTTGTCGATGGTGGGTCAGTTCGATCCGCCGCCGGCTTGATCGGCGTAGAGTCGACAAGGGCAAAACGGGTCTGGTGTTCTTACGGCCTCGCACGGCCTGGCGGGAAAATCCTGCGGCCCGTTTTTTGTGCAAGAAAGACAAGCCTTCAACACGGATTTTTCGTCTATGCTGAAGGCGGATGACGCTAATGTTGATGCCGGCGCGAGTGTCGTCGGCACTTCACGCGGTCGCTGTGTGTCCGGCGGTGGTCGCGGGATCAAATGGCCGTGGACAAGTTCATTGAGAGTGTGCCGGAATCGCGTGTGCTGTTTCCGGCGCCGAACGACTGACAGAGGGAGATCAAGTCATGCCTACACCGTGTAACGTCAAGATTGCGGAGTATCCCGGTTCCTCGGAAAAGCAGGGTCGCGAGGATACGATCGACGTTTTTGAGATCGAGCATTATCTGCATCAGCCGATTCGCGAAGAAGACGGCATGCCCTCAGGCGTGCGCGTTCACAGTCCGCTGCGGCTCGTCTGCCAGGTCGACAAGGCCACGCCGGGTCTCCACAAGGCCCTGTGCACCGCCCAGAACCTGAAGGAAGTCGTGCTCGACTTCTATCGAATCGATCCGGCCACGCGCTCGGAAGCGAAGTACTTCAACATCACGCTCCGCAAGGCCCGCGTTGTGGACATTCGACCGTACATGCCGATGAGCTTCGTTCCGCTGAACGAGCCGTATCGCCACATGGTGCAGTACAGCTTCACTTACGAGGAAATCGAGTGGAACTGGCTGCCCGATAGCGTGGTCGAAATGGATCACTGGCGAGCGCCGGGCGCCTGATCGCCGCGTTAGCCCATTGCCGGCACGTCCGGCCGGACTCGGCGATTGCGCGGTGAATCCGCGCTTCCTTGCCGAGTCCGGCCGTCTGTCGGCCGGAGTCGTTCATGCGCCGTGAGAAAGCTCTGCTGGAGCGTCTGGCGGATGCGGGGTCGGCTCGGACGGTCGCCGCCGGCGGTACGACGGTCGAAGACCTCGAAGAACTGATGGAGTCGGTGCGCCGCCATTTGCGCCGTCTGATGAACTCTCGTCAGGGCATCAGCGAAGCGCAGATGGACTACGGCCTGCCGGCGCTGACGGACATGACCGTCGGCTCCGGCGACTATGTCCGCAACCTCGTGGACGCGATCCGGTCGACCATCGAGAAGTACGAGCCGCGTCTGCGCGGCGTGCGCGTTACGATGCGTGATGACATCAGTACGGCACAGACGCTGGTCTTTCGCGTCGAGGCCGTGCTGGTCTCTCGATCGGGCGAACACCGAGTCTGGTATGAGACCGCCGTTCGCGCTTCCGGGCAATTTGATGTGGAGGGGTAAGGTGCGACATTCCCGCCGTCCCTCTTTCCTTCGGCCGCGAGTCTGTGCATCGTGAAAAATACGTACTACCAGGATGAACTGCAGTACCTGCGCGAAGTCGGCCCGGAGTTCGCGCGCGTTCATCCGCAGATCGCGCGGATGCTGGCCGACCGCGGATCAGACCCCGATGTTGAACGCCTTCTCGAAGGCGTCGCTTTTCTCTGCGGGCGCATTCGACAAAAGCTCGACGACGAACTTCCCGAATTCACCGAAGACCTGATGTCCTTGCTCTGGCCGCACTACTTGCGTCCGGTGCCTTCCATGAGCATTCTCGAATTCCTGCCGGACCTCAGCGGCATGCAGTCGCCGCTACGCATTGCGGCCGGCGCGGAGTTCGCCTCGGTTCCGGTCGACGGGACGCGATGCCGCTATCGGTCAACATGGGATGCCATACTGCGCCCCTGGGCCATTCGCAACGTCACCCTGGAGACGGCCGCCGCTCGACCGGTGCGCCTTGTGCTCCAACTCGACACCGCACCCAAAGCGCCTCTGGCCGATCTGGAGTTGGGGACCGTACGGTTCCATCTGGCGGGCGAGCCGCGAACAGCATTTGCACTTTATTTGCTCTTGATGGGCCATCTTGAGCATGTCACCGTCTGCGACGGTTCACCACGACATGATCGTCGTGAGGAGATCTTGCCGAAGTCGGCCGTATCAGCGGCGGGGCTTAATCGAAGCGATGCTGTACTGCACTATCCTTCTTATTCGTTCGTAGGCTATCGCCTCCTGCAAGAGTATTTCGCCTTTAAGGATCGCTTCCTCTTCTTCGAAGTCAGCGGTCTTGATCGCGCCGTGAAGCGCATCGGCCTGGAGCACAGCATCGAGCTGGCGTTTACGTTTAATCGAAGGCCGGAATCGCCGCCGCTGGTCTCTCGAGAAAATGTGCGTTTGCACTGCGTGCCGATCATCAACCTGTTCAGCCATCCGGCCGATCCGATCCGTCTGCAGCAGGATCGCGTTGAGTATCTGGTGCAGCCATCGCGCACCGGCCTTGCGGATCGCCGCCATGCCGAAGTGTATTCGGTCGACACGGTCGGTGGGCTTTCTCACCAGAAGGGCCTGGAATCGGACGAATACGAGCCTTTCTACGCGTTTCGGCACAAGACTCATGTTGATCCACGACAGGCGAGTTACTTTCACACGCATCGCGTCAGCAACGTCGTAACAGGCGATCCGCGTCAGGGGACGGATGTCTATATGTCGTTCGTCACCGGCGCGGCGAAGGGTTCGCTGCCGGGGGAGCAGACGATCTCCATTGAGCTGACCTGCACAAACCGCGAACTGCCGTCCGCCTTGCGCGCCGGCGACATCCGCGAACCGACCGACAGTTCACCGGCCGGCATCGCGTTTCGCAACATTGTCAAACCGACGAACACGATTCCTCCCCCGATAGGCAAGGAGCTTCACTGGCGTCTGATCTCGCATATGTCGCTGAACTATGTGTCGCTTCTCGACGCCGATCGATTCAAGCAGTTGCTCCGAGTATACGACTTTCATGCGGAGCACGACGCGCAGGCCGCCATGACGCATCAGCGCATGCTTGACGGTATTCTCTCGCTGAAGTCGTCTTATCGCGAACGAATGGTCCGCGGCGCGCCGATGCGAGGCCTGCAGGTAGACATTGAGCTGCACGAAGACCACTTCGCCGGTGAGGGCGACGCCTATCTCTTCGCGACGGTGCTGGATCGTTTCATGGGTCTCTACGTCACGTTGAATTCGTTCAGCCAGTTGGGCGTGCGCTTCGCGCGAAGCGGCCATCGCTACAGTTTCGATCCGCGCTGGGGCGAGCAGTCTACGCCCGCGGAAACGAGGTAACAGTCAGTGCGCGAGACGGACACACAAGCTTTTACCCGCGGACTGATAGAGCAATCGCTTGCGCGCAATCTGATGCAGTCGCCGTGGCGATTCGATTTTCTTCGTGCCGCGTGGTTGCTGGAGCGCTATCTCGCGCCGAGTGTCGTCTCGGGCGGGCGCGGTCCGGTGGCAGGCGAGATTTTCAGATTCCGCCCGCACATCATGATGGGTTTTCCCGCGACAGACGTGCGACGCATCACGGCGATCAGCGAAACGCCGGATGGACTGCCTGTCTTTCGTTTGGATGTAACGTTCCTCGGACTTTACGGAGTGGCGTCACCCCTGCCGCTGCATTATGTCGTTCATGTTCTGCGCTCCGCCGAATTGGAGGCCGGCGACGTTCCGGGCCTGGAGATTGAAGCGGACGCCGGCGATCGCGAGCCGGGCGCGCTGGCCCGCAGCGCTGCCGCCGCGGCGAGTCGTTCGGTCGGCGAAGTTGCCGAGCAGACTTCCGACAGATCGCCCATACGTGATTTCCTCGACATTCTTCACCATCGCATTATCTCATTCTTCTATCGCGCCAGCCTGAAGTATCGCTACGACATGTCGTTCGGCATTCCCGGTCGCGACGACATGACGCGCTATCTACTCATGCTCATGGGCGTTTCTCCGGACGCGGAGGATCGCACGCTTGGCGTCGATTGCATCCGATTGCTTCGATATGCCGGCATACTGACACAACATCCGCGATCGGCCATCACGCTCGAGGGGCTGCTTTCCGATTATCGCCGCGCTCAATATCCGGTCCATGTGCGTCAGCATGTCGGACGCTGGGTCGCCTTGCCGCAGGAAGATATGAATCGCACCGGTCTCGCCAACAGCCGCCTCGGTGAAGACCTTGTCGCCGGGGAGCAGGTCTACGACTTGAGCGGCTCATTCAATATTGAGATTGGTCCGGTTGACTGGGAGACCTACCTCGAATTGCTGCCGGATCAGCAATCACACCTTGAGACACGCGCGCTGGTCAAGCTCTATTGCACCGACCCGTGCGCTTTTACGATCGAAATCAAGCTGATGCCCGGCGTCGTCCCCGAAACGCGGCTCGCGTCCGAGGGCGATGCGGGCCGTCTGGGTCTGACAAGCTGGGTCCGCACGCGGGACGTTCCCGAGACTTCCGTCATCTTCAGCGAGTCGTCGTGCGCCGCGTCTCGCTTCAACGCGGAGAAAGGCCATGCCTCCTCCGATGCCAATGTGACAACCTCGCAAGCGAACGGCACCGGCGCTGCCGATCGCGTTTACATGGCGGCCGGCTCCAGCCGGTCGGTGGGATAGAACGATCATGCCGACAGAGACACCCGCACAAGACTTTCGCAGCCTCGTGGCCCGTTTTGACGAAAACTGCATCCGGCATTTGCAGGGGGCAATGGCGCTCTGCGGCTCGCGCACACACTATGAGATCACGCCGGATCACTTCATGCTGCGCCTGCTGGATGAAACGACCGGAGACGTACAGCAGATATTTACAACTTTCAAAGTGGATCGCACGCCGATCCGACGGGCTGTTCAGAAAGTGCTCGACGCGCTGCCGACTGGCCATCGCGCGAAGCCCGTCGTCTCGCCAAAGCTGAAAGAGGTGATTCAGTCGGCCGCGGTCATGGCCGATGAATTCGGCTTTGATCAAATTCGCACCGGCCTGCTCATCATGGCCTACGTGCTCAACCCGCAGCATCTGGCGGCGAACGAACACACGCCGGAAATGGAGCGGATCGACATCGACCAGTTGCGAGATCACTTTCTCGACATCATGTTCGGTTCGTCTGAACAGTCTGGCGGCGCCGGCGGAGAAGCGGGCGCTGCGGCCGGCGGACGCGCAGGCGGCACGGCGCTGGAGCAGTTCACGATCGACTTGACGGCCAAGGCTGCCGCCGGCGAGATCGACCCGGTCTTCGGTCGCGATCAGGAAATTCGACAGATGATCGACATCTTCGCCCGCCGCCGAAAGAACAATCCGATCCTCGTCGGCGAACCCGGCACGGGCAAGACGGCGATCGTTGAAGGGCTCGCCTTGCGCATCGTACAGGGTGACGTGCCGCCGACGCTCAAGGGCGTCAAGTTGCTGTCGCTGGACCTGGGTCTGTTGCAGGCGGGCGCCGGTGTCAAGGGCGAGTTTGAGAATCGCCTCAAGAACGTCATTAAGGAAATCAAGGGCAGCGCTCAGCCGGTGGTCACTTTTATCGACGAAGCTCATACGCTCATCGGCGCTGGCGGAGCGGCTGGTGGTGGCGATGCGGCCAATCTTCTGAAGCCGGCGCTGGCCCGCGGCGAACTGCGAACTGTCGCCGCGACGACATGGGCTGAGTACAAAAAGTACTTTGAGAAGGACGCGGCGCTCGAGCGGCGCTTCCAGCTTGTTCGATGTGACGAGCCGGATGTCGAATCCGCCATCGTGATGCTCCGGGGTCTTAAGGATAAGTACGAAAAGCACCACAAAGTCACGCTGCTCGATGAGGCCGTACGCGCCGCGGTTGAGATTTCAAAGCGCTACATCAGCGGCCGCTTTCTTCCGGATAAGGCCGTCGATCTTCTTGATACCGCCGCGGCGCGCGTCGCGGTCGGCCTGACCACGAAACCCGCCGTATTGGAGGATGTCGATCGCCGTCTGAGTCATCTGGAGACGGCCATCACGGCGGTATATCGCGATCACGCGGGCGGCACGAAAATCGACGAGACATCGCTGAAGGAAATGGAAGCCACGCGCGAGTCCCTCATCAAGGAACGCGAAAACCTCGTCAATCGCTGGCAGGAAGAACTGGCTGCGGTCGAGCGTGTACGCGAGCTGCGCTCGAAATTGCGTGCCTATCAAAGCGAAGAAGGCGCGCCTTCTGGAAATGGCGACGGAAAAGCCGCGGACGAGAAGCCCGCCGAAAAGCAGGAAGCCCCGCACGATGACGACGCCGTTCGCGCCGAGATCGATCAGGCCATGGCCGATCTGAAAAAGCTGCAGGGCGAATCTCCGCTGATGTATCCGCACGTGGATGCGCAGTCGGTGGCCGCCGTCGTGTCGGATTGGACCGGCATCCCGATCCGCAGCATGGTCAAGGACGAAGTCGCCTCAGCGCTAAACATGGAAGACAAACTTCGCGGCCGCGTCGTGGGGCAGGATCACGCCTTGTCGATCGTCGCGGAAAAACTTCGCATCTCAAAGGCCGGCCTGGGCGATCCGAATCAACCGCTCGGCGTTTTTCTCTGCGTTGGGCCTAGCGGCGTCGGCAAGACGGAACTGGCGATGACCATCGCCGATCTATTTTTCGGCGGCGAGCGTTTCCTCACGGTCATCAACATGTCGGAATTCATGGAGGCCCACACCGTCTCGCAGCTCAAGGGTTCGCCTCCTGGCTATGTGGGTTACGGAGAGGGCGGCGTCCTGACCGAAGCGGTTCGCCAGCATCCCTATTCTGTTGTGCTGCTGGACGAAGTGGAGAAGGCCCATCCCGACGTGATGAACCTTTTCTATCAGGTCTTTGACAAGGGACAACTCGCCGACGGCGAAGGCCGCATTATCGACTTCAAGAACACCGTCGTCTTTCTGACGAGCAATCTTGGAACGGACGTGATTCAGCAGATGTGCGAATCGGGTGAAGAAGTCTCGATCGACGATTTGCGCGAGGGGATTTACCCGCATCTGCGAAATCACTTCAAACCGGCTTTGGTCGCGCGCATGACGGTGATCCCGTTCCTCACGCTCGGCGAGGATATTCTCAAGAACATTGCCCGCATGAAGCTCGGCAAGGTTGTTAAGCGCCTCGCGGCGACGCACCAGATGGAATTGAACGTGGATGAAAGCGTTTACGGGGCGATCGCGGCGCGCTGCAAGCAGGTTGACATCGGCGCTCGGCAGATTGACCACGCCCTGAACCGTGAAGTGCTTCCGCCGTTCTCGAGGGCGTTGCTGGGGCGAATGGCGGACGAGAAATTGCCGAAAGCCGTCAAAATGGGGGTAGGTGACAACGGCGATTTTACGTATACGTTCGTGGAGTGACATTCGCGATGGCCGAGCGGCCGATCGCGAAGCCGCCTTGGCGGCGTAGTAAGGTGAATGTGAACGACCACCCGCCGCGCTTGCGCGGGTGTTGAGTCGGCGTACGTGCAGGAAGGAGCCATGCGTTTATGGCGTTGCAACGCGATATGAGCAGAGCGCAGCTGGCCTTTCAGATCAGCGGCAAAGACCTTGACCTCTTCCAGCTCGTCCGCTTTTCCGGTCGCGAGGGCCTTTCCCAGCTTTATCGGTTCGAACTCGAGCTGGCAACCACGGAACCTTCCCTGGCGTTTGCGGATATCGTCGGCAAGCCCGCGATTCTCAGCATCTTCACCACCGAAGGCGAGCGCTATTTTCACGGCATCGTCAGCCGCTTCGAGATGAGCGGCGAGACGGTCGATCTGACGTATTATCGCGCCGAACTGGTGCCTTCGCTCTGGTTGCTCACGCACCGATACACATCTCGCATTTTTCAGAACAAGGATCTGAAGGTCATTCTAAACGAGGTGCTCACGCAGGGCGGCATCGCCGAAGATCAGGTCGACATGTCGCGCCTCGCCAAGACGTATCCCGATCGTGAATACTGCGTGCAGTATCGAGAGACGGATTTCAACTTCATCAGCCGCCTCATGGAAGAAGAGGGCGTCTGGTATTACTTCGAGCACACCGCCGAAAAATACACGATCGTCTTTTGCGAAAAGAAGGAAGACTACATACCGATCACCGGCGAAAAGCCTGAGCTGGGCTATCGTGCGCCCTCCGGCATGGTCGTCGAAGCGGAGCACATCTATCGCTTCCGAATCGGTCAAGGCATTCGCCCCGGCGCCGTCTCCTTCAACGACTTCAATTTCAAGAACCCCACGCTCGGGCTTGATGTGAATGCCGACGCCGGGCGCGATCCGGGCTTGAAGTTTGCGGATTACCCGGGCGAATACGAGGAGCAGGCGCGCGGGTCCGATTTGGCGAAGGTCCGCATGGAGGAATTCGAATCCTCACGCATCGTCGGCCAGGCTCTGAGCAACAGCCGCCGAATCGGTCCGGGCAAGACATTTAAGCTCATTGAGCATCCTTCAACGACGTTCAATCAAGAGTATCTCGTTTCCACGGTCAATCACGAAGGCAAGCAGGCCGTCACACGCACGACAACCGGCGGCGCGGACCGCGGCGGCGTACTGACGGTGCGCGTTCAGGAAGCGCTCGTCGCCGCGCGCACCCATGAGCTTCCGGCCGTGCGAGAATTGGCCGATGGCTTGCTGCAGATCGCGCGGCGGCTCGGTTCCGGCGATCCGACTTCCAATCGCGATCTGACGCACTGGCTCTATCACGGCGGCCAGGTTGCCCGCGAATTGGCGCAGACGGCGGCAGCGCAGGGCGGCCGCGCTCTGGAATGGCTGTCCATTCCAAACATGATCTCCGACGTCGCGCGCGCCAGCGTCATCGATTTCGACGCGCCGACCTACTACTGCAAGTTCGAGTGCATACCGGCCACCGTGACGTATCGACCGTCGCGTATTACGCCTTGGCCTGTCATTCGCGGTTCACAAACCGCTCGGATCGTCGGCCCCGAGAACGAGGAAATCCACTGTGACGAATACGACCGCGTAAAGGTCCAGTTCAACTGGGATCGCCAAGGTCACGAGGCGGGCGATCCGAAGCTGTTCGGCGCTGAGTCGTCGTGCTGGATTCGCGTTGCCCAGGGTTCGGCCGGCGGGCAATACGGCATCATGTTCATCCCGCGCGTCGGCCAGGAGGTCGTCGTCGATTTTCTCGAGGGCAACCCGGACAATCCGATCATCATCGGCAGCGTGTACAACAAAGATCACATGCCGCCGTACAAGTTGCCGGATAACAAGACGCGGAGCATCATCAAGACGCATACCAGCAAGGGCGGCGGCGGAACGAACGAAATTCGCTTCGAAGATAAGAAAGACAGCGAGCAGTTGTTCATTCAGGCCCAGCGGCAGATGGACCTGCGCGTCAAGGCCGGCCATTTTCATACGGCCGGCGGCTACCACTTGATTGTCGGCGGCGAGAAGGATGGCGAGCTTCACGGCGAATATCGCCAGTTGATTCACAAAGCCAAACACATCCATATCAAGGGCGAGCAGCGCTTCTGGGTCGAAGGAGACGAAGGCCGCGCCGTCGGCGGCGACCAACTGATCGAAGTTCAGGGCGGGCGCAGCGTCGCAGTTGGTGGCGACGACATCATGCTCGCCGGTGAAAACGCTTTGTACGAGGCTGGCACGACGTTCCACGTCAAGGGCAGCGATGTCAAAATCGAAGCCTCCGGCACGATCGAACTTTCCGCCGGTGGCAGCAGCGTCGTCATCTGCAGCAGCGGCGTCTATATCGTCGGCAGTACGGTCTTCATCAACAGCGGCGCGGGGCCATCGGTCGGACCGGTCAGCGGCGGTCAATGTCCGCCGGCTCCGGACGACCCGAGCGCGGCCGACAAATCCGATCCCGGCAAGGACACGCGTTACGACGGCGCCCCCATCGAACCGCCGGCGCTTCCGCCGAGCGAGCCGATTCCAGGCAAGGACTTCGACGAGCCGACGTATATCGAATTCCAGCTTGTCGATGCCGACGAGAAGCCGGTTCCCGGCGAAGAATATCGACTCGAGCTGCCGGACGGCGCGATCAAGGAGGGCACGCTTGACGGCGAGGGCGTCGTACGCATCGAGCCGGTGCCGGACATGGGCGTTGCATTTATTCAGTTCCCCAAGCGGCATGATGCGGAATGGAAGATGATCCGCGTCATCCGGCCGGGCGCCACGCCCGCGACCGGAGATACAGGAGGCGGGGGCACGGGCGATCCGACGAATCCTCCGAGTCCGCCCAATGTCCCGAATCCGCCGAACGTGCCGAACCCGCCGAATACGGGAGGTCTGCCACCCAGCGGCACCGTATAAGCGCTGCGTGAAAGCAGTTTGGAAAAGTCGCGTAGTTGTGTTGAACCGAAATCACTGACTCGCAAACGAAGGGTCATCATTCATGGCAGTCGGAAAAAAACGCCAGGGCGGCCAGACGAAAGCGCGAACCGTGCTGAAGCTGCTGCCGGTTCGCTATCGGGTCAGCCTGTGTTATCTCGGGCATGAGCGCATCGCCAACGACGACAGCGACTATCGCTGCCGATACAAGCTCGAACCCGGCGCGACGCCCGACGGCCGCGCCTTCGACGCCCATGACGTGAAGCTGATACCCAATATCGTCAAGGGTGATACGAAAGACGAAGACGCCAAGAAGGCGGCCACGCCCTTCGAGGAAAGCGGCGACAACACCAACGTGCCCGCCGCCGACGAGAAAATCTATCGCGTCATGGTGCTCGACAATCACGGTATGCGCTCGGCGGATGTCGGCCTGCTCGGCCAGACGCCCGGCGATACCGAATCCAAAGTGGCCAACTATAAGAAAACCGGCGGCGGCAAGCGCGACTGGATGCCCGATGTCAGCCCGGCCGTGCCTTTTCGCATCGTCGTTCGCAAGTACTTCGGAGACGCACAGGCTGATTTTGACAAGCCGCACAAAGCCATCGTTCAATTGAAAGACTCCGTCGAAGAAGCCGCGACATACTCGGCCGCGCGACCGGCCGTCAAGACGTTCCTTGAGAAATTCTTTAAGGAACACAATCGCACGAAGGCCGACCCCAATGCAGGCGACGACAACTGCCCGGACACATATAAAGGCAAACGACAGGCCAACGCCGGGAATCCCGGGGTCAAAGCGGTCGATGTGCTGAAGAAAGCGCCGTACAAGTCAAAACCGGTGACGGACATTCCCCCGACGGATCCGGCCGTAACGGTCGCCTTTAGCGAACTGACCGCCGCGACGGCGCAAGGCAACACCAATGCCGAATTCACGTTCGACGTGGTCGAGGAAAAGGGATACAAAGTTGGTGTCGCGGATCTGGCATTTCTGCCGTATCCGGCCAATGGCGACAATTATCGCTTTCTGATCTGGCTCGTTGACAGCGGCGGGCAGGACGTTCGCGACACGCTGGAAAACGGCCGCAAAGTCGAATTGGCCGATTATCGCGGCGACATCATTCCCAAGCCGCGCGTCATCACCACCGGCCGCTTCGTCATGTGGCGGCGCCATGAGATCAAGCTGTGCGTTCTCGTGAATCGCACAAGCAAGACCGACATCAATTTCGGCCAGGTGGTCGAGAGCTATCGCCGATCGTTTATCGACATGATCCCGCCGGATCCGAAGGATGGCTTCTTCAATCTGACGCCTCAGCAATGGCTCGTCGAGCTTAAAAACGTCTTCACGGCCGATACCGCCGCGCTCGATGCGCTGTTCACGTCGCCGCCGCCGAATGATCTCGAACAGATATACAAGCGGGAGTTCTTCCCGAAGCCGCTGACGGATAAATACGTCGACGGCGGCGCGGCTGCCGGAGGAAAGGTCCAATTCGCCGGCGGCGGGTTGAACGGCCAGATATTCAACATGGCCAGCCGCATTATCGAGCATGCCTGCGACAAGCTGAATTTGGAGTTCCCCGGTTCGACGGATGGCAAGAAGCAGGACACCGTCGTTCGCCAGAAGAAGAGCGAAGGTTTCTACGTCGTGTTGATGCACAACCCCAGCCCGACGAGCAATCT
>CAZRFP010000108.1:0-15113 GCA_964599535.1 uncultured Planctomycetaceae bacterium
TGGGAACGTCTCAACGCCGAATCGCTGAAGTGTGGAAATGATGAATCGCTGAAATGTCGAAGCATCCATACGGGGTATCACGCAACGTTTAGCCCAGCCCCGACAGGGGCCGGCGCGTGCGGCCGATGACTGCTCGCACGCAGGGACGTTCCTGCGACAAGAGACTCGTGTATATAAGTGTAAATGCGTGTAATTGTTGTTGATGGATGGTCAATGGAAACACCGTAGATAATAGGGTGTTTTCCGCCGGTGGCTGAGCATCTTGGTGGTCTAACAAGGGCGTGTGTCGAATGTACTTTAACATGATTGAACGGACTCCTGCGTGTACGAGATTCTCGGCGTTGTCGCGCGTATCGGCGCTTCTGGCCCTGTCGGCTTTGTTTCTGCTTGGGGTGGGGTGCGGGGCGAAGATGGCGGGCGGCGTGACGGAACTTTCCGAGCCGCCGCCGGGTTCTGAAAGGGAGATCGAACGGATCACGGCCGATCCCGTCGCGTACATGCGCCGTTCGCTTGCGGAAGCGACGAAGGTTCGCACCGCGAAGTTGCTGCTTCATCGCCAGGAGCGCCTGGGACTGGTTCCGGAATTGAAGCCGGCGGAACACTTGCAGGCGAACTTTCGCGAGGAGCCGTTCAGCGTTCGATTCACCTGGGTCGATGGAGACAGCGAGTATCTTCAGGCGCTGTATGTCGAAGGGCAGAATGACAACAAGGTGGCACTGCTTCCGCGCCGCGGGCTGTTCGGCTCGAAGCCGAGCCAGGTGAGCTACCCGATTGATTTCGCGGTGGCGTTTCAGAAGTCGAAGAAGCCGATCACGGACTTCGGACCGCGGCAGATGCTGGAGCGACTTTTTGATCGGATCGAAAAAGCCAAGCCCTTCGGAGGGGCCAGGATACGCTATGTCGCGCAGGCGGTGGTCGGCCCGGGCGAGGAGAAGTGCCATCACATCGAGCTGCTGTTTCCGCGTGGAGATGAATTTCCATGCAAGTTGATCGACCTGTATGTGAATATCGAAACGCGGCTGCCGGTGGCGTGCTTTCTGTGGCTGACGGAAGAGGCCCGCGAGCGGACGGACAAGACGCTCGACGCGATGTACGTCTATGCGAATCTGCAGCCGAATGTTCCGCTGTCGGAGGGGGACTTCGTGATTGATGCGCAGCCTGAGCCGAAGCGCCGCAGTGCTAAGAAGTCCGGGGGCAAGGGGGGCGGCGAATCGCCTCAGGCCGAGTCGCCGGGCGTCGGGGTTTCCGAGGCGAAAGCGTCGGACGAAGCGGGGTTGTAACCGGCGTGCGGCGCGGACGAATTGCGGGATGTTGCCTCAGGAGGATGGGGCGATAGAATGCGGCGAATTCGCTCCTGACGCGCGGACGCACCCATGCGGAACAAAATCATCGGCGACGCCATCACTTTCGACGACGTACTCCTTGTTCCCGCGCGCAGCTCGGTCGTCCCGCGCGATGCCGACGTTCGCACGCGGCTGACGCGCAACATCACCTTGAACATTCCGATTCTCTCCGCACCAATGGATACGGTGACGGAGTCGAGTCTTGCCATCGCGCTGGCTCAAGAGGGCGGACTTGGCATCATCCACAAGAATCTGAGCATCGAGGTTCAGTGCCGCGAGGTTGACAAGGTCAAGCGGAGCGCCAATGGCGTGATTCTCGATCCGGTCACGCTGCGGCCGACGGACACGGTCGAGCGCGCGGCGGTTCTGATGCGCCTGCACAACATTTCGGGCGTGCCGATCGTCGATGACGGCGACAAGCTGGTGGGCATTCTCACGCGGCGCGATCTGAAATTCCTCGATCACAGTGACGCGGCCGGTCAGCATGAGTCGTTGCTGGTTCATGAAGTGATGACCAAGGACAATCTGGTGACGGCGCCGCCGGATACGTCGCTGGATGACGCCGATCGGATTCTTCAGAAGCACAAGGTTGAGAAGCTGCTGCTGGTGGAGGCGGATCGTCGGCTGGTGGGGATGATCACGATCAAGGACATCGACAAGAACCGGCAGTTTCCGAACAGTTGCCGCGATGATCGCGGTCGTCTGCGCGTGGGGGCTGCGGTAGGGGTGTTCGAGTTTGAGCGCGTCGAGGCGCTGATGGACAACGGGGTGGACGTGATCGCGGTTGATTCGGCGCACGGCCACAGCGAGAACGTGATCAATACGGTTCGCGAGATCAAGCGGCGGTATCAGATTGATGTGATCGCGGGCAACATTGCGACGGCGGAAGCCGCGCGCGATCTGATCGACGCAGGTGCGGATTGTCTGAAGGTGGGAATCGGCCCGGGTTCGATCTGCACGACGCGCGTGGTTTCGGGCGTTGGGATTCCGCAGATCACGGCGATCATGAATGTATCGGAAGCGGCTGAGGAGGCGGGCGTTCCGCTGATCGCGGACGGCGGCATTCGCTACTCGGGCGATATTACGAAGGCGCTGGCGTCGGGCGCATACGCGGTGATGCTCGGCTCTCTGTTTGCGGGTCTGGATGAGTCGCCGGGGCAGTTGGTGCTGTGGAAGGGGCGTCGTTTCAAGGAATATCGCGGCATGGGATCGATCGGGGCCATGCACGGCGGCAGCGCGGACCGATATAGTCAGAAGGACACGACGGATCGCGGCAAGCTGGTGCCGGAAGGCGTGGAGGGTCGCGTTCCGTACCGCGGCGCGTTGGCGGAACTGACGTATCAACTGGTAGGCGGCCTTCGGGCGGGGATGGGCTATTGCGGCGCGTCTTCGATCGAGGCCTTGAGAAACGAGGCGCGTTTTGTGCGCGTCAGCGGCGCGAGCATGGCGGAGTCTCATCCGCACAATCTGCTCATCACCGAGGAAGCACCGAATTATGCAATTGAGAATCCCATCGAAATCTGAAAGCCGTTTGAAGCTGTTTATGCACGTGTGCCTTGGCGCTGCGGCCGCCGGGCTGACGGCATCCTCGGCGTGTTCGCATCTGAACGATCCGTTCAAGGATTCGAGCGCGACGATCGACGCTGAAATGACGACGGCCAGCGCGGACGGCTTTCGGGGCAAATCGGAGTTCTACGTGCCGCTGCATCGTCGCGGTGCGATTACGACGGTTCTTTATGAGAACGGGTCGGTCAGCCACTGGCCGCTGTGGTTTGAGGATCCGTTTGAGGACAAGGGCAATGACGTGACGGATCCGAACGATCGCGACGCGCCGGATAATCATTTCGCGTGGAACTGGGTGGATTACCTGCATGGCGCATATGGGCCGGGGCGGGCGTTTTTCGTGAACGGTGTGTTGTGGCCTCTTAGTGCGATCGTGACGCCGCCTGGGACTTTGATGGAGAGCGACGGCCGCATCAGCAAAGGGTTGTTGTGTCACGATCATGACGCGAAGCGTTCGGACTCCGCGGATCGGGAGCCTCCGGACGGGCATCATTTGGGGGCGACGGCGAATGGTGTGGCGGAGTGATTGAGTGAACCGGTGATTTCGCGATTGGGATATTCGCGCGCTTGGCGCGTGCGATGAGTGTAAGCAGCTAAATGTGGGAGACTGGCATGAAACGATGGGTTCGCGGAATGTTGTGCGTCGCGTTGGCGGCGGGCTTTGCGATGGCCGGCGCGGGTTGCGGCAAGTCGTGTTGCGCGAAGGAGTGCGAGGCTGATTGCAAAAAGGCGTGCAAGGAGAACTGCGAGGCGAAGTGCTGCAAGCAGGCCGCGGCGTGCCCGGTTGATTGCGATCGGCCTTGCTGCAAGAAGGCCTGACGCTCGATTTTGCGTGAAGCGGCCGCTGCGCCGGTTTTTGGCGCGATCGCCATGTTGTTACAGTATTTCGCCCCGCGATTGATGGTACTCGATCGCGGGGCGATTGTTTTTAACGGGCGGCGGGTGCGCTTTCGCGGGATGGGAATCGGCGGTAAACTGCGAGAGAACTTTTTCCAAACAGACGCAACGCCGCGCGCCGGCGGAAGGGAGGCGAAACATGGAGCCTAAACACGGCGACAAGCCGATCGTGATCGAAGAGACGGCGGGTAAGAAGGCCTATTGCCAGTGCGGGCTGAGCGAGAAACTGCCGTATTGCGACGGCGCGCACAATCGCCAGGGTACGGGGCTGGCGCCGATCGTGGTCGAGGTGCCCGATGCCGGCAAGAAAGCGGTGTGCCAGTGCCATCGCAGCGGCAACAAGCCCTGGTGCGACGGGACGCACAGCCGCGGCTGATCGCGGGGCTGTTTCGATGGACGACAACGCGGCGCGTTTCGCCGAACTCGGCCGAATGATGAACGTGATGATCGCGCGGCGCACGCCGGCTGAGCGCGATCGGCTGCTGCAGCGACATATTGCGTCGGCGATGACGCCGGCGCGGAAGTTCCGATCGCTGGGGATGATGATCAACTTCGTCATTCGACTGAGACGGCAGCAGGCGCGGAGCGAAGGGAATGACTGACGAATTTCTCGAAGTCATCACCGCCGTCTGCGGTCCGCTCGATGCGTTAAATGTCACTTACGCCATTACCGGATCAATTGTGAGCAGCCTGTACGGCGAGCCGATCACGAGCCTTGATGTCAATATCTGTTTGCGGATGTCGGCGGAAGACGCGAAGCGGCTCGATGGTTTATTGCCTGCGCGACGGGGCGTCGTTCTGGACGGTTGCGGCGGAGGATATTGTTCTGATGAAGCTGTTGCGGCGTAAAGGCTCGCGCTCGGAGAAGCAGTGGGAAAATGCGCTGTCGGTCGTTCGCACGCAGGGCGCGCGGCTGGAACTGACCGGCGATCTTGATGAAATCAATCGAATCGCGGGCATCTGATTGCGCCGCATCTGGAAAGTGATTCACGCTGAATGGCCGTGGCGAAGAAGAAGGGGAAGGCGAAGCGCGTCGCGCCGCCTGGCGCGTCGAGTCTGGCGGGGAGCGTGAAGTGGCTTACCGTTCGCGGGGCGGCGCACAACAACCTTTGCGGCATCGACGTTGAGTTTCCACTGGGGCGGTTTGTCTGTGTGACGGGCGTCTCGGGTTCGGGCAAGTCTTCGCTGGTGAACGACATTCTGCGGGAGCGGCTGGCGCGCGATCTGAACGGCTCGGAATCGGCCTCGCCGGGAAGGCACGCGGGAATCGACGGCGTTTCGCATCTCGACAAGGTCATCGACATCGACCAATCGCCGATCGGGCGGACGCCTCGCAGCAATCCGGCGACATATATCAAGCTATTTGACGAAATACGCGACTTGTTCGCGCGGTTGCCGGACAGCAAGGTGCGCGGCTACTCGCCGGGGCGGTTCAGCTTCAACGTGTCGACGGGCGAACAGGGTGGCGGCCGATGCGAGGCGTGCGAGGGAAACGGGCAGAACCGCGTCGAGATGGATTTTCTGGCGGATGTGTGGACGACGTGTCCGGTCTGCGAGGGGCGGCGTTTCAACCATGAGACGCTGCAGATTCACTATCGCGGCAAGAGCATTCACGACGTGCTGGAGATGGACGTTCAGCAGGCGCTGGATCATTTCAGCGCGATTCCGAAGATCCGCGAGATGCTCGCGACGCTGCATGATGTCGGGCTGGATTACATCAAACTGGGCCAGCCGAGCACGACGCTGTCAGGCGGTGAAGCGCAGCGCGTGAAGCTGGCGAAGGAACTGGTGCGGCGGTCGACGGGGCGGACGCTGTACATTCTGGATGAGCCGACAACGGGTCTGCATTTCGAGGACATCCGCCGGCTGCTCGCGGTGCTGCACGGATTTGTGGACGCGGGCAACACGGTCGTCGTGATCGAGCACAATCTGGATGTGATCAAGACAGCGGACTGGGTGATCGATCTCGGTCCCGAGGGCGGCAGCGGCGGGGGGCGCGTCGTCGCGACGGGAACGCCGGAGGATATCGCGGCATGCGCTGCATCGTATACCGGGCAGGCGCTGGCGGCGTATGAAATGTCTAAACGTCGAAACGCCGAAACCCCGAAAGGGAAACGTAACAACGTCAAGGCGTCCAATCCCTCGATCGCCCAATCGGCAGAACACGACTTGGCCCGTGCGGTTCGTGATTCCATCGTAGTTGTGGGGGCGAAGGAACATAATCTGAAGGACATCACGGTTCATGTTCCGCGCGGAGCGATGACGGTATGCAGCGGCGTTTCGGGGAGCGGGAAGTCGAGCTTCGCGATTGATACGGTTTACGTGGAGGGCCAGCGGCGCTATGTCGAGTCGCTCTCGGCGTATGCGCGGCAGTTTCTCGGGCAGTTTCAGAAGCCGAAGGTCGATCATGTCTACGGCCTGTCGCCGGCGATTGCGATCGAGCAGAAGGCGGCGAGCAACACGCCGCGTTCGACGGTGGGCACGGTGACGGAGATTTTCGACTATATGCGCGTGCTGTGGGCGCGCGTGGGCCGGCCGTACTGTCCGACGTGCGACGCGCCGATCGGGACGCAGTCGAGCGAAGAAATCATCGATCGCATTTGCGCGCTGGACGAGGGCACGCGCCTGCTGTTGTGCTCGCCGGTCGATCGCGCGCCGGGTGAGTCGTGGGAGTCGCTGCTGTCGCGGTGCGAGGCGCAGGGCTATGTGCGGGCGAGGATTGACGGCGCGGTCGTTGAATTGTCGTCGAAGCCGAAGATCGACGCGCGGCGTTCGCACCTGGTGGAACTTGTCGTGGATCGTGCGGTGGTGCGCGGGGGCGGTCGCGGTCGGCTGGGCGATTCGATCGAGCACGCGCTGTCGTTGGGCAAGGGCGTGATGCTGGCTGTGGTGCTCGACGGCGAGACGGGCAGCGAGACGAGTGTGCTGCGGTTTTCGCAGCATCATTCGTGCGAGCGCTGCAACACGAGCTATGACGAGTTGACGCCGCATCATTTCAGTTTTAATTCGCGCCTGGGCTGGTGCCCATCGTGCGAGGGGCTCGGCGCGCAGCGCGGCACGAGCGCCGACGCGATCATCGTTGCACCGCATTCGTCGATCCTCGGCGGCGGCATTGCGATGTGGCAGGCGGTTGAAAAGAAACCGCTGCTGCGCGCGATGCTGGTCGCGCTGGCGGGAGCGATCGGGATTGATCCGGATGCGCCGCTGGTTGATCTTTCTGAGTCGCAGCGTCGGGCGCTGCTCTTCGGCCTGGGGGATCGATGGATCGAAGTGGACTCGGCATCGGGCGCGACAGGGCTACGATTTCAATGGAAGGGGTTCTTTCCGGCGATCGACGAGGCGACGCGCAATTCGTTCGTCTATCGCCAGCGGCTGGCGGATCTGGTCACGGATATTCCCTGCCAGAGTTGCAACGGCGGGCGCGTGCGGCCCGAGGCGCGGGCGGCGCGATTGTGCGGTCGGACCATCGTCGACGTATGCAACATGGAACTGACGGCGGCAGCCGAGTATTTTGCGGGACTTCGGCTTGACAAGCGGGAGACGCGCATTGCCGGAGAATTGCTGCACGAGATCAAGTCTCGACTGCGGTTTCTGATAGATGTGGGGCTGGGCTATGTGACGCTTGGCCGCTCGGCGCCGACGTTGTCGGGCGGGGAGTCTCAGCGCATCCGGCTGGCGTCGCAGATCGGTAGCGGCCTGACCGGCGTGTTGTACGTGCTCGATGAGCCGACGATCGGGCTGCATCCGCGCGACAATCAGCGGCTGGTCGGAGCACTGAAGAAGCTGCGCGATCTGGGCAATACGCTGCTGATGGTCGAGCATGATGAGGAGATATTGCGGGCGGCGGATCATCTGATCGATTTCGGTCCTGGCGCGGGGGCTTTGGGCGGGCAAGTGGTCGGTCAGGGTTCGCCGGATGAACTCAAGACGCAGCGCGAATCGCTGACAGGCCGTTACCTGGGCGGTACGGACGCGATCGCGGTGCCGACGAATCGCCGCGCGATCGGCGAGTTCCTGGAGCGCATGAATGCGGGCGAACGGTTGGATCATGCTTCGGCGCAGCGGCCCGTGGTGTCAATACTGGGGGCGAGCCAGAACAATCTTCGCGGGGTGGATGCTCGGTTTCCGCTGGGGCGATTCATCTGCGTGACGGGCGTATCGGGTTCCGGCAAGAGTTCGCTGGTGACTGATATTTTGCATCCGGCGCTGGCTTCCCGGATTCATCGCGCCGCGGTGACACCTGGGCGGCATCGCGAGCTGCGCGGCGCGGCGTTTGTTGACAAGATCATCAATGTGGATCAGCAGCCGATCGGCATGTCTCCGTCGTCGAATCCGGCGACGTATACGGGCGTGTTTGACCTGGTGCGAGAGGTGTTCGCCCGGTTGCCCGAGAGCAAGGTGCGCGGGTTTACGGCGAATCGCTTCAGCTTCAATCGCGCCGGGGGGCGCTGCGAGCCGTGCGAGGGGCAGGGGCAGGTGCGCCATGAGATGCACTTCCTGCCGGACGTATGGGTTCCCTGCGAGGAATGCGGCGGCCGTCGCTATCAGCGCGAGACGCTGGACGTGCAATACAAAGGCAAGAGCGTCGCCGACGTATTGGAGATGACGGTCGACGAAGCGCTCGGTCACTTCTCGAATGTGCCGAAGATTCGGCGGCTGCTCCAGACGCTGGCGGATGTCGGGCTGGGCTATCTTCCCCTTGGCCAGAGCGCGCCGACGCTTTCGGGCGGCGAGGCGCAGCGCGTCAAGCTGGCCGCGGAACTGGGTCGGCCGAGCACCGGCCGCACGATGTATGTTCTGGATGAGCCGACGACGGGCCTGCACTTTGACGACTTGCGGAAGCTGCTGGAAGTGCTGCATCGGCTGGTCGATCTGGGCAATACGGTGGTGTGCATCGAGCACAATTTGGACGTGGTGAAAACGGCGGACTGGGTGATCGATCTCGGTCCGGAGGCCGGCGAAAACGGCGGTCGAATCGTGGCCGAGGGGACGCCGGAGGATGTCGCACTTGTGGCATCGTCGCATACGGGTCGATTGCTGGCGCCGCTGTTGGCGGCCGGTCCGCATCGAGCGCGCGAGATTTTTGACGCGCGACAGGCGGCGGCGCGTTCGCTGGATGTGGAAGCAGGCGAATCGGCTGAGCGGCTGGTGATTCCGAATGGGCACGACGTGAAGATGCCGTGGCAGCGCGACGGGGAGCGCTGGCATACGCGCGATCGTCTGAGCCGCGACGGCAAGGCGGTCGAGTGGGAGGACGCGGCGCTGACGTATGTCATCGAGTCGATCGAGAAGCTCGGCCGCAAGAAGCTGATGCCGACGGACTGGAACGATCGTGCCCGGGTTGAGATGGCCGCGCGTGCGCCGAAGGGCGTGTCACAGAGTGCGGTGCCTTGGTTTCTGCACGCGTTGACGGCGGGTCGATGGCTGCTTGACTTGCTGTTTCGCGTTCCGACCGGTTCGTTTCAGGGGGCGACGCTGGGGAAGGCGCTGGCGCTTCGCACGCTGGATGATCGCGAGGATATACAGGCGTACGGGTCGACTTCACGCGTGCAGGTTCGCCCGGCCAGGGAAGGGCTGGAACAGGTTCGCGTGATGGTGCATGACAAAAAGGAGATTGATACGCCGGCGTTTCGCAGATTCTTGAAGGATGCGCTGGCGGCTTATCTTCGGCATGTCGAATCGCTGGGCGCGGACGAGTCGGGCGGCGAGCCGTGGAAAGTGGATGGGAAAGCCTGGCATCTGTCGCAGCGGCAGATTTCCGCGGATCAGCCGAGGCAGTGGAAGCCGATGACGCTGACGCTGTTTGTCGGGCAGGTATGCAAGATTTTGCCGAAGGCCGTGGTGCTCTGGGATCGGAAGGTGTTCGTCGAAGTGACGACGCCCGAGGGTCGGCGCGTGGGGAAGATCATCACGCATCGAAGCGATTCGCTGCGCGTCGATCTGCATGTACCGCGTGGGCGTTTCACGCCGACGCAGGTTGAACATCTGGGCTATCAACAGGAGTTCGGCCGGGCGGGCACAAGCGGGGCGGAGCTTTCATTCTGGTTTCGGGGCGTCGAGGAGATACGGGGCGAGGAGTTGAAGGCGGTGTTGTTGGCGGCCTGGGAAGCGTAGCGGGGCGGGCTGGATTGGTTGCGGGGTTGAAGGTCTGATCCTCGCGGCCTGTTCGATGGCAGCGCGCGGGGCGTTGAGGCGATCGCTCAGGGATCGGGCTGTTCCGGTACTTCGACGTAGATGAAATTCGTTTGAATCTCGCGGAGGAGGGGGCCGGGGAGGCGCTGGACCTTGAAGGTTCCGCCGATGTCGGGCTTCGTGGGCACGTACTCATAGATATCCATGAAGCTGGCCCGCGTGCCGCGCATGGCGCTTTCCAGGGCGGCGGCCATTTCGTCTTCCAGTTTGTCGCGGAGGGCCTTCTTCGACTTCAGCCCGCTATCGGGCAGGAGCCACTCAGCCAGCGCATCCAGGTCCGGCTCGCCCAGTTCGATGGGCGGGGCGACCTTCCGCGCCGCGGCCAGCGCTTCGGGCGAGAGGGTGTCTTTTCGGATGAGGCGGTATTTTTTCATTCGCGTTCGTGGGCCACGTCATAGATCCGTCGTGGCGGGGGTTTCGGGGTTCGAGAGGCCGAGTGCAATGCGGACAAACCGAAACGCCGAGGTGTCGCGCTGTCGCAACGAGGCCGCCGCGGCAATGCGAACGCCCGACACGGGTCTCACCGTGCCGGGCGCTGCTGTCCACGTATCCCTCTGGGACATCGTCCGGCGCCCGCCGCAGCGGGTCGGCTCAGGCACGGACGCTGCATCTGATCAGGCGCTGATCGTCGCATTCACCTGTTCGCCCCACGGGCCTTTTTCGCCCTGGCCGTTGACCCATCGCAGCCAGTAGTAGGCCATCTGTCCGCCCGCAGCGCCGTCGAAGTTGGCGACGAACGGGGTTCGGGTGCAGAGGCCGAGGAAGATGAGTTCGGAGGGGTCGGTCGGGGCGGGCGCGCCCACCTTGCACCAGATTTCGGCGCCGAGGACGCCCGCGGGCTTGGCCTTGCGGGTGGGGGTGTTTTCATCGGCGAAGTTGATCTTGTGGCGCAGGCGGCCGCTGCACTCGATGTTGGAGATGGGGGCGCTGGTCGGCGGGCCGTCGGGCGTGGGGTTGGAGTCGGGGATGGTGATGCCCAGTGCCGCGCGTTCGGCATCATTGACCTGCGGGCTGGCCTGCAGCCGCTTGACGAGGGAGCGGACAAGGCTGACGTATCCGGCGCGGGCCGCATCTTTTTCGGCCCGGGCGCTCTGTGCCGAGGCCACGGCGGTGACATGGGCCGGATAGGCCGTCTCCCATTCGGACTGGGCATCCTCGATGGGGTCGATGTCGGTCTGGGTCAGCCCCAGCTCGGCCAGATGGGCGGCGGCATAAGAGACGAAGTTGGTCTGCCAGGCGTTGAATTCGGCGTCGGGTGCGGGGATGTAGTCGGCCATGGGGTTTTGACTCCTTGTCATTTGGCGGTATTGCGATTTGGCGATTTGGCGCTTGCGGTCAATGCCAAATTCACAGCCTTCCGCGCGGCCCGAGCACACGCGGAAACACTTTTCTTGCCGCATACTTCGGAATGCCAGCGAGAAGGGTTTAGAAAGAACTTTCGGAAAATTTCCATGGCCCAGACAGCTTATTCGGGGTTTGAGTTGAAAAATCGGCGGCATACAATGTTTGCAAACCGGTGCGGGCCGTGCGGAGGGCCGGGTTTCGCTTTTCCGGTCCGTCCCAATCTCCCGGATTTCAGATTGAGGTGGAATGGCTCGAACGACGACTACGATTAGATCGCTCACGCAGGGGTTCGCCCAGCATTTCCGCGAACTGAAATCCCCCGGTTATAAAGAGCGCCAACTACGCGACCACTACCTCGATCCCTTCTGGACGCTGCTTGGCTGGGATGTCGACAACAGTCGCCAGCTCGCCCCGCAGGATATCGAGGTCCAGATCGAGCCGTCGATGGACTCGGCGGAAGATTCGGGCATGCGTTCACGCGCGCCGGATTACCTGTTCCGCGCGAATGGCTTTCCGCGTTTCATCGTCGAAGCCAAGAAACCCTCGGTCGATATCGACCGCGACCGTGACGCCATCTATCAGGCCAAGCGCTATGCGTGGAACGCGACGATTCCCTTCGCCATCCTGACCGACTTCGAGCAGTTCCGCCTTTACGACACGACTTTGAAGCCCATTCTGGCCGAGCCGACGCGCGGCCTCGTCGATGAGTTTTCGATCAGCTTTCAGGACTATCCCGACAAATGGGATATTCTTCTCGCCACGTTTGGGCGCGAGGCCGTGGCCGCCGGGTCGCTTGAGAAGCTCTACGCGCGGATCAAGAAGGTCCGCGCCGGCCGTAGAATCCGCACGGTCGACCGGATGCTCGTGGAGATGCGCGGCGTCGAGCCGGTGGACCGCGTCTTTCTCGATTATCTCGAAAAATTCCGCGAGCACTTCGCCCACGCCATTTACCGAACAAACAAGGCGGAGTTCCCCGAGGCCGACACCCTGCACGGGGCGGCGCGCCTCACCGAAGCCGTGCAGCGCCTGATCGACCGCATCGTGTTCATGCGCGTCTGCGAGGATCGCGGCATCGCTTCGTACGGAAAGCTCCGCGCCATGCTGGAGCGCATCTCAGGCGAAGGCGGCAGCTTCTATCGCGCTCTGTGCGCCGAATTCCGCGAACTCGATCGCGAGTACAACGGCTATCTCTACAAGTACCACTGGTCCGAAGCGCTCGATGTGCCGGACAACGTGCTGGCCGATTTTGTCCGCACGATTTACCCGCCCGAAGGCCCGTGGGACTTCGCCCGGATCAGCGACGACATTCTCGGCATCGTCTACGAGCGGTTCCTCGGCCACACGATCACTGTCAAAAAAGGCCAGGTGCACGTCGAGGAAAAGATCGAGGTCCGCCACGCGGGCGGCGTCTATTACACGCCGCGCTTCGTGGTGGACACGATCATTCGCCGCGTGGTCGGCCCGAAGATCGCGGACAAAACGCCGACGGAGATTCTCGACATCAAGATTCTCGATCCGGCCTGCGGCTCCGGCAGCTTTCTGGTCGCGGCGTTCCAATACCTCATCGATCACTGCCTGCGGGCCATCGAGGCCGACCCGGTGCTGGCGAAGGTCCCGGCCACGCCCCGCGCCCGCAAGAAGCGAAAAGAGATTGCCTTTCAGGACGACAAGGGCCGGTGGCATCTCGCTCCCGACTTCAAGGCGGCGCTTCTCACAAGCTGCATTCACGGCGTCGACATCGACCAGCAGGCCGTCGAGGTCACGGTCATGTCGCTTTATCTGAAGATGCTCGAAGGCAAGCTGCCGAAAAACTGGCAGCGCGAATGGCTCGAAAACGAGCTGCTGCCGTCGCTCGACCCCAACATTCTCTGCGGCAATTCGCTGATCAACCACGCCGACTTCGACACGTTTGCCGCCAAGACGCGCTCTACGCTTTTCGGCGAGGATAAGGACGTGGCCTTCCGCATCAACCGGTTCGACTGGGAAAGCCAGACACGGGGCTTGGGCCGCATCCTCGACGGCGACGCCGAAACCCATCGCGGCCGTCGTGGCGTCGACTGCATCATCGGCAACCCGCCGTACATCCGCGTGCAGGAATTGAATCAGTGGGCGCCGGAGGAATGTGAGTTCTACAAATCGCGTTACGACAGTGCGAAGAAGGGGAACTACGACATCTACGTCGTCTTCACGGAAAAGGCGCTCTCCCTGCTGGCCCCGGACGGGCTGCTGGGGTTCATCATGCCGCATAAATTCTGGCAGGCGAAATATGGGGAGGGGCTGCGGAAGATTATTTCCGAAGGCAACCACTTGCGCGCGGTCTTAGACTTTGGCGACCAACAAGTGTTTCGCGGTGCGACGACATACACTGCAATCCATGTGCTCGGAAAATCGGAAGCTTCTGAACCCGTCGAATATGCGAAGATTATTGAACTGGAGGACGGAGAAGCACAATGCCGCGCAATCGAAGCGGGGCAAGTTCGAGACGACCTTAAGGTGTTCCCTGCCAATCGAGATGCGCTTGTCAAAATGTGGGCGTTCGTTGATTCGCGGGGGGCTCGGCTGATGTCGCATATGGCCGAGCAAGGGCCGAACCTCGGGGAGTTTGCCGCCAAGATATTTGTTGGCCTTCAGACTTCGGCGGACAAGGTTTTCATTCTGGAACAGCGGGGCAATCGTTTCTTTAGCGAGCAGCTACAGACGGAGGTCGATCTTGAACGGACGCTGCTGCACCCGCTGTTGAAAGGCTCTGTCCACATGAAGCGGTGGCTTCCGCTTCAATCAAAGCAGTTTGTACTTTTCCCGTATGAAAAGGTCGGCACCGATTTTGCACTCATGGACGAAAGGTCCATGAAGAATGACACGCCGGCTACTTGGAGTTATCTCTGTGCCTGCCGGGCTGGTCTTAAGGGCCGGGAGCGGGGCACCTTCGACGGAGACAAATGGTATGGCTATGTTTACCCGAAAAATCTAGCGGTAATGAGTGAACCAAAGATATTAACGCCCTCGCTGGGCCAGCGGGCTGAGTACGGGCTGGATGAGAAGGGCGACCTCTTTTTCGTGGGCAGTGGTGGCGGCGGCGGAGGCGGCTATGGGATCTTGTTACGCAATCGCAAAATGAACAAATTCGTGTTGGGCCTTTTGAATAGCCGTCTGCTCGACTGGTACATTAAGCAAATCACCACGCCCTTTCACAGCGGCTGGTTTGCCTACAACAAGCAGTTCATTGAACAGCTTCCAATCAAGCTGCCGGAAACCAAAGAAGAAAAGAAACTCGCCGAGCGGATCACCGAATCGGTCGAGCGGATCATGGCCGACAAGAAAAAGCTCCGCAGCCCCCGCCTCTCCGACCGCGAACGCAGCCAGCTCGAAGGGGAAGTCGAACATCACGAAAAACGCATCGACGAGGCGGTGTTTAGGTTGTATGGTGTCGAAGGATTGCCCGTATGACCACGGGTTTGATCTGTACGGGTAGTTGTCGGTATGTTTGGAAGTCGCGATTAAGACCGAGGAGGACTTGCCATGACGAGGAAGGCCGGAACCGTGGATGATTACATCAAATTGGGACGGATGCTCTGCGATACTCATGGCATCCTAACAAGCGCGCTCGTGACAATGTCGCCAATGGTCCGGAGGGAGTCTCAACCTGAAAGGAAACTGCTTAAGCTGATTGACAACCTTAGTGAGTTGAGAAGCGAATTGGATGCCCAGTTCTTCAAGGACCATCCTCGTTATTCGCCGACGGAGGGACAGCCAAAATTCCCAATGTACCCGGGC
>CAZRFP010000109.1:0-15077 GCA_964599535.1 uncultured Planctomycetaceae bacterium
CGGCTACATGGTCGATGCCGAGGGTGTCTCCATCACGGCACGACAGGCGGCGGCGGGGCGGTGGCCGGCTACAAATGTGGACCGGCCTGCGCAGACGGTACGTCTATCGAGAAACCCTCGTGCCTGCGAGAATCTCGAGACTTCGTGAACCGCCTTCAATTTGAATCGGAGAGGGAGGGATTCGAACCCCCGGAGGCCTTTCGACCTCAACGGTTTTCAAAACCGTCTCCTTAAGCCGCTCGGACACCTCTCCACGGTCGCGTTGCATCGCCTATGGCCGGTAGCAATCACATCGGCGCGGGCGCGACTGTGATCGGCTGCGCGGTGCGATGCGCCGCGAGCATCGGCGGATTCTAGGCGGTGCGGCCTCCGGCGAAAAGCCGCGTTGCATCACCTGTCGCTACAGTCCTTCGCTCCGCTGGTGCAGAACCCCACATCGTGCCAATCCCCAAGGCCCATCCAACCGGCTATAAGCCGGACGCGCACGTGTCTTTGAAATCGGCTCTTCGCGATGTTGTGTCAGAACAGCGTCATGACACCATCCGGCCCCGACGCCGCCTTCGATTCGGTGGCTTGTCCGGCGCGCTTGCGCGTGCCCCCTGCGAACCTTCGGCGTTTGTCCTCGAGCCGGCGGCCGTTGCGGGTGCTGGGCGCGCTGCTCAGCGGATCGCTCGCGCCGTCGAGCGGATCGCCTGGCTTGACGGCTTCGAGGCGCTTCTGGGCGTGCCGGGCATACTGCTGCGACATTTCAAAGCCGATCGGGATGCGATCCAGCTTGCGCGCAACGACTAGTGTCGTTCCACTGCCGCCGAAGGGATCGAGCACCGTCTCGCCCACGTTGCTGCTCGCGCGGATGATGCGGCCAAGAAGCTGTTCGGGCATCTGACAGCCGTGCCAGCCTTCGCGTTCCTTGAATGTGCCGGCCACGCGCGAGAAATACCACGTGTCGGAATCCGCCTCGAATCGATCGGGGATATCCTGCGGCCGGAGGACGAAGCCATCGACGTTGTGTGCCGGCGGCGCGGCATTTGAAGCGGGCGCGTCGTCGTGGTTATCGACGATAGCAATCCGCGGATCACCGGTCGGCGGGATAATCCAGGTGTCGTCGGGCGTGCGGCCGCCCGCGCTGGCGCGGCGGTCGCCGTAGACAAGCTGCCGCGCAGATGGCACTCGAACGGCATCGACGTTGAACGTGAATCTTGCGGGGTTCTTCACAAAGTGGAACAGATGCGCGTGGCTTCGCGTGAATTTGTATTTGCAGTGAACGCCGAAGGTGTAATACCAGATCACCCAGCTTCGGCAATAGAAGCCGCCCGGCCGCCCGGTCGAGCCTGTCGGGCTGGAGAGCCTGCCGTTCTTGCCCACACCGCGGCGCGGCGCGGAGTCGTCTTCGTTTGCCCGGTTGCGTCGCGGACCGCGCTTGGGCGAAGGGGCCTCTGCGGATGATTCCTCGGCGCTCCCATCGCAGGATTCTCCGGCACTCGTTTTGCCCGGCAGGGTCAGCGGCAGACCCGGGTAGGCGTTCTGCGCGACCAGCTTCAGCTCGGCCGCGTACTCGTCGCCGATGGCCAGCCAGAAGCTGCCGTCCGGCTTGAGCACGCGATAAAGTTCGGCCATCCAGTCGCGGCACCAGGTGAGGTACCGCTCGTGGTCCTGGCGATCGTCATATGCATCATAGTCGTAGCCGATGTTGAAGGGCGGATCGGCGAATGCCAGATCGACGACACTGGCATCGAGCGCCTTCATGCCTTCGATGCAATCCGAATGATTGACGATGCCGAATCGGGGCTTCACGCGGTCAGACTCCTATTCCAAGCGGCCATCACGAACACGCGCGCGGCGCATTTCGGGTTCGCAGCGCTTATTCATGCAAATTCAAACTCGGTGAAACGCCACGTGACTGCGAGGTTTGAGCCAATTCTAGCGCGGCGACGGTTGGATGCAAATCACAACCTCGCGCGCGACGAACGTGATTGCGCGGCGTTTCGAATCGTTCAGCGTCGCACAGCAGACAGGACGGCAGAAGCCTTGGACCGCGTATTGGCGAACAGGCGGACTGAGCGAGTGGGCCGAGACGCGTGAATCTTCGGGTTGCCGTTATTCGGTTCGTGCGCACCGGCGGGACGCCGATGCTCCTCGACCCGCAAGGTCGTCTGTCTCGGCCTACTGGCGCCACTCCTTCGAGTCACTGCTTGAAACAGTGGCAACCGCGCCGAACTACATCGTCCGGTCGTCATCACTTCGGGCGGCGAAACTTCATGATGTAGTTTTCTTCAAGGAATGACAGGTCGGCATCCAGCGGCACATGTTCAAAGCCGACGGATTCGATTTCGCGGCGAAACTCGTCCTGCCCGGCGCGGACGTGCTCGATGATCCACGCCCGGCTTTTGCCTTCGATGCGAATGAAGTCGATGACATACACGACACCGCCAGGCCGCAAGGCTCTGCGCAGCGAGCGCATCGTGCTGAGTGGATACTCGAAATGGTGATAGGTGTCGCAGATGAAGGCGACATCAACGCTCGACGGCGGCAACTCCACCGAATCGGCCTTGCAAAGGACCGTTCGGATATTCGAATGCTCCGGCGACTCGGCGGCGCGCTCGCGGATGGCGTGCAAGAATTCTTCGGCAATATCGACGGCATAGACGACACCGCCCGATCCGACGCGCTCGGCGAACAGCATCGAGAAGAAGCCCGTGCCCGCGCCGATATCCGCGACGGCCATCCCCGGCTGAAGGTCCATCAGGTCGACCACGCGCTCGCGTTCCCGGTAGACTTCGCGGCTTTCGCCTTCGAAGCGCTCGGTCCAGCGCTCGACGTCAACATCACCCTCAAATTCCTTGTTCACGCCAGGGCGGACGCTCTGTTCACGAGGCGCGCAGGCCGTGATCAGCAGAATCGCCACGGCCGTCGTGGTCGCTCGGGAAAATCTCTTGGCGATCATGTGGTTCTTCTCCTCATTCTGCCGGGCCTTATGGTTGCGTTTGGCGGTGCGTGAGAAACGCGCGGGGGCGTCGTTATTGTCGTCAGGGCTGCCCGATCCGCCCCAGCGGTGTTCGAGCGCCATCGCACTTAGGATGCCGACTTAAGCCGGATGATTCGACGCATGGCCGACAACGCCGCCGCCGGTTATGCTGTCCGCGTTTCGTATTTGACATTCACGCCCGATTCTCAGGAGAACTCCCATGCAATTCAAGCTCCCCTTTGCCGGAGGTGTGTTGGCCTTTGCGTTCGCCGGTGTGATGGCCGTGCCGGTCGCGTCTGCCGATGAGACCGTTTCGCTCAAGCCGAAGTTCACGAAGGGCATGACGCGTTACGTCGAAGCCATCTCCGAAACCGAAAGCAGCGTCAAAAGTCCGCGCGGCGGCATGGACATGAAAATCAGCAAGCTGTCTGGACTGACGCAGAAGGTCGAGTCGACATCGATGGATGGCTCCGAGCTTTCGGTACGGTTTGACCGGATGCAGTTTGCGCTGTCGTCGCAGATGCTCGGCGATCTGGAGTATGACTCGGATATTCCCAGTCTCGATCACGCGCCTTACTTGAAGCAGATGTTCGAGCCGATGATCGGCGAGGCGCTGACGTTCAAGCTGGCGCCCAGCGCGAAGGCGAACGACGTCACGGGGGTCGCGGAAATCCTGAAGAAGGTCGAAGCTGCTTCGCAGGGCAATCCGTTCGCGATGGGCCTGAGACAGGGCTTCAATAAGGAACTCTTCATCAAAGCCTGGGATGATCTCTACTTGAGGTTGTTGCCGGGCAAGGACGTCAAAGTCGGCGACACGTGGGAGTATGTCGGCGATGAGGACCTTCCACAGATGGGGCTGACGGTTAAATTCGACTGCACGTGCAAGCTCGACCGCCTCGGCAAGCACAAGGGCAAGCAGGCGGCGTACATCTCCTATAGCGGCAAGGCGTCGACGATCGAACCCAAGATGGTCGGCGGCGCGGTACCGGATATGAAAATCGAAAAGGGCGAGATGAAGGGCCGATTCGTGTTCAATGTCGAAGACGGCGTGATCGTCGAGGAGGAAATGGAGTCGCACTTCAGCCTGAAGTCGGCCGATCCGCCGAAGCCGGAAGAAAAATCCGGCGAAGCTGACGAAGCGAAGCCCGCGGCCCCTGCTCCGGCCGGTATGAGCGCGACCGTCCGGACGAAGAGCAAAGTGAACTATCTTTCGATGGATGAGCGCGGCGCCCAGAGAAAAGAAAACGACAAGAAGGCCGCCGAGATCAAAGCTCAGGAAGAGGCCGAGGAATCCGCCGACGACGAAGACGAATCGGACGACGAGTAACGTCATACAGGTGAGAGATGTGCAGCCGGCGTCGCGCCGACGCTGCGACTGGAGAGGATGTCCCATGAAATCGTGCCGATGGCAGATCGCATCATGTATCGCAGTCTTGTCGCTTGCGATGGTTCGCGTTGAATTCGCCGCGGCGCAGTTTGAACAATGGGGTGGGCCGAATCGCGACTTCAAGATCGACGCGCCGGGCCTGGCCGAAAAGTGGCCTGAGGGCGGCCCGAAGGTGCTCTGGTCTCGCGATCTGGGTGACGGATATTCGATGATCGTCACCGACGGCAAGCGGCTCTACACGATGTACAACGTTCCCGGCGAAGTGCCGGAAGACGCCGCCGAGGAGCGTAAGCCGCTCTATCGCGACGACATTTGCGTCGCACTCGATCCCGCGACCGGCAAGACGATCTGGGAGCATCGCTATCCCGCGCCGTTCGAGCCGGAGATGCTGCACGACTTCGGCTTCGGTCCGCGATCGACGCCACTGCTGGTCGGCGATCGGCTTTTCACCGTCGGCGCGACGGCCATTTTGCACTGCCTCGACAAGAACACCGGCAAGCCGATCTGGAGCATCGATCTTCGCAAGGAGCACGAGGCTGCACGTCTCGAGCGCGGCTACGGCGCCAGCCCGTTCGCATACAAGGACAAGATCATCCTGCCGATCGGCGGCGAAGGACACGCCGTCATCGCGTTGAATCAGTCGGACGGCAAGCTTGCGTGGAAGAACCAGAGCTTCGGCCCGACATATGCATCGCCGTTCATTCACCGCTTTGGCAAGGAGGAGCAGCTCATCGTCTTCGGCGACAAGGCGATACACGGCCTCAACCCGGAGACCGGCGAATCGCTCTGGAGCCATGAGCATGCAGGCGGCGCGAACATCAGCACGCCAGTGGCCGGCGACGACGGCATTTTCTTTTTCTCGTCGGCGTACGGCATCGGCAGCCGGGGCATTCGGGTCACGAAGGAAGACGGCAAGTACACGACCGAAGAGCTGTTCTACAACAACAAGATGAAGATTCACCACGGCAATGCCATTCGCATCGACGACCACATCTATGCATCGAGCGGCGACTTCGGCCCCGCCTTCTTCGCGGCGGTGCATGCCAAGACGGGCAAGATCGTCTGGAAGAAGCGGGGCATTACCAAGGCCAACAGCCTGTATGTCGATGGCAAATTCATCATCCTCGACGAGGACGGCCGCCTCTATCTCGCGACCGTCACGCCCAAAAAGATGGAGATTCACGCCACGGCCGAACTGCTCGAGAAGCAGGCGTGGACGGTTCCGACGCTGCTGGGCAAGACGCTCTATATTCGCGATCTGAAGCGCATCATGGCGGTCGACCTAAGCGCATCGTCATAGCGGCATACTTTGCCGATTGGCGCGACGCGCTCTACGATTCGCTTCATGCTTCGAAATCTGAAGCTCGTATTGGCGTATGATGGCACGGAATTTCACGGCTGGCAGTTTCAGCCGGGATTCCGCAGCGTGCAGGAGTGCCTTGAGCAGGCGCTGCGCCGCACCGTGCGCCATCGCGTCGGCGTCGTCGGGTGCAGCCGAACGGATTCGGGCGTTCATGCGGCCGGCTATGTCGCGAATTTTCTCACCTCGTCGCTTGTAAAGGACATCGCCATCTTTCGCAGCGTCGGGTCGCGCCTGCCGAAGGACATGACGCTGGTCCATCTCGCGGAAGTCCCGCTTACGTTTCATGCCACGCAGTCGGCACTGGCCAAGCTCTATCGCTATCGGATTCACAACGCACGCGGCCGCCCTGTCGAGCGCCAGCTTCAGAATCAGACGTACCATGTGTGGGAGCGGCTGGATGTGGATCGCATGCGCGAAGCTGCGGCGCATTGGGTCGGCCAGCACGACTTCACGTCATTTGCCTCATCCGGCAGCGAGCGGCAATCAAACGTTCGCACGATCCACAACATCGAGCTGCACCGCAGCGGCCCCGAGATACGCGTGGAGTTTGAGGGCGATGGATTTCTCTATAAGCAGGTGCGGAACATGGTCGGAACCCTCTGCGAGATCGGCCGGGGTAAATGGGCACCGAACGACGCACGGAGAATATTGGAGGGGCGAAGCCGCGAGAACGCCGGTCCGACCGCGCCGGCGCGCGGGCTGTGCCTTCAATGGGTGCGATACGATCTGCCGGGACTGCCTCCGCCGTCGCAGGAGCAGCTCAGCCGCGCCGCGGCCGCGAAGCCGCCGGCAGGCGAAGCGAAATATCATGTCGATGCGCAGCCGCTGAGTTCGGCCCCGACGCTGTCGGAATGCGAAGGCATGCAGGAGCCGTGCGCGTGAGGGCGTGCGAGCTGAGATTGCAGACGAGGAGAGATGCAAAAGGAAGAATTAAAAAGGGGGCTATCGCAGGGGCGCGCGTCAACGCGCAGAGTGCGGAGAGTCGCGTTGAACGATCGCGCCATTCGCCGTACGGCACGGAGGCCGGACACTACGCAGTCACACGGGTCGGTCGCAGGCCGCCCCGTGTTCTCACCGGCGAGACGCCGGTGCCACAGCGCCTTTCCTGACGTTTCGACGTTTCGACATTTGCCGCTATTCTTTCGCCGTGCGAATCGTCCACATCATCACGCGGCTCATCATCGGCGGGGCGCAGGAGAACACCGTGCTCTCGTGCGAGGGTCTGGCGGCGCGCGGGCACGAGGTGCATCTCTGGGCCGGGCCGACGCGCGGACCGGAAGGCTCGATCGTCGATCGCGCCCGCTCCGGATCGTATGTATATGACGAATTGCCGCACATGGTTCGCGCGATTGATCCGGCCAACGATCTGCGCGCTCTGTTCGATCTGAAGCGCCGGCTCGAGTCGCTCCGGCCGGATGTCGTACATACTCACTCGAGCAAGGCGGGCGTGCTCGGCCGGATCGCCGCGCATCTCGCTCAGGTGCCGTGCATCGTTCACACCATCCACGGCATGAGTTTCAATCGAACGCAGTCGAAGCCAGTGCAGTCGGCGTATAAGTGGGCGGAACGGCTCTGCGCTGATGTGTCGCACGCTATCGTCTGCGTGGCCGATGCCATGATCGAGCAGTCGCTGGCGGCGGGCGTCGGCCGGCCGGAGCAGTTTGCGACGATCCGCAGCGGCATGGAGACAGAGCAGTTTGATCCGGGGCGATACGACGCTTCGGTCGTTCGGGCGGGCTGGGGCATCAAGGCGAATGAAATCGTCGTCGGGTCGGTGGCGCGGCTGTTTGTGAACAAGGGTTACGAGCAGTTGATCGAGGTGATCGACATCGCCGCGCGGCGCGAGCCGCGGCTGCGCTTCGTTTGGATCGGCGACGGCGCGGATCGCGAACGATACGAAGATGAACTGCGGCGCCGCGGTCTTCGCGAGCGCGTCGTGCTGACCGGGCTGCTGCCGCCGGGCGAAATTCCGCGCGCCTTGTCTGGCATCGACATGCTGGCGCACACGTCGCAATGGGAAGGGCTGCCGCGAGCCGTGGTGCAAGCACTGCTGATGGAAAAGCCGGCCGTGAGCTTCGCAATCGACGGCGCGCCGGAGGTGGTGCTGCCGGGCGAGACGGGAGAACTGTCGGCGCTGGGCGATGTGGCCGGTTTCGCCGATGCGATCGTGCGGCTGGCGCGCGACGCGAACTCGCGTCGACATTATGGCGAGCGCGGTCGCGAGCGATGCCTGCGGATGTTTGATTGGCGCGTGATGGTCGATGCGCTGGATGCGCTCTATGAGCGATTGGTGCCGTAGCGCGCTTCGATCATGAACGTACTGCGCGTGCGTGAAGGCACAAGGGTTGGGAACGAATTCCGGGATCGAACGAGGACAGTAGCCGAATCGGCGGCTCATCCGTCTACCCTCGTGGAAGGCGGCATTCTCGCCGCAGTCCCTTTCTTCTTCTCCTCCGTTTCGCGAGGCCTTGCGGCCTCAGTGAGATCGGGCGCTGCCGCCCAGTGCGACAGCGCCCGATTTGCTTGATGGCCCATCCAAGTCGGCAGTGGCACCGGCGTTTCGGCGGTGCGCGCTGGAGGATCGTTCGCTATGTTGGTGTGTGTGCCGCGCGGAGCGCCACCGCTTCCTGACGGGCGCGGCTCTGATTGCGGCTCGGACTTCATGGCTCGGATGGCGCGGCACGGGTCGCGCGTGGATGATCGCGCGACTTGAAACTTTCGCCGATCCGTCGATCATGCACATTGCGATCTTCTGATTCGAAGCGACCACGCGCGGCGATGCCGCGACGACGGAGAAAAGCCATGCTCGCGCGCTCTCGCACCATTGCCTTCGCCGGTCCAACGATGGTACATGTCGTCGCGATTTTATTTGCGGCAGCGCTTTCGTTGGATGCCGCACGGGCCGAGGTCCGCATGAACGCCGCGACCGTCGCGACGATCAACTCACATATTGACCGCTCAATGGACGATTGGCTCGATCTCTACCGCACGCTTCATGCCCATCCCGAGCTTTCGCTGCATGAGAAGGAATCTTCCGAGCGGATCGCAAAGGCCTTCGAGCGAATCGGGCTGCGCGTCACGCGGCATGTCGGCGGATTCGGCATCGTCGGATTGGCCGCCAACGGCCCCGGCCCCGTCATACTCATTCGCGGCGACATGGACGCCCTGCCCGTCACGGAAGAGACCGGCCTGCCGTATGCCAGCAAGGCCATTCACACCGAGACCGACGGCTCGAAGGTCGGCGTGATGCACGCCTGCGGCCATGACATCCACATGACGAATCTCGTCGGCACGGCGCAAACGCTCATGGCCATGAAAGACGCCTGGTCCGGTACGATCGTATTTGTCGCTCAGCCGGCCGAGGAGATCGGCCAGGGTGCGCGGCTGATGCTGGAGGACGGCCTGTACACGCGGTTTCCCGTTCCGCAATATGCGCTTGGGCTGCATGTATCGCACGAGATGAAGGTCGGCACGGTCGGCTACACGCCCGGCTGGGCGCTGGCGAATGTCGATTCGGTGGATATCACGGTGCATGGCAAGGGCGGGCATGGGGCGTATCCGCATCAGACGGTTGATCCGATCGTCACCGCATCGCAAATTGTCCTGGCGCTGCAAACGATCGTCAGTCGCCGGCTTGATCCGCGCGATACGGCGGTCATCACGGTCGGTTCGCTTCATGCGGGCGCGAAGCACAATGTCATCGCCGACACGGCCGAGCTTCAGATCACGGTTCGATCCTATACCGACGAGGTGCGCGAGCTGCTGCTCGACGGCATTCGACAGATCGCGACGGATATCTGCCGATCGGCGGGCTGTCCGAAGCCGCCGGATGTGCGCGTGCGGCAGGAGGATCACACGCCGGCGGTGTACAACGATCCGGAATTCGCTGCGCGGTGCGCGGGCGTGTTTGAACATCTACTGGGGGCTGCCAATGTCGTTGTAAGGAAGCCGTCAATGGGCGGAGAGGATTTTGCGCGATATTCGCGCGACGCGGCGCGGTTTGCTGGAGATGGCGCGAATGTCAAGGGTTTCATGTTCTGGATTGGCGTTGTGGACGAGGCGCGGTACAGCGCCGCGCAGAAGCCGGGCGCCGAACCGCTGCCGTCGATTCATTCGTCCACATTTCGCCCCGATCCGGAGCCGACATTGCGAACCGGCGTTCGCTGCATGGCCGCCGCGGCGCTGTCGCTGTTGGATGCAAAGGAGCGATAGTGATCGATCGCGCCGGGTTACGCCGGTTTGATACAGCCTGATGCCGCGCGCAATATGGATTTGACATGGCTACGGAGCTTGAATCGAAAATCCGCGTGAGTTCGCACGAGCCGATCCGCGAGCGTCTCCGCGCCGCCGGCGCGGCCTATGTCGGTCGCGTGCTCGAGACCAACCGTATTCTCGATGACGACGACGGCCGCCTGTTGCGCGAGGGCTGCGGCCTGCGCATCCGGTGCATCGACGTGCTAGATGGCCGCGGTCCGAAGCCGACCATCACATTCAAGGGACGCAAGTCGCCCGGCCGGTTCAAGCAGCGCGAGGAGTGGGAAAGCGAAATCGAAGACGCCGACGCGATGGCTTCGATATTCGCGGCGCTGGGTTTTTCCGATCGGATTATATTTGAGAAGCGCCGTGAGAGCTGGCGACTGGGCGCTTGTTCGGTCGAACTGGATGAAGTGCAGAAGCTGGGCTTGTTTGTCGAAGTCGAAGGCCCGGACGAAGCCGCGATCGACGCGGTGCTGAGCTTGCTGGCTCTGTCGGATCAGCCTTCGATCCAGGAGAGCTACATCGCCCTGCTCACGACCGACGAGCCGATCGAGCCGGCTCGGACGCGGTTGTATCGGTTTGATTAGGCACGCAAGCGTCAACTCAACAGCATCGCAAGATCATCCCGCGAAAGCTGCGAGATCAGGCTGTTGGCTTCGGTCACGATCGCTCCGGCCAGTTCGCGTTTTTTCTCTTGCAGATCCACGATGCGCGATTCGACGGTGTCCTTGGTGATCAGTCGATAGGCGATGACGTGCTTGTTCTGGCCGATGCGATGCGTGCGATCGATGGCCTGCGCTTCGACCGCCGGATTCCACCAGGGATCGAGAATGAAGACATAGTCCGCGGCGGTCAGATTCAATCCGACGCCGCCGGCCTTGAGGCTGATGAGAAAGAGGCGGCAATCGTCGTCGCGTTGAAAGCGGTCGACGCATTCACTGCGTTTGCGCGTTTTTCCATCGAGGTATTCGTAGACAAGGTTTTTCTTGTCAAGCTCGGCGCGCACGAGGTCAAGCATGGACGTAAACTGCGAGAAGACGAGCGCCTTGTGACCTTCAGACATCAACTCGTCGAGCATCGGCAGGAGCATTTCCAGCTTGGCCGAGTCGGCGTTTTTCTTGTTTTTGTCGATCAGCCCCGGATGGCAGGCGGCCTGCCGCAGTCTCAGAAGCGCTTCAAGGACATAGACTTTGCTCTTGGCGAGTCCCTGTTTATCGATGCGGCCGAGCAGGCTTGCGCGATAGTAATCACGTAGCTCGTCGTAATATTTTCGCTGCTGCTTCGACATGACGCAGTCGAGCATCTGCTCGCTTCGCGCGGGCAGCTCGGGCGCGACGACTTCCTTGGTGCGACGGAGGATGAATGGCCGCAACATGCGGTGCAACAGCGTTAGTCGATCCGTCGTGTCGTCGCCGTTCTTTGAAAGGAAGCCGCGCTTGAATCCGGCCCAGTGGCCGAGCATGCCGGGGTTGAGAAACTCAAAGATCGACCAGAGATCTCCGAGGTGGTTTTCGACCGGCGTGCCGGTCATGGCAATGCGTTGCCTCCCGCGCAACAATCGGACGGCCTTGGCGCTCTGCGAATCCGGATTTTTAACGGCCTGGGCTTCGTCGATGATGAGGCAGTTGAACTCGTGCTTTGAAAGCTCTTCGATATCGCGGCGGAGCGTGCCGTAGGTCGTCAGAACCAGATCGTGCTCGCGAATGGATTCTGCCGCATTCCTGCGTTGGACGCCGGAATAATCGAGTACGCGCAGCGCCGGCGTGAATCGCTCGGCCTCACGCATCCAGTTGAAGATGAGCGAGCGCGGCACGACGATCAACGACGGCGGCGACTTGCGATCGGCATGAATTTCCGCGAGCCGGGCGAGCATCTGCACGGTCTTGCCGAGGCCCATGTCATCAGCGAGGCACCCGCCCCATCCGAAATCGGACAGAAAATTCAGCCAGCCCAGTCCCTGCTCCTGATAGGGTCGCAGCACGCCGCCGAAATGATCCGGAGCGGCCAGGGCCTTCACGCCGGAAAACTCGGCGAGCTTTCGGCGCGCTTCGGCGATCGAGTCGTCAAACTTTGCTTCGGGCATCTGAGCCAGCAGCGCGTCGATCAGGGACACCTGCGTCTTTGCGAAACGCAACGTGTCGCCCTTCGCCTCCGCGAGGTCGAGCATCGCGCCGTGGCGCTCCAGCCATTCCTCCGGCAGCATGCCCATCGAACCGTCGCCGAGTTTCACGAACTTCTCGCCATTGCGGTGGGCCGCCAATAACTCCGGCAGCGAGGCGCGCTGGCCGTCAAAATCGACGCCTCCGCTCATTTCAAACCAGTCGATGCCGCTGGTCGTCTCAATCGAAAAATCGCCGGCACGGCGGAACAGGGCGCGGTTGCCCGTGACTTCCCAGCCTTCGCCGAGCAGCGTGCAGACCATGCCGGGAATGCGCTTAACGGCGACGCGCAACTCGCCGTAAGGACTGACATCAGCGCCTGCCTCAATGAAGCGGGCAAGCTGCACACGTTCGCGATGCAAATGCCGGTGAATCTGTCGGTTGTTTTTGGCATCCAGCACAACCGGTCCGGGCATTCCGGGCTTCACAGATGATTCACCGTAGGCAATATCGATGACGGCGTCGGCATACTGCGAGTTGTTGTGTTCGGAGAATCGCAGTTCGAGGCGCGGCTTCGGTTCGATGTCCGTGACATCGTCGATGCCCCAATCCTCAGGCCAGATGAGGCGCGGCGACGGTGGAGCGGCAGCGAAGGCCTTCAGGATGCGGTCCTTTTGATTCTTGTGGAATTGCAGCGGAGTTCCACTCAGCTCATCCCACCAGTCCAAGCAGCCGTTCATGTTGATTTCCGCCAACGTGTCCTTGAAGAGGCCGTAACTTCGAGTGCCGGGAAACAGCACATCCGGCATGCCGAGTGTGTGTATCTCGCCATTTCTGGCCAACGACGGCTTCACATCGAAGTGATCCTTCTTGTCCGAAGGATCGACGCGGAGAACGGCGTCCCACGCGCCGCCGTCGTCTGCTCTCAACGGAATAGGCTCGCCGCTCGCATCTTTCAACACCATGAATCGGCCGCTCTCGAAGAGCAGCGGAAGAAGCTGATCGAGAGGGGAATGGGGCGGTATCGGCCACTCAGAACAGCCGCGCGACTGGAAATCGTACATATTGAAACGACTGCGGTAGCCGAATCCCGTGCCGTAGCCGGGTTCATCACCCAGCGCCGCGCCGACGATCATCAGGCAGATGCGGCGGTCCAGTTCCGAGGCAAAGGCGGGGATCATTCTCGACGAGATCGCCAGTTTCTTGAGCTTGCCTGGGCGGCCGGTCGGCGTCGTCGTCGGCTGCATGAGCTTGATGTTCATTCGTTGCCGGCGCCCACTGTCGGTCGCATCCAGAACATAGAGCGGCGGGGCTGGGATTACCGCGTCGATTTGGCCGAGTTCAATCGCGCTGCGCATAGCGCGAATGGATAATTCCCGCACGATCGCGTCCCAGTTTGGTGCGGACTGCGAAGCGCGCGACTGTTGCTTCGACTTGCCGCGCGTGATCCGCAGATCGACCGGACCAAGATTATCTTTGGCTCGGCTTAGAATCAGATCTTTGAAATCCCTGAAATTCAGTGGACCGTCATTGCATTCGTCGAGGTCGAAGGAATATTCGAATTCCGAATGATCCGGGTCGTGGCTGCCGCACGACTCGAGTAGAACGCGCTTTGGGGCGCCGGCAAGCCGGCCTGCGGCTTCGGCCGCGAGAACCGTCGCCCATGCATGTTTGCACGGACCGTAGAATGATTCGGAATAGGGGCACGAGCATGTGCACTCGATTCGCCATTGGTAAGGAGACTTGATGATGTCGAGGACGACTTCGTACTTGGTTGTACCTCGTACATCGGCCTCGATGAACTCCGGATCATTGCCCGGCAGCAGCTTGACGCGTCCTTGCTGGAAGTATTGTTGTCCCTTGGTTTTGACCTTGGAGCTACACGACGACTTGACGCGATCCGAAATCACGACACGACCTCCCTGTCGAATTTGGCAACATGCGGCGTTTTAACCGTACGCGCTTGGCGCTTCAATTCGGATTTGAGCTGGCGCATTCGCGTGGCGGTCATTTTAACCCGCCAATCTCCATCTACCGAGTGTCAATATCAACGATCGGCGTAGCAAGTGGCGACCGGCCGCTGTCGGCATGGTGCATCGCCCCCGCGCCGATTCAAAACGCATGCACGCCGCAGAGCTGGCTGCCGACGATGAGTTCGTGGATCGTTTCGGTGCCTTCGTAGGTGATGACGCTTTCGAGGTTGAGCATGTGGCGGATGGAGTGACATTCGACGCTGATGCCCGCCGCGCCGAGGATGTCGCGCGCATCGCGGGACACGTCGAGTCCCATGCGCACGTTGTTCCACTTGGCCAGCGACACCTGCGAATGGTGCATCGTGCCGTCGTCCTTCATGCGACCCAGTTGAAGCGATAGCAACTGTGCAGCCGTGATGCGCCGGCACATGTCGGCCAGTCGTCGCTGGATCGTCTGTGTGTGCGAAATGGGCCGGCCGAAGACCACGCGCACCTTGGCCCATTCGAGCGCCTCGCGAAAGCAGGCGATGGCCGCGCCGATCGCGCCCCAGGTGATGCCATATCGCGCCTGCGTGAGGCAGCCGAGCGGTCCGCGCAGGCCCTGCACATTGGGCAGCAAGTTCGCCTCGGGCACGCGGACATTGTCGAAGAAGAGTTCGCTCGTGATGCTGGCGCGGAGCGACATTTTGCGCAGGATGTCGCGCGTTGTGTAGCCGGGCATGTCTTTCTCGACGAGAAAGCCGCGCACGCCCTGATCGGTCATGGCCCAGACAATGGCCACATCGGCGATGGTACCGTTAGTGATCCACATCTTCGCGCCGTTAATGACCCAGTCGCCGCCCTTCTTGACGGCGTGCGTCTTCATCGTGCCGGGATCGCTTCCTCCATCCGGCTCGGTCAGACCGAAGCAGCCGATGAGTTCGCCGCGGGCCATTCCCGGCAGCCACCGCTGCCGCTGCTCTTCGCTGCCGTAAGTGAGGATCGGATACATGCACAGGCTGCCCTGCACCGAGACGAAGCTGCGAACGCCGCT
>CAZRFP010000110.1:0-15060 GCA_964599535.1 uncultured Planctomycetaceae bacterium
GGGGCCTGCGTTAAGCTCGGCGACTTCCGGACAGCCTTCGATTACCGGCGGAGTGACATCGGGATCGCACTCGTTAATGCACTCGCCTTGTTCGATGGTAATCGTCGTTTCGCAATTCGCGGTGTTGCCGTTGGCGTCCGTTACGATGATCGTAACGACCGTCTGGCCAATGCCCACGCTCGTGCCGGCGGGCGGGTCTTGAGTAATGGTCAGGCCGGGGTTGACACCCAACGTGACCGACGAAGGGCCTTGATTATCATTTTCATTGTTGCCGTTGCCTTGTGAGGGCGGTTCCTCGCAATTGTCGAATGCGAGGACATCGCCCGTCAGATCGGGAATCTGCGCCGTGCAACTGGTGTCGGCCTGGAGCGTTACCGGTTCGGGGCAAACTTCGATGACCGGCGGTTCTTTATCGGTTCCGCAGAGGCAGGGATCGGCGAGCACGGTAATGGTGAACGTGCAGGTCGCCATATTGCCGGAGGCGTCGGTTGCCTTGATTTCAATCACGGTCTCTCCGGGGCCGACTTCGGTGCCGGGCGGCGGGGTTTGCGTAATTTCGAGGAAGCAAGCCGGCTGGCTGTTGTCAGTGGCGATGGGTCCCTTTCCATCGTCCGTGAAGTCGGGAAGCGTGTACGTGCAGGTCTCGGTGAAAATCTCGAAACCTTCGAAGCAGAATACGAAGACGGGCGGTTCCTCATCTTCGATCTGTTCGCAACTGCAACCGTTTTCGTCGACCGTCGCGCCTTCGACCGTGTCCGGACAGGCATCGTCGCAATCGAGCACACCATCGCCATCCGCGTCGTTGTCGCAAGGGATGTCGTTGCCGAGATAGATGCCTTCGTACATTTCGCACGTAGCCTGAGACAGAATCGCACATCCTTCGCCAGGGAAGCAGCACGCGCCGGTCGTCGGACACGAACTACCCTCTGGAATGTCCAGAATTGCGAGACCGATTGTGCCCGTCGGAACGGCGCTGTCGACGATGCGAACTGGGCTGAACGCACCGGTATTCAGATTGATCGTGCCGAGTTCGATCGTGTGGCCGCCATCATTCGGCACGAAGTAAGAAACGAGGTGATAGTAGGTGCCGTCGTACATGTCGCCGCCGGATGTCCAACTGGGGCGTCCTGTGGGACCGACAACAGTCGCAAGCGGGTCCGGCCCGTTCAGAAGCTGCCAGTCGATCGTGTGCAGTTTGGGTTCAATGGCGTCGAAAGAGCCGTTGTTGATGCCGTAGAGGATGTTCGTAAACGGATCGAAGGCGGTCGATTCGACGTTCGCCAGAATCTTGCCGGTCTCTCCGATGACCGTCACGGTCTGGTTAACCACGTCAACGGCCGCGAGAATATGACTCGGAGAGTTGTCGTCGAGGTAGGTGACGTACATTGTGTTGCCGATGAACGTCATCGAACCCGTGCGCCGCGGCAAATAGCTTCCCTGATGAACGAGCTTTGGTATTCCACAGGGATCGTCAAGTGTGTAAAGATCCAGAAACGTATCGTCGTCAGGATCGAGGCGTCCGGCCAACCAGATGTTGCCGTCTGTATCCGCCGACATGGAGCCGAAGCGATCCGCCATTTCAAATGTCTCAGGGGGATCTGTCAGGTTAAAGCGGTAAATAATGCTCGCGCGCGAGGAGAAAAACATGGGTTCGGCCATGGCCAAAGTCGGCGCGATCAGCGTGCCGAAAGCGATGGCCAAACAGGTTCGGAGAGTTTTAACGTTCTTCGTCATTTCTTCGCCCTTCCAAGGTTTTTCTTTATTCTGTCGGAATTCATGCCTGCCCAACTCAAAATAGGCTGCCACTATACGATTCATTCCGGTTCGCAGCGAAAAGTCAATCAGCCGAACAATCGGTTTATCGGCGGCTATTCGAGAAACGGAGACGCGCGCTTCGAAACCAATCGATGCGTTACGTTCAATCGCCGCATCAATCGTGAAACTGCTCGAATTGTAAATCTGAACGCCACGCGGGCGTCACCCGCCTGCGGCGAAATAGACTTGAGGTTCGCCGACCAAAGGTCACTCAGATGCGTCCAAACAAAACTGCAATTGAACTTTCTTACAGACCATTATTAAACGGCTCGCCCAGTAAAGTCTAGACGGGATTTTTGCGGTTTCAACTGACTTTTCGGACGCTCAAAGTTGTGAAGCAGCTCTTGGTCTGCCGTCGAGACCGTTTACAAACGAGGCTAAGCCCGTTCTCGATCAGGCGCGACAGGCACATGGGCGGCGTGGTTCTGCTGCCAGGCCAGAAGTGAAACCAGCGCCCACAAGCAGAAATTGTGGTCGGCCCGGCCGCGCGCGTGATCGTCCAGCGTTGCCAATGCGCCTTCGCGACTGAGTATCGTCCCGAAAAAACACCGATCCTGTTGAATGAGCCGCTCCGCAAATTCCCGCAGCGGACCGCGTAGCCACGGACCGATCGGTACTTCAAATCCCTTCTTCGGCCGATTGTGTAACTCTGGCGGCAACTCCTCTCGAAAAGCGTCGATCAAGAGCTGCTTCTTTCGGTATCCTCGAAGCTTCCAGCGCCAGCTCATCGGCATCACGGCTTCGACGAGACGACAATCGAGAAATGGCGATCGAACTTCCAATCCGTGCGCCATCGACATCAGATCAACCTTGGTCAGCATGTCGTCCGGCAACGACAATCGCCACTCCGTCATCAAGTGCCGGTTCAGATTGTCGTCGTCTTTTGGATCGCCCCGAAATTTCCACAGAAGCTGACTCACTTCCCGCACGGCCCGTGACGCCTCCTGCGGGCTTTTAGACAGCCGGGCGAACGTACGATCATCCGATGTGCGCATCCAGTTGGCATGACGCATGACCTGGTCCGGGTCCATCGAACGGATCGCGCGCTTCAACATGCTGATCGCGCCGCCCAGTCGCGTCTCGCGTTTTGCGGGCAGGGCCTCGATCAGCCGCCTTGAGAAGCCGTAGAGCGGCGTTCTCGCGAACCATCCGTAGCGCTCAATGAGCGTTGCGGCGGCGTAGCGGTTGTAACCGGCGAAGAGTTCGTCCGCGCCGTCGCCGCTTAGTGCCACCGTCACATGTGCCCGCGTCAATCGGCTGAGCAGGTACGTTGGCAGCGCCGAGCTGTCGGCAAAAGGTTCGCCGATGTGTGATTGAACCGACGGGATGATGTCCTGTACGTCGCGAAGGGACAGCGGCAGGGCGGTGTGGGTCGTGCCGTGCATTCGCGCCACGGATTCCGCATAACGGCTTTCGTCGTAGAACGGCTCATCCGGAAAGCACACTGAGTATGTCTTCACGCGGCTGGACGAGGCCCTCGCGGCCATCGCCGTGACAATGGCCGAGTCGATGCCGCCGGAGAGAAAAACGCCGACGGGCACATCGGCGATGAGCCGCAGTTTCACGGCTTCGGCGAGCAGGTCTCGCACGCGCGCCTTGGCTTCTTCGATGTCGCGCACGTCTGTATCACTCGGCAAAGGCGGCGCCCACTCGCGAACCTCGATCTGCCCGTCGCGATAGCGCAGCAGATGTCCGGGCCGCAGCTTGTACACACCGTGGAAGATCGTATCCGGCGCGGCGATGAATCCGAGCGAGAGCAACTGATTCACTGCGCGCGGCTGTATCGACGGATCGCGAATGACCGGCCGCAGCGCGTGCATCTCCGATGCAAAGGCGATCCCACCTTCCGGCAGCTTCGTCCAAAGCAACGGCTTTACGCCGGTGCGATCGCGCGCAAGTGTCAGGCACTGCGATCGTTCCTCCCAATAAGCAAACGCAAACATGCCGTTGAGCCGCGGCAGAAAGCCCATCGACGGATCGCGCCGGCAGAGTTCGAGCAGGACGGCCGTATCGCCGGTTGAATGAAACGCCGCGCCGTCGGCGCGCAGCTCATCGCGCAGCGCCTGAAAGTTATAGACTTCTCCGTTGAACGTCAGCACGCCCAAGCCGTCGTCCGTTTGCATGGGCTGCTCGGCGGCGTCGGTGAGGTCCTGCACTTTGAGGCGCGTGTGGCCGAGCGCCAAGCCGTGGCGCGGCTGTGTCCTGTGCGACGTGCCGTCCGGTCCGCGATGCGCGAGGCGGCGCGTCATTTCGCTTAGGACGTCGGGAGCGAGCAGACCGGCCGATCGAATGTACCCTGCAATTCCGCACATGTGCGCACGATCATAGGGACGCGCCGCGCCGCCGAAAAGCGCTTCGATTGCGTTCGATCTCGTCGGCGATAGGCTATCGGCCGGTAAACGACTCGCGCGGTACGCACGATCGCGTGGCCGACAACGGTTTATTTTTGACCTGTTCGATTGTTTCGAGGCGCCGGATGAAGATTCTTCATGTCACCCAGTCGCTCGATCCCAGTTGGGGCGGCATTGCACGCGTACTTCCGATGCTGGCGCAACAGTTGACGGCGGCCGGTCTGTCCTGCCGACTGGCGGTTCTCTCGGGCGATCGGTTCGGCACGCCGGCACCTGTCGACGGCGTCGATGTGCTGAGCTTTCCGGCGAACGCCGGCTCACGATTGGGGCGATCAAAGGCCTTTGATCGCGAGATCACCGCGCTGGTCGATACCGCCGACGTCGTGCATCTGCACGGGCTGTGGGCCGGTCAGAACTGGACAGCCGGCAAGGCGGCCCGACGCGCCGGCAAGCCGCTGATCATCACGCCGCACAGCATGATGATGCCGTGGGCGTGGCGTCGAAGCGCGTGGAAAAAGCGGCCGGTCGGCTGGTTGTTTGAGCATCGAAATCTTCGCGCCGCCGCCTGCCTGCATGCGCTGGCGGAAGGGGAAGCGCTGCACATCCGGGCGCTGGGTTTCAATCAGAATGTCGTCGTCATACCGAACGGCGTGAATCTCGCGGAGTATGAGAGCCTGCCCGATGCCTCGGCGCTGGAGGCGCGATTTCCGAACATGGCCGGCGCGAAGTGGGTGCTCTTTCTCGGGCGCATTTCCGAGCAGAAGGGCATCATCGAGGCGATGCGCGCCTGCTTTGATACGCTCGCGGCCGGGAACGCGTGGCATCTCGTCGTCGCCGGGCCGGACGAATTCGGCATGTTGCCCATGCTGCAGGCCGCCATCACGCGCAAGGGACTTGGCAATCGCGTGACCTTCACGGGCATGCTGAGCCGCGAGGAAGTTCGCGCAGCGCTGAAGCGTTCGGCGCTGCTCCTTCAGCCGAGCAAGAGCGAAGGCCTGAGCATGTCCATTCTCGAAGCGATGGCCGCCGGGCTGCCGGTGCTCATCTCGGATGCCTGCAACATGCCTGAGGTTGAAGAGATCGGCGCGGGCCGCGTCGTTTCGCCCGATCGGCGAAGCATCGCCGCGGCGCTGCGGCAGATCGTCGCGCTTTCCGATGAGGAGCGCCGATCAATGGGCGAGCGCGGAAGTGCATGGGTCCGGAAGCGCCTCGCCTGGCCGACGCTGATGCCCGAGTATGCGCGCATGTATCGCGAGGCCTGCGGCAGGGCGTGAACCGGTGATGGCAAGATCGACCCCTTCCATCGCCACCGGCCGCACGGCAGTTTGAACTTTCCGCGCCCACGGATCGGTCATCCGTGGGTTTGCGGATGCGGGTTTTCAGTATTGGCACGCGGCATCGCGGGGCGTGCGTGACAGGGTGGTGACGCTGCGTTGTGAAATCGAGGCTATTTGTGGACGGTAAATGGCCCTGTGCAGCGCATTTCAGCCCATTTTTGCTCCGCGCGTGGCCATCATTGCTCCGCGCGTGGCCATAAATGCTCCGCTCGTGGCCATGAATGGTCCGTTGCGTGGACCAAACGCTCCGCTCGGTGGACCAAATGCTCCGCTGCGTGGACCAAATGCTCCGCTGCGTGGACCAAATGCTCCGCTCGGTGGACCAAATGGTCCGTTGCGTGGACCAAACGCTCCGCTGCGTGGACCGAATGCTCCGCTCGGTGGACCAAAGGCTCCGCTTGTGGGCATGAAGGGTCCGTTCATGGGCGTAAATAGTCCACTCATCGGACGTGTGGCCTCGCTCGGGCCGGAGAAATGGAGTCGTGTTCGGCTGGTGGCATGCCGAAGCGCAGCGCCCGGCATGGCGAACCGCTCGAAAGCAGCGTCTAAAATTGGAAGTAAACGAACGGATTGGTATTCGCCGGGCTGAGCAGCACGATGGCGAAGATCCAAAGGCCGTAGGCCATTCCGGCGACCGGCGCGGGCAGGCGGATGCCGGGGCGACCGCGCTTCACCCATTCGTCATAGACCTGCATGGCGAACATGACGCCAAGCAGGGCGATCATCGCCGACTTGTTCGGCAGCCAGAGCGCGTCGATCGGCTCGGCCGGTATGAAGAGGTGGTACACATACCAGGCGGCACGATTCAGCGCGTTGATCGTCGGCTCCGGTTCGGCGTGGCCGGGCAGGATGACGGGCTGGCATCGGAAGAACACGCGGGCAATGTGAACGATGAGCAGCGTCATGAGCCAGCCCGCCGCGATGCCGGCGTAGCGACTGATCATGCTTTGTCGCGCGGCGTCTTCGTCGGATTCGCGCCTGACCCATCCGATCGCCTTGCCGACGACGAGCGCTGCGCCGTGGATCGCGCCCCAGATGGCGAAGGTCCAGCTCGCCCCGTGCCACAGTCCGCCGAGGATCATGGTGATCATCAGGTTGCGATAGGTCTTCCACTTTCCGCCGCGCGATCCGCCGAGGGGGAAGTAGAGATAGTCGCGCAGCCAGGTGGAGAGGGAGATGTGCCACCGCCGCCAGAAGTCGCCGAGGTTGACGGCCAGGTAAGGGTTGGCGAAGTTCGGGCGAAGGTCGAACCCGAGCATGCGCGAGACGGCGATGGCCATGTCGGTATAGCCGGAGAAATCGCAGAAGACCTGTGCATTGCAGCAGAACATCGCCAGCCACAGATCGCGCGTGGAATAGCGCGACGGATCGGCGAAGACGGGGTCGACGAGCGTGGCGAGTTGATCGGCGATCAGTAGTTTTTTCGTCAGACCGAGCATGAACAGGACGATGCCGGAGTCGATGCGCTGCCAGTCGAACCGCTTGATCGTCTGAAGCTGCGGGAGAAAGTCCTTCGCTTTGACGATCGGTCCGGCCACGAGCTGCGGAAAGAACGAGACATAGAGCGAGAAATCGACGAACGATCGCATGGGCGGAATGACGCGCCGATAGACGTCGATCGTGTAGCTCATCGTCTGAAAGGTGTAGAAGCTGATTCCGACGGGCAGAAGGATCGACAGGGTCGTGAGGTTGGTGGTGATGCCGAAGGCCGCGACCATTTCGCGAAACGACAGGATGAAGAAGTCGGCATATTTGAAGAAGCCGAGTACGCCCAGATTGCCGACGAGGCTGAGTAGGAGCAGGAACTTTCGGCCGCGCGACGATTCGACGCGCTCCAGGCCGCGGCCGACACCGTAATCGAGCACGGTTGAGCCGAGGATGAGCAGCACGAGCCAGGGATTCCACGTCATGTAGAAGACGTAGCTGGCGGCGAGCAGGAAGACATGTCGCCCGGCGCGCGATCGCAGCCGCCAATAGACCGCGAAGACGGTCAGGAAGAACAGTCCGAACAGCCACGTGGAGAAAATCACGGCTCGATCTCCGTCGAGGCCAGCCTTCGATCGTTTGCGCCGTGTGGTGCGTCCAGCAGCGCGTGCGACTGGATGTAGTGTGCGATGCGGGCGGTGATTTGGCGGCCGAGGGACAAGCCGACGTGGGTTTCGTGGATGTAGTCGTCGTCAGTCCGCGGCAGGTCGTTCACATTCCAATGCAGAAAAGGTACGTCCTTTGCGGAGCAAACGCCGGCGATGCGCTCGGTCAGCAGCGGCTCGGTGTCGATCCATCGCTGTTCGGTGCCGGGGCTGTTCGGCACGTATGCGACGACGACGCGGATTTCTTCCGCGCGGAAATGATCCAGCAGTTGTTCGAATCGCTCGAACGTCGCGCAGTTCGGGTCGAATCGGGGGCACGTTGCGAACTGCCGCGACAGTCCGGCCGCGAGAAGGCGCTGCGTCAGATTCATGCGCTGGCGGCCGAACAGCCAGGGGTGGCGATAGCCGTTTTCGGGAAACGGTCGCAACGCGCGCTCACGATGTTCGCGGGCGATTTGGGCCTGCGTGGGCAACAAGGTGTCGAATTGTTCTCCGGCCCAGAGGCTCAGTTCGTAGCGAAATTGGTAAGTTGCCCAGAGGGGAGACAGCGCTCGGCGGGCGTAGGCGCCGGCGACATCCAGCGAAAAGCCGTCGACACGGATAGATTCGACAAAGTCGTTCCAGTTAAAGGCGTGACGCGCCGCTTCCGTCGGCGTGTAATCGGCGCGGACTTCACTGGCGTTGATGCCGAGGATCACGAGGCGCGGCTTGTGATTCGTGAACATGCGCCGCGCCAGCACGTTCCACTCGACGACTTTTGTAGCGGGGATGTAGGCGTTAAATGCGCGGCGGCCGGTGATGCGCTCGACGACCGCGGGATCGAGCGCATAGCCTGCGCGGGATGATCCGAGGATGACAATGTCCGGCCGGCCGGACGCATCGAGTGCATCGAGCGTTTTCTGGTAGGTGGCTTCGTCGTAGGCGCGCAGCACGGGCGCGCCGCTCCGTACGATCAGTTCGATCGTCGCAAGCGTGAGCAGGCACGATCCGCAGATCATGACGCGCCGATGGTGGCGGATGAGGAATGGCCTCAAGTTCGTTTTGCTCGATCTTCGGCGAAGGCGCGCGGATGCGCCGGGTGCGTAGGCCGCAGCCTGCGATCCGCGTCTTATGTGTATCGGAGTTTGCGGAATCGCCACCGAAGTGCATCGGCGGCGGTCCGTGCACGGCAGAATTTGCGCCATGGCCCAATGAGAGCCGTGCCATCAGAGCGCGAATTCAGAGCCGCATAATCAGGGCCGCGACCGTAAGGAAGCGGTGGCGTTCCGCGCGTGAACGGCGCGACAATACAAGATCGTACGCCGTGCGTGCTCAGTCTTGCTCGCTGTCGCTTGGTGCTCGGATGGGTTTGTGCTCTGATGAGATCGCATTCGATTCGACACGTTCGCAATCTCGGCCCACCGCTTCCTTGCGGTCGCGGCTCTGATCGGCGCACTCGCTGGCGCTTCGTGTTCGGATTAAGGGCGATGCATGTTGACACCGGCGAGACGCCGGTGCCACAGCTCTGTCTCAGCGCGTAAGAGGGTGTTTTTCCATGCTTAGCTTGTCCAGGGGCGCGTCGACCCGGACGGGGTACTTGCCGGAGAAACATGCGGTGCAGTAGTGCCCCGCCGCCTCGCGGGCGCAGCTAAGCAGGCCGTCATGCGAAAGGTACGCGAGCGAATCGACCTCGAGATAAGCGCGAATTTCCTCCACCGTCCGGCCGTTGGCGATCAGCTTGGCCTGATCCGGGAAGTCGATGCCGTAGTAGCACGGGTGACGAATCGGCGGGCTGGCGACGCGCAGATGAATCTCGGCCGCGCCGGCTTTTCGCAGCGCGCCCATCTTGCCGCGTGTCGTGGTGCCGCGCACCACCGAATCCTCAACGACGACCAGGCGCTTGCCGCGCACCGCTTCGCGAATGACGTTGAGCTTCATACGCACCGCCAGATCGCGCTGATGCTGTGTCGGCAGGATGAAGCTGCGGCCCATGTAATGATTCGTCGTGAAGCCGCGCGCCCGGGGAATGCCGCTGACTTCACTGTAGCCCATCGCGGCACAGCGCGCGGCGTTCGGCACCGGTATGACGATGTCGGCATCGGCCGGCGCCTCCTGTGCGAGCCGACGGCCAGATGCCACGCGAAAGGCATGCACGTTCTGATTGAACACGTTGCTCGATGGATCGGCGAAGTAAACATGCTCAAAGATGCAGTGGGCCGGCGCGATCTCGCTTGGCCGTGCGAAAAATCGGCTCGACAGCCCGCGATCGGAGAGCGTGACGATCTCGCCGGGCGCGACGTCTCGGACGTATTCTGCGTCGACAATGTCCAGCGCGCACGTTTCGCTGGCGACGACGTATGAACCATCTTCCATTTGTCCGATGCACAATGGCCGAAGGCCCTGTGTATCGCGCACGGCTTCGATTCGATCGGGGAAGATAAACAGCAGCGAGAATGCCCCGCGCAGCTCGCGCAGTACTGACGTCAGTGGATCCGGCGTGTCGTCGCAGGCCGGCCCGGCGAGCAGATGCAGAATGACCTCGGTATCGCTCGATGTTTGAAAGATCGCGCCGCGTGCCTCGTATTCGGCGCGAAGCGCGAGGGCGTTGACAAGGTTGCCGTTGTGGGCCACGGCGACTTGGCCTCGTGCATAATTCACGAGCAGGGGCTGGCAGTTGATCTCGCTGCACGAGCCGGTCGTGGAGTAACGCACGTGGCCGATCGCCGCGCCGCCGGTCAATGTCTCCAGAGTGGCAGGTGAAAACGCTTGTGTGACAAGACCGAGCGCCGCGTGTCGCAGGATCGTGCCGTCGCGCACGGTGCAGATGCCGGCAGCCTCCTGTCCTCGGTGTTGCTGGGCATAGATGCCGAGGTAGGTCAGTTCAGCGGCGTCCGCGCGCCCCCAGACGCCGAAAAGGCCGCAGTATTCGCGAATGCGCTCGTGCGTCGGTCGTAAGGCGTGATGGTTTGAATGGATGGGCAGGCTGACCTGTTTCACCGGAGCGACTCCGTTCGTCGAGCAATGCAGGTGATGAGGGGGCGGCACGAGTTAAGTGGGCACAAGGCGACGATCTGCATCGCAGGCATGATGTGAGGATAGGGCAGCGGCGGGGCGTTCGCAAGGAGAACGAGAATCAGACAGCCTTTTGACGGCTTAACCGGAAAAGTGCGATCGCCGCGCGACTTGTTGGTCGCACGGCGATCGCGGGGTGTCCGCCGGGGGTTGTCGGATGACCGCGAATCGCGGTCGGTCGGGGGAAGGAAGGGAGCCGGCGGTGAAGTCCTTTCTCTACGTTCTTGCGGCAGTCAGCCGTTCGTTTGCCCGAGTCCTCTCGCCGCGTTATTCACAAGGCAGCGGAAAGTTGATTTTGTTTATAAAACGGCGCATGGATCAGTTCGCTTGCTCATGCGATGTCACCAGTCGTACCAATCATCCCAATAGCCCCAGTCGTCTTCCCAGTAGCCCCAGTCGTCCTCCCAGTAACCACCATCATCCCAATAGCCCCAGTCGTCCTCCCAGTAGCCACCGTCATCCCAGTAGCCCCAGTCGTCTTCCCAGTAACCGCCGTCATCCCAGTAACCCCAGTCGTCTTCCCAATAGCCCCAGCCGTCATCAAACCAGCCGCCACCGAACCAGCCATCTTCGTAATAGACTTCCTCGTAGTAGCCACCGCCAAAGACCGGCAGAAACCCGAGGCCGAAGTCAACGGATCGGAAATCGCGGCTTGATCGCCCGTTACATCCGACGGCGAGCGTCATTGCGAAGCAGCTTGCGAGCGTAAGCCATGTGCGAGTGTGCTTGGCGGACATGATCTTTTCTCCCCGATTGAAGCTGTGAACCAGCCTTGATCACGTGGCGCGATTCGCCGTCGGTCTCCGCAGACTTACGACCGGCGAATCGCGTTAAAGAGCCTTTTCTCAGGATTCCGACGTCCGACTTCTCGTCGGTCCCTACGAGGGATAAGACAGGGGGCGGGGCGCAAGGTTAGAGGGGTTCGACGCAATTTCGTCGCAATTGCGAAGTCTCGAAAATAATTGGCGGTTGCCGGCGGAATACCCTCTTAGTCGGGAGTGGCTTTCGATCAAGCGGCCCACAGGCGCTCCACCGAAACGGACCATGCCCATGTTTTCTGCAACTCGTTACAATATCGAGCGTTAGCGGCAGTCGGCGAAACGCGATCAAACGAAACAGGCGTCAGGAGTTCGGAATGTTCGGTCGATTGGCGTCAGTGCGAATCAAAGCGGCTGAGGACGCCCTCGCTCAAGGGCGGATCGATGAGGCCCTCGAAACCGCGATCTCACGGGACTTGGCCGGCAACGACCGTGTTCAACGGCTGTGCAAATCGCTGGCAACGGCTTTTTTTGAGCGCGGACAGGAGCGCCTCATGTCGCGGAATTTTGTCGGGGCCATCTCGGATTTCGATCGTGCCGGGCAGTGTGGTTATTCATTAGAGAAGGTGAACGAATGGCGGCATCGCGCACAGGCCGCGCTGGCCGCGGATCATGCGGCCGACAGGCTCCGGGCCGATGCTCTGAATGACGCGCGGCGGCGCGCCGATGCAGGCAGCCTGGTCGGCGCGGCCGAAGCGCTGCAACGCGCACCTCTGAATGATCCTGCCCGTGAAGCACTTGCTTCGGCGATAGATCGGCAGGCCCAGCAGGCGTCGGATGCGCTGGCGATCGCCCGAAGTGCGCTGGAGCGCGACGATCTTCACAACGCGTCGCGGCAGATTCGTATCGCAAAGTCGCTTCATGCAAAGCTGGAAGGGCTGTCAGAGACGGAGCATCGCCTCGTCGATCGTGCCGTCGAGCGCGTGCGAGCAGCGTTCGAGAGCGGCCGGCTCGATCGCGCCCGGCAGGACATGGAGGTGCTTGTCGATCTTGACTGCCGCAGCGCTGCTCGCGTGGAAATGGAAGACCTCATGCGTCACGCGAGTGCCGCATCGGAGGCGCTATTGGACCATGACTATTCGCGCGCCGCGCTGGCGCTGGGTCGATTGGCGAAGATCAGCCAGAATGCGCCGTGGGCCGCCGAGGCTCGAAGCCACTTGGATACCATCGAAAGCGCCGTCGAGGCGGTGATGGAAGGTCCGCTCGGATTGCTGGTCTCTGCGCAGAATCGCTCGATGTCGCGGAAGCCGAGGGAAATGCCAGGTTTAAATGGTGAAACACTGCCGGCCGTGGCGCGGCCGCCGATCGCCCGAGAGGTGCCGCACGGGACAGGATCGCCGAGCGCCGACGTATTGCCGCCGACGCCGGGGCTTCCGCGGCGCATCCTGCTTCGGATGGACGGCGTCGGCAGCTTCTTGCTGGTTCGCGGCGATCGCGTCAGCATTGGTCGTGCCGGTCCGGGAGCGACGGCGGATGTCCAGCTTGTCAGCGACTTGTCCGATCGACACGCCGAGATCGTCCGCGCCGGTGAAGACTACTTTGTTGTTTCGCAGTCAGGGGTCGAACTGGCCGGGTCGAACGTGGATCACGCCTTGTTGCAGGACGGAGACCGCGTTCGATTGGGCAAGCGTTTTCGTTTGAAGTTTCGACGGCCGAGCCTCAAGAGCAGCGCCGCGCTACTGGAACTGGGCGAAGGCGTAAGGATGGACAACGATTGCCGCCGCGTGATCTTGTGGAGCGGGCCTGTGTTGATCGGCGGCGCTCGCGAGTGCCATGTGCCGGCGTCGGGCGGTCGGGGAGATTTTGTGTTGATTGAGCGGGGTGGCCGCATGTATGTGAAGCCGATCGGCGGTGCGAGTGAAGCGACGCCGGTTGAATTCGGCGCGGCCATCGCCATTGGCGATCTGCGATTCACCGCCAGCGCTTTGAACAGTGCGCCGAGCACTGGCCGCGTGATAGGCTAAGAACAAAGGGTCGCCGTCAATCATCGTCGATCATCGTCGTCACGTGCTCGCGGGATATTGTTCAAGAGGTCAGTCGAGGCTCTAACAGCGAATTGAGGGTGTTCAGCGATGTCGTTCCGCTTTAATCAAGGTGACAGGCCACTGCCGGGCTACACGATTCAGCGCGGCGTTGGGCGCGGCGGATTCGGCGAGGTGTACTACGCTGTGAGCGACGGCGGCAAGGAAGTCGCGCTGAAGTATCTCCGCGAAAATCCCCAGGCCGAGCTGCGCGGCGCGACGCACTGCCTCAACTTGAAAAGCCCCTATCTCGTCGATCTCCATGACATCAAGCAGAATGCACAAGGCGAGTTTTTCGTCATCATGGAGTTCGTCCACGGCGTCTCCATGCGGGACCTGATGAATGAGGAGCCGAAGGGCCTCGGTCCGCAGAAGGCCGCATATTTCGTGCGAGAAATTGCAAAGGGCCTCGCTTACCTGCACGATCGCGGCATCGTGCATCGCGATCTGAAGCCCGGCAACATTTTCTACGAAGACGGTTACGTGAAGATTGGCGATTACGGTCTGTCGAAGATGATGGCGGCGAGCCAGCACTCCGGGCAGACCGTGAGCGTCGGCACGGTGCATTACATGGCGCCGGAAGTCGGCAGCGGCAACTACGACCGCACAATTGATATCTACGCTCTCGGCGTGATCCTCTACGAGATGCTGCTCGGGCGCGTGCCGTTCAGCGGTTCGAGCATGGGCGAAGTATTGATGAAGCACCTGACCGCCCAGCCCGAAGTGGACGAGCTTCCGGCTCCCTTCGGCCAGGTCATTCGCAAGGCCCTGGCCAAGGATCCGCGCGATCGATATCAGACGGTGAACGAGCTGGTGGCCGAGTTGTTCGAGGTCGATGATCTCAGCCGATCGGTGGCGACTTTCGAACCGGCAAGCATCTCGACACTTGCCGCTCGCGCGGTTCGCAAGGCGGGCGTTCTCGCCGGCGATGATGTGATGGTCGGCGGCGTCATGATCGGCGGCGGCAGCAGCAACGTCGGCCGGATCGGTGCGCCGCCGGTGATTTCTCCTCGCGCGGAAAGTCCGGGCGGCGGTCGTATCGCCGGTTCCGACGGTCGATTCGGCGGCGGCGATCATCGCGCCGCTCACGATGAATACGGCGCAGCGGTCAACGGCGCGGCCGTCGCTCTTACAGCGCGGCCTGCCGAGCCGATTGGGAAAGCGCTGCTCGCGTGCGTCGGCGCCGGGGCGGCGGTGGCGATCATCCGTGAAAAACCCTTCGAGTTCGGCGTCGCAGTTTCGCTGCACTGCCTCGCGGTCGTGGTTGGGGCTTTTTTGTGGCATCGGCTTTCGCTGCGCAACGAGCGGCCCTCCAAACATTGGACCGGCGGGCTGTTTTTTGCTGCCATTGCCGGAGGTCTTGTCTTCGTCCTGAATGGGCTTTTGATTGGCGCCGGGTGGATTGAATCGTCGGCGGTCAAATGGACGCTGCCGTGCATCGCGTCATTCGTCTTATGCGACTGGTGGCAGCGTTTTCAGGATGGGCGGCTGGGCATTGTTTCACTCGGCTCGGCCGCGTGGATCGCCGCGTTCGGCTTCATCGCGACGAAGATCGCCGGGGGCAGGGACACGATCTC
>CAZRFP010000111.1:0-15023 GCA_964599535.1 uncultured Planctomycetaceae bacterium
GGGTGATCGAATCGCTGGAATTGGCAACGGTTACCGGGCCGAGAGGACAGTCGATCTCGGCGGAAGACATGTCTGCCCCGGATTCATCGATGCTCATGTTCACATCGAATCGTCGATCCTCACGGTGCAGGAATATGCCCGCGTCGTGGCCGCACGGGGCACAACGGCCGTCATGGCCGATCCGCATGAATTCGCCAATGTGATGGGTGCGGACGGTATCTCGTATGTGTTGAATGCCTCGGAAGATGCGCCGATCCGCGTCTTTGTCATGCTCAGCTCGTGCGTGCCGGCCAGCCCGCTGGAATCGGCCGGGGCGACGCTGGATGCCGAAGCGCTGCGGCCGTTTCTGACGCATCCGCGCGTGCTCGGACTCGCCGAGATGATGAACTACCCTGGCGTCATCCAAGGCGACACCGGCGTGCTTGAGAAGCTGACAATGTGCCACGGTCGCGTCATCGACGGCCACGCACCGTCGGTCGGCGGTCGAGACCTCTGCGCGTATGCGGCCGCCGGCATCATGAGCGACCACGAGTGCATCAGTGCCGACGAAGCCGCCGAGAAGCTGCGGCTGGGCCTGCACATCATGATCCGCGAAGGCTCACAGACGCGGAATCTCGCGGCGCTGCTGCCGCTGGTAACGCCTGCGACCGCCGATCGCTTCATGTTCTGTACCGATGACAAGGACGTGCGCGACCTGCTCGATGAGGGGCACATCGACTTCATGATCCGCAAAGCCATCGCGGCCGGGATGGATCCGATTCTCGCCATTCGCCTCGCCACTTGGAGCGCGGCCCGATATTTCCGACTGCCGAACACCGGCGCCATTGCGCCGGGCTGGCGGGCCGATTTCGTCGTGCTGGATGATCTGGCCGATTGCCGCGTCGCGCAGACGTATGTCGGCGGGCGGCTCATCGCCGAAGGCGGCCGCTGTATCGCACCGACGCCGAAGCCGGCCGGAGGCGACGGGCGCGAGACGGTGCGCATCAAGCCGCTCTCGCTGATGGACTTGAAGATTCGCTGTGATCCCGGTACGCCCGCGGGATCGGCGCCGCGCATTCATGTCATCGAAGTGCTCGATAATCGCATTGATACGGAACGATCGATCGACACGGCCGCCGTGCGAAATGGCGAGTTGATCGCGGATGTGACGCGCGATCTGGCGAAGATGATCGTGGTTGAGCGGCATCGCGCCAGCGGCGAGATCGGGCGAGGCTTCGCCCGTGGCTTCAAGCTGCGGAGCGGAGCAATCGCGGGCAGCGTGGCACACGATGCGCATAATCTCATCGCCGTAGGAATGAACGACGAAGACATTCTCGCCGCGCTGAATCATCTCACCGCGATACAAGGCGGGTGGGTGGCCGTCGAAAACGGTCGTATACTGGCGGATGTGCCGCTCCCCATCGCAGGCCTCGTCAGTGATGCCGACGCCGAGACGACGGCCGCACAGCTACGCCGACTATCGGACGCGGCCGCTTCTCTGGGCTGCACATACGCTCAGCCGTTCATGTGTCTTGCATTCCTCAGCCTGTCGGTCATTGGCAAGCTCAAGCTGACGAACCTCGGATTGATCGATGTTGAGGCATTCGCGGTGACGCCATTGATCACAGCCTGAGCGCGATACTCGGCCAAACGACGTGCCGCGCGCACGAAGTGGAAAACACAAGACCCCGCTGCGGCGTGTCTGCCGTAGCGGGGCCTTGGCGAAACCTGTTGCCCAGGATCGTTCCGAACCGTCTTATTCGACGCTTCCCGCGATCCCGAGCGGAATATCTGCGTTGCGAAGTCGCGCGAATCCGAAGTCTCGCGCGGTTCGACTTACCAGGCGACGTAGTTCATGCGCGAAGCATTCGAGCGCGTGCCGGTGCCGTTCGTGCGGCCCCAGCTCGTGCGCTTGGCATACGTGCGGCCGCCGGTCGTGCGCCGCGAGGAGGTCGTCGTGCGTGTGCCGAAGCTGTTGCGGGTGTTCATGGTCTTGCGCGTTCCGCCCTTGACCATGTTGAAGTTCTGGACGGTGAAGCCCTTGGTGATCCAGCCGAAGCTACCCCAGTTGTTGTTCTTCCAGACCTTGCAGCACTGCTTCAGTTCGGTGCAAATTCGCGTGGCTTCGCTCTTGAGGAACTGGCGCTCGGCGGGGCTGTTGGCGACGACAAATCGTCGCTTGCAGCGATTGAAGAACGCCTGCTTTCGCTTGATGTCCGCCTGGTACGTCGACTTCGTGATGTTTCCATAGTTCGTCATTTTGTTTCGTCCTCTCATCAGATGATTGGGTTAGCCCGAGGTCCTTTACCCGGTGCTGATGAATGGTTCGGCTACGGAAAAGCCCAAGTTAAGTTATGCAGTTGTCTTTTTTCCCGCGTGACGGCTCTTTGGGTACGCGAGAACTCAATCGTGCGACCGGACTGCGTCGCCAGCCAATCACGTAACTCATTGAATATTCATCTTTTATATGAAATCGCTCCCCTGGAATTGGATGGGCTTACGGCGAGCGCGGCCGCAAAAAATAATTCGATCATTTTCTAGACGAGTGTCGCGCGCGCAGCGCTTCAAGCACCGAATAGTCCACACGGACGCGCCCGAAGCCGACACCGCGATCGGACCTGGGCGGCAGCCGATGAAAGTCGGAGCCGCCGGTCGGGCATAGATCAAGTGCCGTTGCAATGTCACCGTAGTCGCCTGTCTGTCGTGGAGAATGGCTGGGATGCCAGACTTCGATCGCCTCAAGCCCGGCGTCGTGCAGCGCCTTGACGATCGTGCGCAGCTCCAGCAACGATTCGCAGCACAGCCGCGAAGGATGGGCCAGAGAGGCGATCCCCCCGGCCGCGCGGATCGCCGCGATCACCTCCTGATGTCGAGACAGTCGCAGCGGCACATAGGCGCGGCCGGCCTGACAGAGCAGTTCGTCAAACGCGGCGCGAAAGCTGCGGACATGCCCGGCGCGCACAAGCGCGTCGGCGAAATGGGGACGCGAAAGCGTCGCGAGATCGCGTTGATTGAACTCGCCGAGAGCGATGCCCATGCCCAGAGTCTCTAGTCGTGCGAGCATCGCCGCGTTTCGCTCGCGCCGGCGTTCAGATGCAACGCTCATGAACGCCTGAAGCGCGGACGAGGCGGAATCCACAAAATAGCCGAGGATGTGCAGTGCGCCGCGCGGATGCGCGGCCTCGAACTCGACGCCGGGAATGAACTCCAGACCCAACTCAGCCGCGCACCGCGCTGCATCGGCGCAGCCCGAGGTCGTGTCGTGGTCGGTCAGTGCGACGGCCTTTAATCCGCGCGCGTGGGCCATCTCCATGAGGCGCGCCGGCGCATATCCACCGTCGGATGCCGTGGAGTGCATGTGCAAATCGATCCATGCACCGGTGCAGGCTGGTTTTGCACGCTTCACAGGAGAATCGCGATGGCGTGCCGCTTCATGACTTGAACTCGGACAATAGTCCGCGGCTCTCCAGATAGTCGGCAAGCTGTGCGACGCATTCCTCCAGCTTCTTCTCAGCCGATTTCAGCACGACTTCGGGCCGCTCGGGCGCTTCATATGGATCGCTCACGCCGGTGAAGTTCTTGATCTCGCCGGCACGGGCCTTCTTGTACAGACCCTTCGGATCGCGCTCCTCGCAGACGTTCACCGGCGTATCGATGAAGACTTCGACAAACGGCAGGCGCGCTTCTTCGTGCAGCTTGCGGACGATATCGCGATCGGCACGATAGGGACTGACAAACGAGGTGATGGTAATGATGCCGGCATCGGCGAAGAGCTTGGCGACTTCGCCGATTCGGCGGATGTTCTCGGCGCGGTCCTCGGCCGAAAAACCAAGATTCTTGTTCAGCCCGTGGCGAATGTTGTCGCCGTCGAGGACATAAGCAAGCCGGCCCTGCTGCACGAGGGCATGCTCAAGCGAAAAGCCGATCGTGCTCTTTCCGCTGGATGGCAGCCCGGTGAGCCAGATCGTGCAGCCGCCCTGCTTGAGGAGCTTCGCGCGGTCGGCGCGCTCGACGTGCCCTTCGTGCCAAACGACGTTGGTTGCTTTGATGACTGTCATGTGTGCTTTGCTTTCTTTCCGCTTTGGATATGGAAGATCGAAGTTAAATCGGTTGCCTGATGATCCCGTCTCAGGCCTCGGTAAACAATGGCGTGCTCAGGTAGCGTTCGCCCGACGACGCGAGAATCACGACGATCAGCTTGCCGGCGCTCTCGGGCCGTGCCGCAACCCGACTCGCCGCACACAGTGCCGCGCCCGACGAGATGCCGCAGAGGATCCCCTCATCCTTGGCGGAACGTCTTGCCCAGGCCATGGCGTCAGCCGAGTTCACGCGCTCGATCTCGTCGTAGATATCTTTATTGAGAATGGCCGGCGCGAAGCCCGCGCCGATGCCCTGAATCTTGTGCGGGCCGGGTTTGGCCGGCTGGCCTTCGCGGTCCTGCGTCAGTACAGGCGATTCTTCCGGCTCGACGGCGACGCAGCGAAACGACGGCTTCTTCGCCTTGATGACTTCGCCGACGCCGGTGATCGTGCCGCCGGTACCGATACCGGAGACGAGAATATCAACCCGGCCGTCGGTGTCGTCCCAGATTTCGACGGCGGTTGTGTTGCGATGGATGAGTGGATTCGCGGGATTCTCGAACTGTTGTGGCATGAAACTGTTCTTGGTTTCCGCAACCAACTCGCGTGCGCGCTTGATCGCGCCCGGCATGCCTTCGGTGGCGGGCGTGAGTACGAGCTTCGCGCCGAGCGCTTTGAGCAGTGCGCGGCGTTCAAGGCTCATCGACTCAGGCATGGTCAACGTCAGATGATACCCCTTCGCGGCGCAGACGAAGGCGAGACCGATGCCGGTGTTGCCGCTGGTCGGCTCGATAATCTCAGTATCGCGATTGATCTTGCCATCGCGTTCCGCGGCTTCGATCATCGACTTGGCGATTCGATCCTTCACGCTGGCAAGCGGATTCAGATATTCGAGCTTGGCGTAGACGTCGGCCTTTGACTCGATGATCCGATTGATCTTGACCAGCGGCGTATTGCCGACGACATCGACGATGTTCTGAAACAACCGCGACATTCAGTAGCCTCCCGCAAGGATTCGCACATTTCGGTCGAAGCGATTCGGCCCGAACGCATCCGACGAAAATCATAAAATGCCATCATAAAGCGCAGGCTCGGCAAGGCCAAGTGGCGCGCAGGAGGAGCCGCTGAATCAGAGCCGCCTAATCAGCGCCGCGACCGTCAGGAAGCGGTGGCGTTCCGCGCGCGAAGACGTGCCAGACGGCGAATCAACTCACCGCGCGATGGCACAAGTCGATCACTCGCAAGACGGGAATGGATCGTGAACGAAGCAAGGTCCGTCAACGCGCCAGGTGAATCCGGGCACGAGCGGCGGTCATTCGGACTGAAAGGCGGTTATTCATCCGCCTCCGGCGGTGGCGGCGAATGATGGCGCGGTCGGCCGCGCGGTGCACGATCGTCCGGACCGCGGATGTCATCCGGGCCGGCGCCCGTTTCATCTTCCGGTCTGGGACCGTCCATGCCGCGTCCCTCTGGCTCATGTCCATCAGGTCGGCGACCGGGGCGCATGCGCGGCGGGCGCGGCCGATCGGGCTGATCGCCGTCGTCATCCGACGAACCGAACTCCGGACCGCGCCTGCGCGGATGATCCGCCGGTTCGTCGAATTCGCCGCGCTTCACGCGCTCGAGTCGCTCGCTGTAGATCGCGTCAAGCCGTGCTCGATCGCTCTCCAGCCGTTCGCGCTCGATTCTGAGGCGCTCCTCAAGATGGCGCAAACGTGCGGCACGGCGCTCCATTCGAATATCAACCTGTCGATGCGTCAGTGTACTCAATTCCAATTCCAGTTCAGCGCGGCGCGGCGAGACTTCGCCCGCTTCACGAAACTCCCGGCTGAGACGGCGGAGCCGCATTTCGATCTTCACTTCTTCGATCACCGTCCGAGCCAGCGCCGGCTCGCGATCGCGCAGCAACATATACTCGCGAAGCGACGGATAGAACCTTGCCATGGCTTGTTCGAATTTCTCCGGATGGCGCTCCCTCCACGACTGCATGTGCTCGTATAGCTCCGGCATCTCGACGCGCACCGCCTCGCGCAGTTCATCGAGAATCTCAGGCGGTATGGGCGGCGCATCATTCCACCGATGGCGCGGTCGATTGGGCGGGTCCATCTCACCTGTCGGGCCATAGCCGCGATCTCGACCGCCGCCGTCGCGCCAGTCACGGCGACGGGACTTTCGACCCTCATCCGCGTCAGAATCATCGTCCATCGCGGCTGAGCGGGCGGCCTTGCGCCGTTCGGCTTTAGGCCCGGCCAGCGGCGGGCGACGATCGTCCACGCCCTCGTCGGACCGTTCGGCCTCAGCGTCCTGAGGCGGATCAGCATGTGCTGTTCGCGACCCGGTAGAAATGGCCATTGCGAAGGCCAACGCCATCGCAGCTACGCCCCATACGGCGAACGATCGCTTATGAATCGCGGTTGTCATGACAAGTCTCCGTTTCGATATCGATGCGCAGGTGACTGCGAGGATCGGTCGTCTTCGTCAATAGCCCGGTCGGCTGCATCGTCCTCGGCAAAGGCCTGCTCGAATGCGTCGTAAAGCGATGCGCCGTCAAAAGCCCAAGCGTCGCCGAATGTAAGTTCTTCCAGTTCAACGAGATCGGCATCAGCCTCGGGCAACGCCGACAGGAAGGCGGCCACTTCGCGCTCGATCGCGGCCGAATCTCCGGAATCGGCGAGCCGGATTGGTTCGGACGATTCGAATCGAAGAGAGTACCAACCCACACCGACGCTCAACGCCAGTGCTGCCGCCGCGGCAATCGCGCCATGCCAGGCGCGCCATCTCGTCGAACCGGCGTCGCCCGCATGAACCTTGGTCAGTTCCTCGCGAACTCTCCGTTGGATGCGCGGCACCAGATCCTCTGAAACGCGCGGCGGTGTCTGCCGCGAAAGCCAGCGCTCGGCTTCGGCGATTTCGTTCAACTGATTCTCATTCCAATCGTTCATCATCCAACCCTCTTTCCGGCGGAGAGCCTGCGGTCGTGCCGGTTCTTGGCATCCGATGCACTGGCGGCCATGATCTCCCGCAGGTGCGCCAGTCCGCGATGCGCACGTGCCAATGCTGTTCCCAGCGGTGTACCGGTCACCGCGGCAATCTCCTTGAAGGACATCTCTGAAAAATGCCGGAGCATGATGACTTCACGTTCCGCTTCCGGCAGCCGAGCGAGTGCCGCGTCCAGTTCATCCAATTCCTCGGTCAGCACGAGGCCCGCATCGACCGAGGCCAGACCCGCCGGCAGTTCGCGAAGCCGTCCGCCGCCGTTGCCGTCCAGTCCCGATGAATCAGACTCGCCGATGAAGCCGGGCGTTCGCGCCGCGCGTCGAATACGATCGCGCGCCAGATTCGCGGCAATCCGAAAGAGCCACGGTTCAAACCGACCGTCGTGTTCGTAAACGCCGATCATTCGCACCAACCGAAGAAACACTTCCTGCGCGAGGTCTTCGGAATCCTGCCGTGAACCGGTCATACGAAAAAGAAACCCCGCAATGCGCGGCGCAAACAGCTCGACCAGTCGGTCGAACGCCGTCGGCTCGCCGCGCTGTGCATCTCGTATGATCTGAGCCAACGCAGCGTCGTCCATCAGCTCCTCATGACGCCTAACGCACCGAGTTGCGGAAAATTGCGGATATCGACTATCGGACTCATGCGGTTCACCCACGCAAAAGCCGCCACAGACTGCGTTTGCCGTTTCGGTCGAAAAAGCAACGATTTCGAGGCCGCACGGGCCTTGATGCCTCGCCACCGCTGGTGTATCCTTGCCGGACTCAAGATAACGTCCGACGAATCACTGCACCGAGGTACCTTATGCCACGCGTCTGTTACTTTACCGGAAAGAAGACCAAAGCGGGACGGTCCTATGCCCATCGCGGTAAGGCCAAGTACTTGGGAGGCGTCGGCACCAAGGTCACCGGCATCACAAAACGCAAGTTCAAACCCAACATTCAAAAGGTTCGGGCCTTGATCGACGGCCGCATTGTCCGCCTGAAGGTCTCAACAAAGGCGATCCGCATGGGTCTCATCGTCAAGCCGCCCAAGCGAACCTGGAAGCCAGAAGCCTCCGCAGTCGAGTAATCACAGGCCGCGCCTTCCGTCCGTCTCAACTTTCCCCCTATTGATCCAGGCATACGCCGGCGGCGTTTGCCCCGTCGCACGGCATTCATGCCCATTTTCTCCGATGTCCGCCGACGGAGAGATTCCCCTGTCTTGTGATTTTACGTCGGCCCGAAGCGGCCGGTCTGACGATGAAAAAACATCGACCGAATCGGTCGACACGCCAATTGTCCGCGCGCGGTTTGGCGTCATCAGAAGGCATCGGGTATCTTTCAGGGCATCACGGAAGGTCGCCCCATGAGATCGGATCTCGTCGCGCACATCAGCATCGAAAACCTCATACACAACTATCGCGCGCTACGGGCCGCCTGCCGAAGCAACATGGTCAAGTTCTGCGCACCGCTCAAGGCCGACGCTTATGGCCACGGTCTTCGCGTCGTCGCGCCCGCGCTGCAGGAGGCCGGCGCCGACTATGCCGCTGTCGCGACACTCAACGAAGCAATCGAACTGCGAACCGTCGGCTGGACGCGGCCGATTCTCGTGCTCGGCAATGTGCTTGCCGTAGCCGAAGTGGCTGAGCGGTTGGAGCGCATCGAGGCTGTCGTCGAGCATGATTTGTCGCTGACGCTCATCGACGCCGATACGGTTCGCATCTTGAAGGAGGCGCGACCGCGCAAGCAGATATCCGTACATGTAAAGCTGGATACCGGCATGGGCCGCATGGGCTGCCTGCCCGACGGCGTGGCCGAGTTGCTGCGAAGCGCTCGCGTCTCGAGCTGTCTGCACTTTACGGGTCTCTACTCACACTTCGCCACGGCCGACATGCGCCAGCGTGAGATGGCGCGCAAACAACTTTCGCTCTTTAACCATGTCCTCACGGCGATCCGCGTGCACCTGCCCCCCGGCGTCATTCGTCACATCGCCAACAGCGCCGCAACGATCACCATGCCGGACACACACTTCGACATGATCCGCCCCGGCCTGGCGCTCTATGGCTACTACCCAGCCGCTCACATGGCCGAACTGATCTATCTCAAGCCGATCCTAAAGCTGATGACGCACCTGACGGCCGTGAAGGACCTGCCCGAAGGCCATTGCGTCGGATATAGCCGGACATTTGTCACCAAACGCCGCACTCGGTTGGGCATCATTCCGGCCGGTTACTCCGACGGGTTTCTGCGTGTCCTATCCAATAACGCCTTCGTCGGGACGCCGCACGGCCATGCGCCGGTCGTCGGGCGCGTGAGTATGGACCAACTCGCGGTCGATCTGACCGACTTGGCCCCGATGACGCCCGGCACGCCGATCCTACTGATCGACGACCGTACCGGCGGCCGAAACACGGTCGCGGGCATAGCGAAGCGGATGGGAACGATTCCTTATGAGGTGACGTGCCTGCTGGGCAATCGGATCGATCGGGTTGTGGCCGCGCCGAGCGCTTCGCCACCTGCCTCAATGCCGATACAGAGCGTCGCGCCATCCGCAAACACGATTTCGGCCGTGTGACAGCGTCCGATAGATTCGCGAATGAGACTTTCCCATCATGCGATTCGTCGGACAGTCCGAGCACATCTAAACCGCAACTGTCCCATAGCCGATGTGTAACACAGTTTGCCCGCATGTTATTCGGTCGCGGGCGGTGGCTGAGCGTGCTATCGGTGCTTGGCTGTTGGGATCGTATCGTAGGCTTTAGGCAAGCCAGCGAATCCAACCCAAAACCGCCTAGCCTGGTTCGCGATTTGAATTCCGCCGGGCGGCACTTACGCGCAAAAAAGGAGACGAACATGACGCCGCGTCGCAAGTCTTGGATGTTGACCACCAAACGCTGGGCCCCGCTGGTTCTGGGCGGTCTGGCTCTTCAGTTCAATCTCGGCGGCTGCGACCCCGAGGTCCGCAGTGCGGTGCTGACCGGTCTGCAAACCTCGCTTTCCACGCTGCTTACGTCGATTGTTCAGGCCTTTTTCCTGTCGCTGCAGGCGGCCGGTTCGACATCGCAGCCGGTGGTTCAGGTTATTCACGACGTCGCCCAGTCGGTCTTCGCATAGACCGGCCCGACGGCGGCTGATAGCATTCCAAGCCGGGGTAGCGTCTTGACGGACGCCGCCCCGGCTTGATTTATTGCACAAAAGCCGTTGTCATGCCACGACAATGCGGGCGGCGGTGCTCAAGCCGCTTTACTGCACCAAGCGCGAATCTGGAGGAAACGGCCCGAATGCCTCGAAAAACGCGGATGCTCATGCGCTGTGCAAAGCTGCTGCCGGTGGCGATGCTTTACCAATCCATCGGCTGCCTGCCGAACGACGCCTTTGCGCGGGTACTCGCCGAAAACATCGTATTGACTGCTTCGATCTTTATTCAGACGGTGACCTCGGTCATTTTTAACACCTTTTTCGGCATCATTTAGGAAGACTCAAGATGAGGAACACCCATCGACGACGGCTACGCCTGCAACTCAGCCTGAAGAGGCGAGCGCGCTGGATCATCGCCGCCACAGCCGCCCTGCCGCTATTCCAGGCGACGGGTTGTTTCCCTGATCCGATCGGGGCCTTGAACTTCGAACTGCAATCGCTGATCAACAGTGTGCTGATCAACACGATCTCGATCATCGTGGCAAATATCCTGAGCCTGTAAATCAGCCGCATGAGGCGGTTATAATAGGTGGCTTGTTGCTCGGCCGCCTGATGCTCGGTCATTGCGCGAACCGATACGCCTGAATCGGCTCAACGGCTGACGACGAAAACGAATTGAAAGGACTTCGAATGACTCTCCAGTTTTCACGAATGCGGTTGATCGCGGCCTGCACAATTTCTCTGCTTATTCTTCCGTTGGTCGCGTTTGGCGATGAGCCGACGCCCGCTGCCGAGGCAAAGCCGGCTGCGGAAGTTAAGCAGCCCGTCGACGACGTCAAGCCGGCGATTAAGGGCGCTAATCCGCGTGTGGTCGCGAAGGCCGCCGCCGTCGAAAAGCGAAAGATAGACCCGTTCAAGCTGGATGAGAGCCAGCCGGTCGAGGACCAGTGGCGCGCCTATCTGGATGCCGCGAAGAAGCACTACGGTTTCGAATCAGCCCAAGTCGCGGCAGCGGATTTCGTTCTTGAGAGTTGTGTCAAGCGTGCGGCACAGCGCCGCGCGGAACGTGCCAAGACGCAAGAAGGCGCCTCTGACGGCGGTTCCACAAATGGTGCGGGCGATGCGGCCGCGACTGCGGGAACGACCGACGCAGCGCTTAAAGCCGCCCTTTCTAAATTGACGGATGAGTTTATCCAGCGCGTCGATTCCATCGCGAAGGTCAGTCAGGTCATCGAAGCGGAGAAGCAGGGGTTCGTTTCGCCGCGCCGTCCGGTCGCGGCGGCGAGCGCCGAGGCCGGCGCGCTGGCGCCCGACTTTTCGCTGCTCGATGCCGACGGTAACGAGTTCGTACTTTCGAAGCAGGAAGGAAAAGTCGTCGTATTGGCGTTCTGGGCGAGCTGGTGCGGCTGGTGCAAGAAGACCATTCCCGACGTCCAGAAGATACACGAGCAATTCGCCGACAATGACCGCGTCGTCGTGTACGGCATCAACTGCCGCGAGCGTGACACCGGAAACGCAAAGGCCAAGGAATACATCGCGCAGGAAAAGCTGACATACCACCAGCTCTTCAACGGCGAAAAGGTCATGCCGCTCTATCAGGTCCAGGGCTTCCCGGCGGTCCTCGTCATCGGACCGGACGGAAAGATCCTGCATAAGCAGCGCGGCTATCTCGCAAACCTCGCAGATGTCGTCAAGCCGATGATCGAAGGCGCGATCAAGGCCGGATAAGCCCGTCGAATTGCGCGGCTTCTGAGCCATTCGTCCCTGAGAAAAGTTGCAACTTGCGCTGCGACGCATTCGCGGCAGTGTTTCCATGCGCCGTTATGGCGGCTGGAAGGCTGGTCATCGTCGCGGCACATGCGCCATGAGCGCCATTTTCTCCGGGCAACTCCATATGAGTCGTGGCATGACACGACGGCAGATTGCGGGGTATCATGTCACGTCATATGAGCAGCTCGCCGCCGGCCGACAAGAACCTGAATGAAGCGGTATCGTGGGAAAAGCTTCCGCACGATGAGCTGCTGCGCTATGGCCGCGGGCTGGGTCTCGATCTGCCGGATACGCTGACATCGGATGAATTGATCGCGCGTGTGTCGCGGCGTCGCATGCTGCTGGTCGAACTGGACCGCGAAGCGCTGCTCGATGTCATTCGTTGGTCGCGGCGGCCCATGCGCGAAAACGCCGGCAAGGAGTTGCTGGCCTGCGAGATTGCCCGCATCGACAAGTCCACTTACGACGGATTGTCGAAGCGCGGCCTGGTGACGCTGGCGCGACTTCGCGATATTGACGTGCTGGAATCGGACACGGCCGATCAGATCATCGACAAGCTGCGAAGCCGCGAAAGCTTCTGGCAGCGATTTCACCGGACGCGCCGCCGCGTGGTCGGCTCGTGGCTTGCGAAGATGATAGACGGCGGGGAATCAGCGGAATCGGCGGATGTTGAGTCTCTCCCCCCTGATTCGATCGACAAGCCGAGTGCCGAACCGTCTGAGGCGGCGCGCGCTTCGTTGCGCCGGCAGATCGAAGACCTCGGCGTTGTCGGGGGCATTGCCCAGCGCCTGCGCGGAGCCGCGGACGATTACATCAAGGTCAAGCTGGACGAAATCGAAGCGCGAATCGATCTGAAGCTGAATGAGATCGATCAGCGGCTCGCGGAATGGCGCGATCGAGAGATCGCCAATCGGCTGAAGATTCTGAGGCTCACGCTGGGGTTCACCGTTGTTGTGGCGGTGCTGAGCCTCGGGTATAATTTCATCAAGAAACACGTGGAGGGCGCGCACGAGGCAACACCGAGCGCGGTTCAGGCCGAAACGCCGAAAGTCGATTAAAACACGGCCTACGCTGCATTGGACGACGAACGATGTTTGAAAAGCTCACGCCGCGCATGGAACAGATCATCAAGCTCTCGCAGTCGATTGCGCGGGATTATGAACAGGACTACGTCGGCACGGAGCATCTGCTCCTCGCCATTGTGCAGGAAGGCACGAGCCTGGCGGCCGTGATCCTTCGTGAAAACGGCATCGATCTGGCACGCGCCAAGACCGTCGTTGATCGTCTGATTCAAGGAACGCTGGAAGACACGTGGGTCTTCGGCCGCCTGCCGGGCACGCCGCATTTTCGCAACGTCATGGCCGCCGCGATCGAGGAGGCCCGCCAGCTTGAGAGCAAGTTCGTCAACGCGGAGCATCTGCTGATCGCGCTGGCCCGCGAGGATGGAAGTGTCGCCAGTGCGGCACTCTCGGAAATGGGCGTGAAAGCGCCGCTCATCCGCTCGGAAGTCAACGCCCGCATGGAGTCGGGACATTACGACCCCCAGCCGGACGGCAGCCATCAAGCTTAAGCCCGCGCGGTGCCTCCCGGCTTCGATGAATGGGTGCCGCGCATCTCGTCCGAACTATTCGAGGCCTTCTTCCAGATGGCCGCATTTCGTCTTGATGATAAGCAACAAGATCAGGGAGATTTCAGAATGAACCCGCTCAATGCAACGGCGGCGTTGGATCGGTATTATCTGGAGACGCGCTGCAAACTGATCGAGATTGCGGCGAACCTTGATCGGATTGATCGCGGCGCGGATGCGGCGGCCGCGCGGATGGACGCGCGATGGGATCGGCTGCGCTCGGCGTTGGATTTGCTGGGCGAATTGGACGCGACGTCAACGGATCGTGCCGAGCGACTGCAACACGTTTTTTCGCTGCCGTATGAAGAGAAATGGTCGCCGCCGAACGCGACCGTGAGGTAGCGTGCTTATCCATGAGCGATGTGCAACATCGGAGTGAATCGTCTGCCGATTGTTCCAGGACTGCTAAATCAGTCCGACCGGGCTTACGTCAACCGCGCGGAGCGCCACCGCTTCCTTACGGTCGCGGCTCTGATTGCACGGTGCTGAACGCACAGCGCTGATTGCGCGGCGAGTGGGAATGAAAACATGTATTACATCGATCCACACATTCACATGATCTCGCGCCTGACTGACGACTACGAGCGGCTGGCACACGCCGGCTGCGTGGCCGTCACCGAGCCGGCATTCTGGGCGGGCTTTGACCGCGGCAGTTCTGCGGCCTTTCGCGACTACTTTCGGCAGCTTACGGAAGTCGAGCCAAAGCGGGCGGCACAATACGGAATTCGCCATTTCTGCTGGCTCTGCATCAACGCCAAAGAGGCGGAAAACGTTGCCCTTTCGCGTGAAGTCATCCGGTTGATCCCCGAGTTTCTCGATCGGCCGAACGTGCTCGGCATCGGCGAGATCGGCCTCAATAAGAACACACAAAACGAAGCGACGATCTTCTGCGAACACCTCGAGCTGGCCGCGGCGTGCGACGAGCTGATTCTCATCCATACGCCGCATCTTGAAGACAAATACAAAGGCACGCGGATGATTCTTGACATGCTCCGAAACGAATCACGCATCCGACCGGAGCGCGTTCTCGTCGATCATGCAGAGGAACACACGATCAAGCACATCCTCGATGCGGGCTATTGGTGCGGCCTGACGCTTTATCCCGTCTCAAAATGCACACCGCAGCGCGCCGCCGACATGCTCGAACGTTACGGCACGCAGCGCATCATGGTCAACTCGGCCGGCGACTGGGGGCCGTCGAACCCGATGGCCGTGCCGGCACTCATGCTCGAACTGCGCCTCCGCGGGCACAACGAGCGGGACATCTCGCAGGTGGTTTACGAAAACCCGTTAACATTCTTCAAGCAGTGCCCACGATTCCGTTGGCGCTAAGACCGGCACACCCTGCGGCTGAAAGCGCCAACCGGTCCTTAGCGTGCGTAGATTTCCAGTCTCGCAAAAACGCGCCCGGCAGGATTCGAACCTGCGACCTACGGTTTAGGAAACCGTTGC
>CAZRFP010000112.1:0-14934 GCA_964599535.1 uncultured Planctomycetaceae bacterium
GAGCTCGGTTGCGCGCATCATCGGCGCGGAAATCGTGGGTTTTTAGAGGTGCCCTTGATTTAGAAAGACCCATAACACGGGAGCTAATTCTTTTCGTTATTTCCATAATCAGGATTATTGCTGCAATAAACCCCGCCGTCAGTCGATTCCCCACGGAAGTAGCAACATTTGGTCGCGAAATTTATGAAGCCAATACGACTTATCTTGGAAATCGCAGCGCGGACAATATTCAAGGATCGGTGGATAATAGCCTGAGAGCGTACATGGACGCATTACCCGATAGAAAATTTCCAGATACCGAAGACCTCGCCAAAGTACTCCACCTATTGACAAATAAGATCGAATGCAGCGTGAGCATGACTGATCGAATTAGAGGCAAAGAAATGCAAGATTTTTTGCTAAATGAGCTAAATAATCTTACACGGAGGTTAGATGCCATAACTTCCTATGCAAATGATTTAGAGTTGCAAGCAATTGACTGGCTTAGGCGACGCTCAGAGGCGCACGACGGAGATAAGCGAGGCTACGGGAGCTTCGGAGATCCAGAAACCGGTTTGTATATAAGTCCACGCCCGCAACCTTGGAATACGATCAACCTTGGTATACCGCTGCAGTGGGTAGTAGAGAGTATGGAATTTGCGTTCGATTGACAGCATCGGGCAATCATGAAATACCGCTATAAAGGGAAAATTCCGCGACCAACGACGTGGCCTTGACACGAGGTGCGCGCAAGGTACAGGCGCAGATGTGCTGAGCAGCGCTGGGAATGAACCTGCTGGAGGCGCATCACAAGCTCAAGGCCATGGAAATGGCGGCGGTAGGTGCACCCTGAACAGGGAAAAAGGCGCTGCGAAAGCGGCTCCAAAACAACAAACACCGGGTAAGAGAGCGCGAAAACTCGACCCAACTTCAGCGGCCACAATTTCGCGAGCGCATCGCCGGATTATGCAACAGTCTTTTCTCGGTGCAACGCACTCGTCGTTTTATTGCGGTAGTACTTCCGTAGCATGATTGATTATCCAAGCGTTTATACCTGCCCAGGTACGGAAGGAACCGGCGTGTGGTTCATGGTGGCGACGTGGAGCAGGAGTTGGTGATCACCATCGCCGAAACTAATGTGCTGCTCCCGTGCTCGCCCACGACGCACTTGCCGGTGAGTCCGTGCCTGCCTGATCAGGACGCATCGACTGCAATCCGTGACAGCGTCACTTTGCAGGCGAAGTCCCCGACGCCGGGCCGCCAGCGTACAGATGCCGCTGAAACCCCACAAACACCCGGCGCACCTGATCCGGCTGGCCCAGTTCGGCAAACGCATCGTTCAGCGCCCGATACTTCAGCCGCAGCAGTGGTGACAGCTTGTCGGCATCTAGTTCATCCACCCCCTGATTGACGTACTGGGCCAGAACGAAGTCCACGAAAGCCCGCTGCTTGTCGGTGAACTCGGCGGTGGCGGTCGCTGCCGCATGCGCCGCCTTGGCGCGCTCGGCCCTCGTCACAGGCTCGGCTGCGAACGCCACGTAGGCCAGCACATCGAACAGGTCGCTGTTCTCGGCCTCGATGACCTTCTGCATCTCGGCCAGCGGCTCACGGCCGAAGCCCTTGTCGGCTAGGCCAGCCAGCAGCGCCTTGCGAGTGTCAGGCGCACTCCAGATGCGGCGCAGTTCGTCCTCGTCCTTAAAGAACTCGGGCAGGGTGCCGTACATCGCTTCTAAAAACTGCGCCACCGACATCGGCCTGCCGTCTGCGCTCCAGAACGTGGTTGCCGACATGTGCTGTAGCGCGCGCACCTTTCCGTCCGACAGCTTGACCTTCAGCTTCTCGGGCCGGGGCTCGGGCGCCGGAGGCTCTCCGCCGGTGCCTTCACCGGGCTCGTCGTCACCACCCCCTGAGCGTGAGCCGCCGGTCCTGGGCGGCTCGGGTTCGGCGGGCTCCCCATCCCACTCGGGATCACTGAAGTGGTGGTGCGCCTTCACGAAGTCATAGATCGTGAAGTAGTCCTTGCCGTCGTACAGCCGCGTGCCGCGTCCGATGATCTGCTTGAACTCGATCATCGAGTTCACAGGCCGCATCAGCACGATGTTGCGCACGTTACGCGCATCCACCCCGGTCGACAATTTCTGCGACGTGGTCAGGATCGTCGGAATCGTCTTCTCGTTGTCCTGGAACGTACGCAGGTGCTGGTCGCCCAGTGCGCCGTCGTTGGCCGTCACGCGCACGCAGTACAGCGGGTCGGTGCTGGTCTTGGCTTGATTGATCAGGTCGCGCACCATTAACGCGTGGTCCTGCGTGGCGCAGAACACCAACGTCTTCTCGCGCTGGTCAATCATGCCCATGAACAGCTTCACCCGGTACGCCTCGCGCTCCGGGATGACGATGATCCTGTTGAAGTCGCTCTCGACGTACCGCTTTCCCGGCACGACTTCGCCCTGCACCACCGCATCGTCGGGCGTGTAGGTGTAGGCGTCGGCGGTGGTAGCGATCTGCTTGGGCTTGGAGGGCGTCAGGAAGCCGTCGTTGATGCCTTCCTTCAGCGAATAGGTGTAGACCGGCTCGCCGAAGTAGGCGTAGGTGTCGGCATTTGTCTGGCGCTTGGGCGTAGCCGTCAGGCCCAGGTGCACCGCTGGCGAGAAGTACTCCAGGATGGCACGCCACTGCCCCTCGTCGTTGGCGCCGCCGCGGTGACACTCGTCGATGACTATGAAGTCGAAGAAGTCGCGTGGGTACTCGCCGAAGTAGGGCGCATCCCCCGGGCCGCTCATGAAGGTCTGGAAGATGGTGAAGAAGATGCTGCCGTTCGTTGGCACGCGTCCCCTCCTCTTGATCTCGTCAGGTGCGATTCGCACCAGCGTGCCGAGTGAGCGGTCCTCGAACGCCGAGAAGGCGTTGTACGCCTGGTCGGCCAGGATGTTGCGGTCGGCCAGAAACAGCACGCGCGGCCGACGGGTCGGCTCGCCACCATCCGTCAGGCTTTTCCAGTCGGTCAGGTTCCAGCGGCTGTGGAACAGCTTCCACGCGATCTGGAAGGCGATGAACGTCTTGCCAGTGCCGGTCGCCAGCGTCAGCAGGATGCGGTCGCGCCCGTTGGCAATAGCCTGCATCGTGCGGTCAATGGCAATGTCCTGATAGTAGCGACCTTGCCAGGTGCCGCCCCGGTCCTCGAACGGAATCGCCGCAAAACGGTCGCGCCAGGCGTTGGCCTCGGCGAAGGTCAGGTTCCACAGTTCGTCCGGGTTCGGGTAGGCCGCCACGTCGGCTTCGGTGCCCGTGTGCATGTCGATGCCGTAGATCGCCCGGCCGTTGGTGGCGTAGGCGTGGCGCACGGCCAGCTTGGCAGCGTAGCTCTTGGCCTGCCCGACGCCTTCGGTATAGGGTTTGCCCCAGGCTTTGGCCTCCAGCACGGCCAGCTTGGTGTTGCGGTAGACGAGAACGTAGTCGGCGACCTCGGGTTTGGCTCGCGTGCCCTTGCCGCCGCTGCTCTGCAGCCGGCCCAGCGTGATGCAATGCTCGCGCAAAACCCGGCTGCCTTCGACCACGCCCCAGCCGGCTGCCTTGAGGGCAGGGTCTATGTGCTCGGCGCGGGTTTCGGCTTCGTTCACAGGGCTATCCCCTCAGCGGACAGGTCCAGGACGGCCGCGGCCCAGTCGATCAAGACCCGATCAAGAAGGAATCGGCTTCTCGGAGCGCGCCAAGTTGTTGATTTGGTTGGAAAAATCCTGAACCCCTGCCGCATATTCCCCCCAGAATCAAAACCCGATCAAGAAACCTCAGGCCCAGTGCGGCACGTAGCCCGCCCGTGGATGGTCCGGGTCTGCGACCCGGATAAGGCCCGCCCCCAACGTCTTGTTGATCACCGTCGTGGCCTGGGCGGCGTTCCTGCTCGCTATGCCGAGGCGCGCACACAGAGACGCGTTCTTCATCTTGTCCCCGCTCAGGAACTTCAGCACCGCATGGAAGTAGCAGGCGCGCACCCGTTCGTCCGGCGTCATCTCGGCAAAGCTTCGCGGTCCATACAGCACAGCTTGGGTGGCGTTTCCTTCGGCTCGGAACAAGGGTGCAGGCAGTTGGAACACCTCACAAGATTGCACCACCTTGTCCAACCCGCTTCCCTGCTCCTCGCACATGCCCATGCGGCGCATCAGGGACGCGAGCGCCTCGTTACGCGAACGTGGCGGCAGGTCGATCATGCGCTCGGGACTGACCAACGGCGCACCTGGATTGCTCACCTCAAGTCGGTCCTCGAAAAGCTCCACCTGAGGCCCGGCACCGCTGACCGTCATATCCTGGTGGATCAGCGCGTTGGCAACCAATTCGCGAATGGCCAGTTCTGGGAATAACGGGCGAGCTTCGCGCAGAGCGATGCCAATATGCTCATTCAACGGCAGCAAGCCGTTGATGTATGCCACCAGCCCCTGGAACCCAACGGCGTATCCCTTCTGACCGTCGTTGCGATGCGTCACGGTGGCCGCGCGGTTCTTGCCGCCGTAGGCCACGAAGCGCACAGCCTTCCGCGCGAGACTGGCATCAAAGTCCCCCAGGCGCATCGCGAACAGAATGGCACCCAAGTTGGTGATATTCCAGCGCCCACCGACATCGCGCACGATCAACCGGTCGGCCTCCAGCTTGTCAAAGATTCCAGCCCGGTTGTCTGGTAACGGCTGCTTGGTCAGGTGGAAGTACTGGCTGTAATCCAGCAGCGTAAGTACCTCGTCGGCACTGGCGTACTGCCGGGCTATGCCCTGCTCCCAGCGGTAGGGCTGCAACCGCTCAATCAACTGCTGGTAACGCTCCGGATAGTCGGTCAGCTTGGGTGTAGCGCTGCCAATGCGGATGTAAGGCACGCCGTTGAACGCCACCGGCGCACCCGTTGCTGCCGGGATTTCCAGCAATACCAAACGCCCCCGAGGGTGGGCCACCGTCCGGAAGCTGAACGCAATGCTTGGTTGCAGGCTGTTAGCCAGCCACAGTGCCAGCACTTGGTTTCCCGCCTTTTTCGTATCTGGGTTGAAGTCCGTGCCAGTTACCGCGTGGCTGCCGTCCTCAACACCCCAAACCATGTACGCGATATCCTGACCATCGATCCGAGCCGAGTTGGACAGCGCCGCGCACCGCTTGCCGATCATCTCCGGCTCGCTGTTGTTGCCCTTGAACTCCAGCCAAGAGGTCTCGGCAGACATGGCAAGCAGCTCGTCGATCAAGGCGATGTCGCGGGAAGGATTCATGCCGCCGTTGCCAGTTGCTTTTCCATGGACTTGGCGGTCAGGGCGCCAGTAAAGGCTTGGTGGAGCAGGGACTGCTCTAGCTCATCGAAGGCAGCAACCTTGCGGCGGAAAATCTTGCTCAATTGAGCAACCTGCAAAGCAACAGCCTCGATGACTGCGACGACCTCGCGCTGCCTCACCAGCGTGGGCAAGGGCACAATGATCTCGGCGAGCATCCCCTGGTTAAGGCTCTTGATGTTCAGTCCGTTGCCGCCGTCGATCAGCTTGCGTCGAATCGCCCGCGACTTCAAGAACTGGCAGACATACGCGGGCAAAGCAGCATTGCGGTCGACGGCGATCCTGATGGTGAATCCTGAGTGAGTCACCGGTTCAGTTAGCTCTCCGACGACCATGCATCGGCCTATCAACTCGGGGTTGCCGTTTGAGCGAACCGTCAAGATGTCGCCCTCTGCGACCACGTCCGCGGGACTCAGATCACCATCCAGAGTCACGGCATCGAGGTCGTCCAGCGGAGCCCAGAAGTGGTCCTGGAAGTCCTTGACACCGATGATGCGAACGGTGCGTCCTTTGCTCCGCTTCGTGAAGTTGATGCCGTTTCTGAAGCTGGCGATGTCTCCTAGGCGTGTGTTCTCCACCTCCGCACCCGTACCTAAGAGCGCCGTTTGCTGGTGTGTTGCGAACAACTCCCGCGCGTTCTGCAGGTTCTTCTCGGCATGGGCCTTGGCGATGGCGATGCCCTCAAAGGCCTCATCGAGGATGGCGACGATGCGGCGCTGTTCAGACGGCGGTGGCACGACGATGTCGAGCGCCTCGATCTCTGCCTTGTTGATGGAAGCGAAGACGGCTCCCTCTTTGCCCGCGATCTCTGCTTGCATTCCAAGCAGTTGGTAAAAGAGAAAGTCCGGATCGAGTCCGTCTCGGCATCGAATCGCGGCCAGACCTCTTCCGATGCAAACGGATTCCCTCGCGAAGTTGATCGGCCCTACCGGAGCTCGAACAGACATCAGGATGTCGCCTGCCTGGGCCTCTTTAGTCGTTTGCAACGTCCATACGGTCGGTGGCTGCAGCTCGCGCTCGCCAAAGTCTTTCTTGCCTTGATAGAAGGGCAGCCCTTGCCCGGAGCCGTTGTAGTACTTGCCCTGAGGTGATTGGCCAGCGATCACGAAGGCTCGCGACCCCAACGGCTCCAGCGCGGGCGCCGACTTCACGCCACTAACCCCCGGATCGTCGCCAGCACTTCCGCGCTCTCGACATCCAGCGCTGCGATCTCATCAAGAATGTCTTGCGGCGTGCGCAGCGCCACCTCGTCGCCGCCGTTCGGGTTCTTGACAGACAGGTCGTAGGTGGTGGAGTCGATGCCGGATACGTCCACCGACCAGCTCTGCGCCGAGTCGGCAAAGCTCTTCTGCCGTCCGATGAAATCGACCAGGTCGGCGTCGTTCAGCGGGTTGGTCTTGCCCATATTGCGGCCCGGATTCAGTTTGTAGAACCAAATCTTGCGCGTAGACGCCCCCTTCTCGAAGAACAGCACTACCGTCTTGACGCCCGCGCCCTGGAAGGTGCCGCCGGGCATGTCCAGCACCGTGTGCAGATTGCAGCTCTCCAGCAGCAGCTTGCGCAGGCTCACGCTGGCGTTGTCGGTGTTGCTCAGGAAGGTGTTCTTAATGACGATGGCCGCGCGCCCGCCGGCCTTCAACGACTTGATGAAGTGCTGCAGGAACAGGAACGCGGTCTCCCCTGACTTGATCGGGAAGTTCTGCTGAACCTCCTTGCGTTCCTTGCCGCCGAAGGGTGGGTTCGCCAGGATCACGTCGTAACGGTCGCGCTCCTGTATGTCGGCGATGTTCTCGGCCAGCGTGTTGGTGTGCACGACGTTGGGCGCCTCAATGCCGTGCAGGATCATGTTCATGATCCCGATGACGTAGGCAAGGCTCTTCTTCTCCTTGCCGTAGAAGGTGCGCGTCTGCAGCATCTTCAGGTCGTCGGCCTTGGTGGCCTTGGGCAGCAGGTAATCGAAGGACTCGCACAGGAAGCCGGCCGAGCCGCAGGCGCCGTCGTAGATGCGCTCACCAATCTTCGGATCAACCACCTTGATCATGGCTCGGATCAGCGGGCGAGGTGTGTAGTACTCACCGCCGTTGCGCCCAGCGTTACCCATCTTCTTGATCTTGGCTTCGTACAGGTGCGACAGCTCATGCTTCTCGGTCTGGGAACCGAAGCGCAGCTCGTCCACATAGTCGATCACGTCGCGCAGGTTGTAGCCGCTCTGCACCTTGTTCTTGATCTCGCCGAATATCTCGCCGATCTTGTATTCGATGGTGTTGGGACCGCTGGCGCGCTGCTTGAAGCCGGCGAGGTAAGGAAACAGCTTGTCCCTGACAAAGTCGCGCAGGTCGTCGCCGGTTATCGCGGCGTTGTGGTCAAGCTTGCCGCCGGCGGTCTTCGGCGCCGCCCAGGTTTCCCAGCGGTAGGGCTTGTCCAGGATGAAGGCGTAGCGTCTGCCCTCCAGTTCGGCCTCGGCAGCCTTGTCCACCTCCAGCGCGTCGAGGTATTTCAGGAACAGCAGCCAGGACGACTGCTCGGTGTAGTCCAGTTCGCTGGTGCAACCGGCGTCCTTGAACAGGATATCGTCGATATTCTTGAAGGTTTGCTCGAACACGGTGCAGTCGCCTCCCGGGGTCTTTCTATCGGGACGATTGTCGGCGATCTTCTAGGAGATTCCGCGTCGTTCTGCACGATGGCGCCAGCGGTCCATATCGGCGTCGACCTCCGCGAATCGCTCGTTCAGTAACCCGAACTTCGCCGCCATGCCCGCCAGCGCGACGTTGACGTTCGCGTCGTGCTGCGCTTCCAGCCGCTCAAATGTGCGCCAGTGCATGCCCTTGGGCTTCAAGCCGTTGCCATTCAGGATGCCAGGCTCCCAGCCGAGTCGATGCCGGATTGTGTCCGCACGTCGCGTCGCTCGGTCGTCGCTGGATTCGCGCTGGCTCCGGTAGGCCAGGAGGTGACACTGCCGACAAGCGAATACCCGGCCGCCGTGCAGCACTGCCACTCGCCGGCCGCAGCCTAGGGCGGGGCACCGCCACCAGACGCGCCGCCCGCCGAAGCCACAAGCTGTCCAGTCTAGATGCACCGCATAGTTCATTGGCTCCCACTCACCGCCGTTGTGGTGCCGGCTCCGGTTTCGATAGTCCAGAACGACGCAGTCGGCTTCGACCCGCAGGCCGATGGTGGCCGTCACTTCGTCGTTGCACGTCCACTGCCAGTTGAACCACCGCCCCGGCGTCAGCAACCCGGCCCGGCTGATCTTGCGCACGTCGAGGGGCCGCATGTCGTCGGTGCAAGATCGGCCACCCTGTCTTCCGCTCCCGAATCCCCCCATGCTTCGCACCCTCCTAGGATTTACCGAAATCATCCGGCAAGTTAAGCAATCGTTGCTGCGCTATTCCGCCGCCGATGGCCCGCTAAGCCGCGCTGTTGCTGGGTTATCGATGGTTTCGACGGCGCGCACCTTTTCGACCAACTCAGCGGCCACTAACGCTCTGATTCCGTCCTTCCACCCGCCTTCAGTGTCCGGAAACTGTGCCGAATGGATGGCTTTCTGCGCCAGCTTTTCAACCAGCGGATCGGCGCCGTTGAGTTGCTGCACCACCACCGTCAACGGACTGGGCGCCTTGCCTGCCGCCTTGCCCATGAGGTATTGCGCAAGCCACGCCCGCGCCTGAGGGTCGCCGGCCTGGGCCATCGACTTTGCGTTGTTGACCACCGTTCGCCAGTCGTCGAGCGTGACGGCCTCCAGCAGCACGCCCATATAGTCGCCTTCAGTGCGCCGGTGCGCCGCGTGGCCCCGGACCAGTTCCTGTTGCTTCTTCCGTGCCATGTTCGATCCTCGTTCGTGAAAGTCACCACCGTTCAGACCAGGCCCTTGCGCAGCCCGAAGGCGTCGCACCGCTGCAAGATGGTTTGAACGGGCTCAAGCCGTCGATCCGCGCCGCGTATGCGCCCGGTCGCCGCCGCGAGACACCGGCCCGTGTCGCCCAGCCAAGTGCACTCCAGGCACAGCCGTCGGTCGTCGCCGTCACGGTCGCGCAGCGTCAGTCGCTCCGCTAGGTCGTCGGCGTCGAGGCGGCCCAGCAAGGCGAAGCGTTCCGCGCGCGCCGTGAAGGCCGCTATCTCGATGTCATCCCAGCAGGGGGAGTGGCACCGATCCGCTTCGTTCTTTGACAACCTGTGAGGCCGATCAGCGCCCGCCGCAGACATCTTGCCGATGAAGATAGGGGCCGTTGATTGACTCACCGCCTCCTCGCGCTCGGACGGAGTCGGCGCCGCGTCCTGCACCGTTTCGATGGGGACAAGTGGGGACACTGGGGACACCGCGCCAACCTTGGGCTGCTCACCGTCGGCTGCATGGGGACACACCGGGGACACCGGGGGGCATGCCGCAGGTGGGGCAACGACCAGATCAGCCAACGCCGCCGCCTTGTCCCCGGTTGTCGCCACGCCGGCCTTGGCGATTGGGGACGCGCAAACCCGCGTGGATGCTGGTGTCCCCGTTGTCCCCACTTGTCCCCGCACTTTCGCGGCAGATTGCGCCAGCTTGGAGAAGTCGAGCTTCATTCGCCTGTCGCCCACTTGTTCGTGAAGACGTACACCCGCGCCGTGCCGATACCGGGCAAGCGGGGTTTCTGTGTCGGCCTGCCGTCGCCGCCGGGCACAATCCAGCCGTGCGTCCGGAGGCACTGGGTCGCCGCCTTCAGGTCGAAGCCGGCGCACACTTCACGCCTGAATGCTTCGGGCAGCACCAGATACTCCCGCGCGTCGTCCAAGCCCCTGCGATAGAACCCGGCCCGGTTGATGACGCGCTGATCGATGTCGGCGGCCACGTCCTCGAAACGGCTTGCACCATGTGTCTCGAAGAAGCCGCGTACCTGCTCCAGCAAAGCCCGGTCTTCACGGTTGCCCGTGCCGCCGAAGGAATCCAGCCATGCTGCGAAGCACTGGTTTGCCGCCTGGGTGGCTTCGCCTTCGGGCCAGCCCGTCAAGCCGTAGTGGGTGGCAAGTTCACCGGCCACCGCCACTAGGCCGAAGCGTCGCGCCACGCGCAACACCTGTCCGGCCGCGCCCGCCGGTGCGCTCTCAGCGACGAACTGACGCATACCGTCCGTGATGAGATCGACCAACTCGTCGCGGTCCTGGACGATGGCCCGCAGCCACGCCACGCCGACCGCGCCATGATGCCGTGTTGCCGCGTCTTTCAGCGCCAACGACAACGCCGCCGGGCTGGCGCAACCGTTCAGCCTCTCGAAGGCACCCAGCCCAGCGCCCGCGTCAGCCTCGATGTCGGCCAAGCGAATTTCCTGCCCCGCGTTGACCTTACGCCCGATACGGGCCATGAGTGCCGACAGGGATTCTTCGCCAGCCGACAGGAACAGCAGCCGCCAGCTTGCTGCCTGCCGCGCCGTACCGCTGCGCGCCGCGCGCGTCTTGCCTTGTCCGTTCGCCAGCAAATAAGCTGCCTCGCCCGCTTCTCTCGGGTCGATTTGACTCAGCTCGTCCAGGATCAGCAAGCCGTCGTTGTGAAGTGCCGCCAGTCCTTCCAGCCCGTTCGCCGTAGCCCGCCACAAACGGGGATAAGCAACAGGATCACCCCACACAGAGGCGGCCGCCTTCAGCGCCGTGGATTTGCCGATGGAGGTGCCGCCGCGAATGTGAAACCCGCCGGAGTCTTCGCCCACCACATTCGCCAGCGGGGCCGCAAAGGCTACCGACAGCGCAAACACCAGGCGTGAGTTGCCCTGCGCCATCCGCGCCACCGTGTCGCGCCAGTCGTCGGCCGTGCCCGCCACGCTGTAGGCCGGCTCGATGGCATGCGAGTTCTGGAACACCACCCGCTCGCCGCGCTCGCCGATGGACTCCGCCGGAGTGACGTACACCTCGCCCTGCCAGCCCAGTCGCTCCACACACCGCGCCCGCTCCTTCACCGGCCACACCTGCACATAAGACGCCAGCAGATCACGCGCCGCGCGTCCGGGAGCGATGGCAAGGCCAGCTTGTGCGAGTTCGCGCCGCACTTCCACGCCGTCGCCCTGCAACAGCTCGAGCGGCATCGCCCACTGGTGTCGCACACCGTCAGCATCACACCACTCAAGCAAGCGGCCCCATGCATTACTCTTGGCATCGCGGGTCGCGGCCACCACCGCCAGGCCACTGCATATCCACTGCGGCGTCTTTTCCAGGCCCGTGTTGCCGTCCCTCGCGATGTAGAACACGCCGCGCTGGGTGAGCCGGAAGCGGCCACCGGCGAACCTGCATTCTTGCCCTATCTCGGCCACAGAGGTGGACGTTGCGGCATCGTCGTGGCTCGGCGCGTCACCGGTGGGTTCTTCGCCTTCATCGGCTTGCGGCGAGTCATCATCGGGTTCGCTGGGCTTGCGTGCGTCTTCGATGCAGCGCCGCACCGCGTCCAGGCCCACGCACTGGTGCAGGTCGTTGAAGTCGGTGTCGACTTCCTTCCGGTCTGTGCCAAAGACGGGCACGGCGAGCAGCGCGCCGGTTGACAGCGCCGCTTCGGTGGCTTTGGCGATACCGGGGTTGCCGGCCGACCGGTGGTCGTCATCCGCGCATACGATCAACCGCAGTTCGGGGTGCTTCTTGCGCAGCCCCTTCGTCACCGCCAGCAGATTGCCCGCGTCGAAGGCCACTGCCACCGCATAGCCGGTGGCTTCGTAGATGCTGGCGCCAGTGGCAAATCCTTCGGCCACGCACACTACACCGTCAGGCTGCCCGATATCGAAGTAGCACCCCGCCTTGCGACCACCGGTCAGGTAGCGTTTTTCACCGTCGGGCCCGATGAACTGAAGCGAGTGAATCGTGCCCTCGGTATCGCGCAGGGGCAACACCAGACGGTCGCCGCGCAACCGTGCGCCGTGAGTTTGAATGCCCTTGCGGTCGGTGTACGGGTGCGAGTCGCAAAGCGCCGCCTCCTCGAAAACGGACAACGCACGCTTACGCGCCGAGGCCTTGCGTTTGGCTTCCTCAAGCTCGCGCTCTCGCCGCGAGTTTTCCAGCTTGGCACGTTGTACCGCTTCTTCTGCCGGTGACAGCATGCGGTCGATATCCGCCCGCCAGTTCTCCCAGCCAAAGCCGTCGCGCCAGTTCTCGAAACCGCCGGCTGGGATGCCGTCCAGATGCAGCAAGTAGGCGGCATCGCCCTTGCCACCACGACCATCGGCATCGCAACGATGAATGCGTCCGTCAGCGATGATCTCCCCGCCCTTCGGCACGATGCCGCGCTGAGCTAGCGCAGCCCGGAATTGATCAAGGGGCTCAAGCATCCGTCACCCCTACTTCTTCAGCAAAGGCGCTCACACCGTCGCCGCTTGCTGCGCCTGCGCTGTGCTGACGACACGACCGCGCTGGAGCCACTCGTCCAAATCTTCCCGGAAGTAGAAGATGCGCCCGAGCTTCACGAACTTGGGTCCGGTGCCGTTGCACCGCTTCATCGCCAGCGTCTTGACACTCAAGCCGCAGTACGTCGAAGCATTCTTCGGGTCCATGCGGCCATCGGGCAGCACCACCACGTCAGCTATTTGAATCGTTCCCGCCATATTAACCTTTCGGGCATTCGCCATGTAATCTAAGACAGCACGAGTCTCCTATAGAAAAAAATGTATTGCAAGATAGCACAAGTACGCTTAGACTTGCATGGACAACTCTAGAACTTTCGACACGAAGGACACGAAATGACGGAACAGGAAATGCGCAGGGGCGGGGGCGGCAAGCTTTCGCGTTCAGAAACCGTCACGGTGCGACTTGACCCGAAGTTGCGCTATCTGGCTGAGCTCGCGGCGCGCTTACATCGGCGCACGTTGTCGAGTTACGTGGAGTGGGCGATTGAGGCCAGCTTGGACAACAACGTCCTGAAACCCGACTTCGACGGCAGAGGCGCTTCAATCAAGGACGATGCCGAATACCTGTGGGACGTGGACGAGGCCGACAGGTTCGCAAAGCTGGCATTGCGATATCCGCATCTGCTCTCGCATGAAGAACAGGTGCGATGGAAGTTGATCCGCGAGTGCGGTTACCTGTGGCGTGGCAAGTACGGCCCGGCCCCTAAGCAGGAGTGGCAGTGGCAGGTCTCTGAAGACTCGTTTTGCTTCGACCGCCTTCGTGACAAGTGGGAATTGTTCTGCGCCGTGGCTCACGGCGAGAAGCCGTCCAACGAACTGCCGAAATGGGCGAAGTCGAATGCCGTGCCAGCGAAGTCTTCCGCCGGATTCGATGAAATGGACGATGACATTCCGTTCTGATCGGGACGAACATGGCAAAGACCTTCACCAAGCTGACCCGGCCTGAGATGCGAAGGCTCGCGCCTGGCGGCAAGATTAACGAACACGGGATCACGTTCGAGAAAGCGGCCACTGGCGACGGCGTGTTCACCGTCAACATCATGGTGGACGGTCAGCGCATCCACCGCGTTGTCGGTCGCGAATCGGACGGCACCACCCGCACACAGGCCGAAGCCTTTATCGAGAAGGTGCGCAGCGACGCGAAGAATGACCGTCTTGCGCTGCCGAAGGGTCGCAAAGTCGCGCTCGCCATGCGTGAAGCCGCCGCGAAGTACCTGGATCGCCTGAAGGTCGAAGGCGGCAAAGACCTGAAAATGAAGCGCCAACGGCTTGATCTGCACCTCGTGCCGTTCTTCGGGGACTATCCGTTGAACAAGATCAGCGGCTTCGACATCGAGCGCTACAAGCACCAACGCCAGAAGGAACCCGTGTCCGTGCGGCCGCGTGGCAAGACCATCGTCCGCACCGTCGGCAAGATTACCAGCGCGAAGCCCAGCACGATCAACCGCGAACTGGCGGTGTTGTCGCACCTGTTCAACAAGGCAGTCGAGTGGGGATGGATGGATCGCCGTCCTGCGAAGATCAACCGCTTCAGCGAAGGGCACGGCCGGATCACTTACCTGACTGTCGATCAGGTGAATCGGCTCGTCGAGTGTGCGAAGGCGGACGCCAACCCGCAGATTTACCCGTTCATCGTCATCGGCCTGGAAACGGCCATGCGCAAGAGCGAGATTCTTTCAATCCGCCGGGAAGACATCGACCTGCAACGCCGCGTCATCTTCATTCCAAAGGCGAAGGCTGGCGCGCGGGAGCAGCCGATCACTGAACATCTAAGCGAGTTTCTGGCTTCCTACGCTGGTGCGCTGCAACCAGGCTGCCAGTGGTTGTTCCCGTCACCTGGCGCGAAGGGCGGGCACACCGTGGACGTGCGCAAGCCATTCCGGCGCGTCGTCGCTGCGGCAGGGCTAGACCCAGATCAAATTCTTCGGCACACGTTGCGGCACACCGCCATCACCCATCTCGTTCAGGCGGGCGTGGACCTGCCCACCGTGAAGCGGATCAGCGGACACAAGACGCTGGCGATGGTCGAGCGGTACTCCCACCAGAACGGCGCGCATATTCAGGCCGCGATGGACAAGCTGCAAGCACGGTTCAAGCTAGCGTCCTGAAGACCTGGCAGCCCTGTTTTTCTGGCGCGATTACACAGGAACTACACAAACCACTGCCAGAAATGACAACGGGCTAGAAGTCAAAGCCTCTAACCCGTTGATTTCATTACTGAATTCTGGTGGCCTGGGGCGGAATCGAACCACCGACACGCGGATTTTCAATCCGCTGCTCTACCAACTGAGCTACCGGGCCATCGA
>CAZRFP010000113.1:0-14919 GCA_964599535.1 uncultured Planctomycetaceae bacterium
TGAACCTCGGCGGCGAACAGGGCGCCGTCGTCGTCAGCGACCCAAGCTGGTTGACCTCGACGAACGAGACGCCCGGCTGGAACACCCTGGGCCTTCGCGCCACGAACTGGACCACGCCCGCCGCGAGCTCGACGAGGCCTCGGCCAGGCTGGTCGAGGAGGGGCTGGCGGCCTGGAGCGGCGGCGAGGGGCCGGACCGGGCCCTGATCGTCCGCGGCCGGGCGAACCTGCTGGGCGACCGCGAGACGGCGGACGACCTGGAGCGGGTGCGCATGCTGTTCAATGACCTGGAGCAGAAGGAGCAGCTGATCGGCCTGCTGGAGGAGCTTGAAGTCGGACTCGGCGATGAAGCCATGACCGGCCGGCAGTTTCGCGAAGTCGTCGAAGCGGGCCTTTCGGAATTCAGCCTCGGCCTCACACCATCGACGCTGGATCAGGTTTTGATCGGCAGCATCGAGCGAAGCCGCCATCCACCGGTACGAGTGGCGATCGTACTCGGCATGTGCGAGGGCGGCTTTCCCGCGCGATTGCGCGACGACACGATCTTCGGCGATGCCGAGCGCGCGTTCTTGTCGGCCAATCATGCGCCGCTGGGTCGCACGCGCGAGGAACTGCTACTCGACGAGCGTGCCCTGGCATATATCGCCATCACGCGGCCGAGCGAACAACTGATCCTCTGTTATCCCGAAAGCGATGCCGCCGGCCGACCGTTGGAGCCTTCGCCATTCGTAAACGATATTCTCGGTGCGATGCCGACCGCGCGCATCGAGTCCGCGGATCATGACACCATCGAACAAATCAGCCGTACGTCCGAACTATGCGGACGAATGAATCTGGCGCTGAATGAATGGTGCCTCAGCCGGAAGAACGACGGCGAAATCGCGGAATGGCTGGCGCTCTATGAATGGCTGAGATTGTCAACGGACTCCGTCGTCAAACGGGCGGCACGAGCGGCGCTTCGAGCGCTGGCGCCGATCGAGGTTGCGACGCTGACCGCGACCGCGCGTGCCGCGCTCTGGCCGCCGCCCTATCGCACAAGCGTCACGCAACTCGAAGCGATGGCGGCCTGCCCCTATCGACACTTCGCCCGATACGGGCTGAATCTGACGGAGCGCGCCGAGCACGATGTCTCACCCATGCATCTCGGCAATCTGTATCACGAAGTGCTGGAGCAGTTCGTTAACGCGATGATCGAAACCGGTGAATCGCTAACGGACCTGAGCGATGATGAAATCCGCTCGCGGCTCGGCGCGCTTTGTCAATCCGTACTGCCATACTATGTCGAGCAGCTCGGCCTGAACGACGCTCAGCGCGATCGAATTGAGTGGCGGGCCAAGCGCGAGCTTCCGTTTGCTCTTCGCGGCCATCGTGCGTCCATCGGTCTCACCAAGCTCGGGCCGAATCTGACCGAAAAGTCCTTTGGTCGAGGTCGGAGTGACGATTTGCCGGCACTGGAATTAACCGTAGGCGAATCAACGGTGCTCGTGCGCGGAAAAATCGATCGTGTCGACTTCGTCCGGGAGGGCGCGACCCGGCTGGCCGTCGTGTTTGACTACAAGCGGGCCTACGGCCGCCGGCTGGCGCTGGACGCTGCGTTTCATGGTTTGGCGATGCAACTGGTTGCCTACTTGCTCGTTCTGCGCGATGCCGGTGAGAAGTCGAGCGATGCTTACATCGTGCCGGGCGGAGCGTTCTTTCTGCCGCTGCTGAGCGGCCATACGCGCGTTTCGCATCCGAGCGAGGCGGACGCGGAGGAATTCGATCCCTACGGCGACCTTCGCCCGCGCGGGGTCATTGACTTCGACTGGATCAACGAGATCGACCCGGCCATGGCCAATGGCGCTTCGACCGCATTCATGGCCAAACGAAAAAAAGATGGCACGATCAGCAATGTCAATGCCTCCGACGCCGTTCCGGGCGGCGTGCTGCCGGCACTCATCGATCATGTCCGCGCCAGGATGACGGAGCTGGCGAACGACTGGATCAACGGGGATATCCGCGTGCTGCCTTATCGCCACGGAAATGCGATGCCATGCGGCAACTGCCCCTATCGCCCGGTCTGCCGCTTCGAATATGGCGTGCAACCCATTCGATCGCTGGAGCCTATGTCGCGCGAAGCGGTGATCCGGAAACTCGTCGGCGCGGCAGGAAAAAAAGAGGATGATTGTCGCCCTCCGGAGGATGAGCATGTCTGACATCCAATGGACTGATGCCCAGCGGGCCGCGTTTGAAACGACGGATCGAAGCGTGCTCGTCTCCGCGGGCGCGGGAAGTGGCAAGACAGCCGTGCTTGCCGAGCGCTGCGCGCGGCTCGTGCTCGATGCCGTGCCGCCGTGCGACGTCGACGAGTTGCTCGTTGTCACATTCACCGAGGCCGCCGCGACGGAAATGCGCGAACGCGTCGGACGCGCGCTGCGCAAGCATCTGGCCGACCGGCCCTTCGACGTCCGATTGCGAAGGCAAATCACACTGCTCGATTCCGCGCGCATCTCGACGATTCACTCTTTCTGCCGAGACGTGCTGAACCGCTACTTCGCGCAGGCCGATCTGGACCCGCAAGCGCCGATCCTCGATCCACTCGAGGCCTCGATCATGCGCCGCGAGACGATCCGCGGCGTCTTCGATGAGCGGGCGTCGCGAAAGGGCCGCGATGGCGAACAGTTTCTCGATTTTCTCGCGGCGTACGGCATGTCGGAGGATCATTTGCAGTCCACGATTCTCGGCGTCGGTGATTTTCTCACGTCGCTGCCCGATCCGGATGAGTGGATTGCGGCATCGCTTGAGCGCGTGCATTGTCTCAATGCGACCGAGCTGCCGCCGTTCTGGCTGGGCGAGCTTCATCAATTTCTGAAGGCGGAACTTACCGCGCAAATCGAAGCCGTCGAGCAGGAGCGCGACGCGATCGAACGGTTCTTCACAGGCCAGGAGGATGCGGTCGCGAGTACACTGCAGGGCTTCTACGACTGCATGATTGAATATGCGGTGACATTGACCAGCTGGCGAAGCCGCCTCGAACAAGAACCATCGGCATCGGCCATCGACGATGTGTGCCGAAAGGGAATCGCAGACTATGCCTTTCCCCTGATTCCGCGGCGCAACACCAAAGCGCTCAACGCATTGCCCAGCCAGGCCGCCGTGGCCTTTGAAATGGGACAAAATGCCGTTCGCAACATCCGCGACAGACTTCATAAGCAGTTTCGCGAGAATTGGGGCGCGTTCGACACCGCCGGATGGGTGGGCGGCCTGCGAGCGATCGAGCCGCACATGAAGACGCTGGTCGCCGTGCTGCGCGAGTCGCGTGAGTCGTTCCAGACCGAAAAGCGGTCGCTCGGCGTGATCGACTTCTCCGATCTCGAGCGGATGACGTTGAAACTGCTGCGGGATGAATCGAACGGCGTCGCGCGGCGTCTGCGTGCCGATATCCGGCACGTCCTTGTCGATGAGTTTCAGGATGTCAATCCGATACAGGCCGAGATCATTCGTCTCGTCAGCCGCGAAGCCGAACCCGGCCGGACCGGGAACCTGTTTACGGTCGGCGATGTGAAGCAGAGCATCTACCGCTTTCGGCTGGCGGAGCCACGGCTGTTTCTGGATCGGCAGCGCGCGTTTCAATTTTCTCAACAAGCGACAGCGCCTGGTTCACCAGCGCCAGGCCGCGCGATTGATCTGCTCGACAATTTTCGCAGCACGCGCCCGATCATAGATGTAGTCAACGCCATCTTTGAAAAACTGATGGCGGCGGATCTCGGCGGCATCGACTACGACGAACACGCTCGCCTGAAATTCGGCCAGAGGGATGATCCCGTCGCGACAGAGTCTCGCCAGACCGGTCCCGCGCTCGAGTTACATCTCCTCGACGACATGAAGTCCGCGCCCCGATCGACCAACAACGCAAACAACGATCCCGACGCAGACGATGCCGAATCCAGTCAAAGCGAGAATCCCGCCGACTGGCAACGGATCGAGCGCGAGGCGTACGCCGTCGCCGAGCGCATACGCGGTTTCATTGCCGAGGGCCGACGTTACGGCGACATCGTGATCCTGCTGCGCTCGATGAAAACGCGAATCCACTTGTTCGCGCGGACACTTGCGCGCATGGGCATACCGGTATTTTCGGATGCCACGGGCGGGCTGTTTGACGCGCTGGAGGTGCGCGACATCCTGTCCGTGCTCGCGGTGCTCGACAATATGCAGCAGGACATCCCGCTGGCTGCGGCGCTACGCTCGCCGATCTGCGGCGATCCGTTGTCGGATACGGACTTGGCGATGATCCGCGCCGATGCGGGCGAAGATGCGCGATACGACCCATTCCATTCGGCCGTTCGACGGTACGCCCAATCAGGTTCCGACGAAGACTTGCGCGAGCGATTGCAGGCGCGGCTGAACCGACTGTCCGATTGGCGCCGCCGGGCACGCCGCCGCCCCATTGCCGATGTGCTGTGGGAAATTTACGAGGAATCGGGCTATTTTGCATACGTCAGCGGATTGCGCGACGGTGAACAGCGACGGGCGAATCTTGTCGAGCTTCACGAGCACGCCCGCCGATTCGGCGAGTTTCAGCGGCAGGGGCTGTATCGATTCCTGCGGTATCTTGACGATATTCGCGACGCCAGGCTCGAGTTAAATGCCGGTGCAGTGTCGCAGCCCGGCGGCGACGTCGTGCGGATCATGACGATCCATCGAAGCAAGGGACTGGAATTCCCCGTTGTGATCCTGGCCGAGTTGGGCAAGCAGTTCAATCTCGACGATGCCAAGGGAGCGATCCTCTACGACCGTCGGCTTGGACTGGCCATGGAAGCCGTCGACATCGAGAAGCGCATCTGCTTTCCGACGCTCCCGCATCGCCTCGTGGCTCACGCAAATCGCATGGAAATGCTCGCCGAGGAACTGCGCGTACTCTATGTCGCGCTGACGCGAGCCAAGGAGAAGCTCGTGCTCGTCGGCACGGGCAAAGATGAAGATGGAGTCTGCAGCGCCGCGCCAACGGGCGGACCTCTGGCACTTCTGCGCCGCCGCAGCGCCATGAGCATGTTGGCCTGGGTCGAAGCCGCGCTGGACGCGCAGCCGCGAAGCGAGCCGCCATCGACAATGGTGCCAATGACTCCTCTTCGGCTCTTTGAGAGATTCCCCTACACGCCCGATCATATGGCCCAATGGCGAATGGACCCCGTCGAAGCGTCCAATGTCGGACAAAAGCGCCGCGTTCTTTCGTCCATGCAGCCGCTCAGCGTCATCAGCACGGCACTGTCCGATTCGGTCAACGCCGCGTCAGCCCATTCGCACGACAGCAAAGACACATCGGTCGTGCCAAGCAGCCTTGACGCAATCCAGGTCATCCGCCGCCGGTTGATGACGCCCTATCCGGCCGCGCTGCTCACGCGCGTGCCGAGCGTCGTGGCGGCGAGCATTCTCAAGCGAAAGTGGACAGCTATTGCTGATGCCGATTACGACGACGAATCGGCGAACAGCCTTGGCAATCTGCCCGGCACATCGCCTCGACGGCAGGCGCCGCCGGCCGACTTTCGCGAGCCATCGTTTGCAACGGATGATCGTGCCCCCACCGGCGCGCGGCGTGGCACCCTGACGCACGAATTCTTGCAGCGGCTCGATCTGACGCGACCCTGCGACGCGGCTGATCTGAAGGCGCAGCTTGCGAACCTCACGTCGGCGGGCGCCTTTACGACCAATGACGCACGGTCGATCGACATCGGTGCCATCGTTTGGTTCATCCAAACCGATACCGGCCGCCGACTGCGAAACCTTGGAACAAAGCTGTATCGAGAGTGGCCGTTCGTGCTCGGTGTCGATCCATCGCGTTACGATCCGGAAGCGACGCGGGCCGACATCGAGGATGTCTTGCTGGTGCGCGGCATCATCGACTGCCTGTTTGACGACGGCGATGGCTGGGAAGTCATCGACTATAAGACCGACCGCGTGACCGGCGCGGCACTTGTTGAACGAACGGCGGCGTATCGCAGGCAGCTTGAGATTTATGCCGCAGCGGTTGAGGCCGTGGGGAAGGTTCGCCCGCGGCGCAGTTGGCTCGTGTTTCTGCACGCCCGCGAAATTGTAGAGATATAGCAGACGGCCGACGCTTGTGACGTTTCACAATGCAGTTTGCGATCATTGCGGCTTGCATCCGTGATTTTCCAGCGTGCCTCTCGTTCCGGCGAAAGCGTGCGCACGATCGGACCCCATGTGTCACACAGCGATCGCCCCACAAGCTCCACGCGACCGCTGAGTCGCAATCGAAATCGCACGGTCGCGAATGACTCGCAAACGCCGACGAATCGATCATTTACATAGATACTGATCGGACAATTCGTCTGATTGTCGACGACAAGGACCGACGTTGACTTCACATCGGGATCACAAACGACGGCGGCCACGCGCTTATCGATGTGCATCACGTCCGTCGCCAAAGCGAAGTTTGTGAATGCCAGACTGGCGTAACAGCATGTGACGAAGAATCGAGACATGACCGGGCCTTTCAACGTCGCCCATGCAGCGACATCGACCGTGGGAAGCCCGGCATATGAAGTTATTTTACGGGTTCAGGGTTGTGGTGACGGTCCGACGGATTCCTTCACTTCCTCCGCAGCTTGCGTGGCCGCTGTTTTCACTTTTTCCGCGGCGCGCGTCGTGGCTTGTTCGATTTTCTCGACAGCCTGCGTAGTGGCTTCTGCGATAGCCTCGGCCGCTTGAGTCGTCGCCTTTTTTGCGCTTTCGATGTAGGGTTCAGCTTTGTCCTTCAACTCGGCGGCTTTCTCTTTGGCGTCGTCGATAAGCTCCTTCGCCTTTTCGACGCCCTTGTCCACATACGGCTCAGCGGCGTGCTTGGCCGTTTCGACCGCCTGAGATGCCGCCACCTTTACTGCACGGGCCTTTGCGGCGGCCTCCTTCTTGGCCTCATTCACGGCCTCGGGATCGCACGCCGTGCTCGCCACCAGCGCCGCCAATACGATGAGCACCAAGTATCGCGTCATATTCCGCGCCTTCCCATTCGGCGGCCGCACGCCGCCTGCCTCATGATATTGTAGGCCGACCCCGGCAATATTTGCCGACTATCTGGTTTCCAGCTGAAACCGCCCTGCTTGCGGTGACACAAGGCGAATGATCCGCTCGCCCGTCATCAGGCGCTCCAGCAATTCTCCCACCGCCGCCTTTCGCCAACCCATCGCGAGGGGATGATCCGACACCGCTTCTTCAGGACGCGTATGGGCGCGGATGAAGCTGCGCAGCGACTGTTTCTTGCTGAGCAAGCCATACGCCAACTGATGAACGGTGCAGTAATCGAGAAGGACGGCCGTCAGAAGCGAGATAAGCATCTGCTCCTGCGGCGAGTCTTCATTGCTGGGAAGCTGCGGCCAATCCTGCGAAGGCATCTTCAGTCCGCGCTGGACCGCCTGTGCAAGCTGCTGAAGCGCGGGCATTCCCAGATTGATGCCGCGAAGTGTCTGCATCTTTTTCGCGTCGGTCCAGCCGCGGCGGGCGATTTCGACGAGAAGATGATCCTTGAGCAAGACCCGCGCCGGGCGGTTGTATTGCCTGGCGATTTTCTCGCGCTCTTCGATTAAGGCGTGCGCCACGGCCAGGTCGCGCCCTTGCAGCGAGCCTGCGCCGCGAAGGCGCTTGAGCTTCTGCACTTCCTCCTCAGGCACGGCGGCCGCGCGGCACAGTGCGTCGCACTCTTCCCAGAGCCAGTCGGTGCGCTTCAGCTTGTCCAGCCGCGCGCTGATGAGATCATAGATCGGGCGCAGATGGATCACATCCTCCACCGCGTAGCGTATCTGATCGCCCGTGAGCGGACGCTGCCGCCAGTTGGAGAGCGTTTGCGACTTATGAATCTTCTCGCCTGACGTTGATGCCGCCAACCGGCTGAGGCTGATGGGAAAGTCCATGCCGACAAACCCGGCCGCAATCTGCAAGTCGAACACACGCTGAGGCGCCTTGTCGACCTGCTGTCGGCATTGGGCGATGTCTTCGCTGCCGGAGTGAACAATGACCAGCACGTCGTCACCGGCGATGAGTTCCCACACCGGTGACACGTCGACGCCGCTGAGCGGATCAACGAGCACGCAGCCATCCGCATAAGCGATTTGCATCAGGCATAGCTCGGGGCGGAACTGGTCCTCGCCGACAAACTCGGTGTCAAACGCGCACCAGCCGCAGGCCCGCACGGCCTCGCACAATTCGGCCAGTCGGCTTGGTTCGGTGATGATCTCGACGTTGGGTGGCTTGGGCTTGCTCATGTATCGATGCGTGGTCTCATGGGCACGGATACGGCACGATCGCCGGATCATCCGTGGAAGAAGGCACATCGAAGAGTGTAAAGCGGTTTAGCGAATCGGAAAAGGCCGCATACGCCACCATACCAACCCGTGGCGGACGGTGTAGCCTGGGCGGTTCACCTGGTCTCACTATCGCAACGACAGTGCCACAAAGTCTCTCGTGCCCCTTGCATGGGGGGATATGGGACGGCGGATGCTAAGGGAATCCTTGAGCGGCCGACGCGAACGTCCGATTAGCCGGTTGATCGCATGAAACCGTCATCAGGCAATCTGAACGCGGGATGCCGCTGGATATGGCCGGCATGCCTGATCGCATGTACTCTGGCCGCGGCGCATGTGCTGTACCTGCCGCGCGCGACGGTCGACGATGCATTCATCTCCTTTCGATACGCGCAAAACCTTGTCGACGGACATGGGCTGGTCTTCAACCCCGGCGAACGCGTTGAAGGCTACTCCAATTTCCTCTGGGTGATACTTACGGCCGGCGGCATGCGCGCCGGCTTTGAACCTGTCGCATGGACGCGCGCGATGGGCGCGGTGGCGCTCCTCTTTGTCGTCGTCTGCGCGGCGCATCTGACGCATCGGCTCACGCGATCATCCGTCGCGGCGTTTGCCACGGCGATCATGCTGGCTGCATCGACGGCGCTCTGCGGATCGGCCATGTCCGGACTGGAGACGGGGCTTTACGCGCTGTTGATCACGGCGGCGATGACCGCGCTTGCGGCGGATCGACTCACGCTCGCTTCAATCGCGATCGGTCTGGCGGCCATCACGCGACCTGAAGGCATCGGCATTCTCGTCGTGGCCATTGTTGTCATACTGATTTCACGTTCGATACGCCACCGCGATGTCATAAAGCTGGCAGTTCCGTGCATCGCCATCGTCGGAGCCTTGGTCGTGTTTCGGCTTGCCTACTACGGTCAGGCCCTCCCCAACAGCGTGCAGGCCAAGAGCGTCATGCTGCCGATGCTGAGCGAGTCGCCGATCGGCGAGTGGCCGCGAATCATCCTCAACAAGCCGGGCCTGAAATACGTGCGCGATTTTCTATACTACGCGTATGGACCGCTCGTATTGCTGGCTGTCATGCCACTGCTTCGACGCCAGGGGCCGCAGACGGCCGAAGTCGCAAAGCAGCGGACCTTGATGTACATGCTGTTCGCCTGCGTCGCGATGGGGCTTTCCGTTGCGATCTACAACTTCGGCGATTGGATGAGTTCATTCCGGTTGCTGACGCCCTATCTGCCGGCGCTGACCGTTCTTTTCGTCTGCGGACTGTGCCGATCGGTAGATATTCTCCGCTCGCGCGATGACACGTGGCTAGCGCATGCCCGACTGGTCGCGGCCTGCATCGTCGCGTTTTGCGCGGCCCGCCAGTTTCAGTTGAGCCACGGTCCCGTCAGCGGCAGCCCTGATCTCGAACTGGCCAATATCCTGCAATCCACGCGGCAGCCCGACCTGCTGGCCACAACCGACGTACTCGGCCGCCTCGGCTATTACGCCCCATCCGCACGCATCATCGACATGGCCGGCCTGACCGATGCACATATCGCCCGCTTTGGCATTCCGCGTCCGCCCTTCGGACGGAACGACTTCGACTATGTTCTCTCGCGTAAGCCGCACTTCATCATGAACAACGTGCGAACCGCATGGCATCGGCACCTGGATAAGCCGGAACTGACGGACGCCTATTGGTGGGTCGATCGACCGGCATGGACCTTGCCCAAGGCCGCCGGCAACAAGCCGCGCTACGTCTTCGTACGCCGCGGCAGCGTGCTGGAGAGCGAGCTACGACGGCGCTATTTCGACGCACGCTTTCGATTGCCCGCGGAAATCACTCGCGACGAATGGCAGCCCGACGCCGTCGCCGCAACAAGCCGCTAAAGCTGCCGATCCAGTCGGCGATACTGAATCGCCTCGCTGACATGTTCAGGAAGAATGTCTTCGGCCCCCGCGAGATCGGCAATCGTCCGAGACACGCGCAGCACTTTGTCATGGGCGCGGGCCGACAGCCCAAGCTCGTTCATGGCCTGCTTGAGCAGCCGCTCGCTGTCCGCTGAAAGCGCGCAGTGTTTTCGCACGAGGCGCGGACCCATGCGACTGTTCAGCATGTTGTTTTCCGCGCCGAAGCGTTCGCGCTGCTTACGGCGCGCCGCGATCACCTGCTCACGCATCACGGCTGACGTCGTGCCCGGCCGCTTGTTACGCAGCTCGTCAAATGGCACGGCGTCGACGCCCAAGTGCAGATCGATTCGATCCATCAGCGGGCCGCTGATGCGCGACAAATACTTTTCGATTTGCGGCTGTGTGCATTTGCAGGCCCGTCGCTTGTCGGTGTAGTAGCCGCAGGGGCAGGGGTTCATCGCCGCGACGAGCATGAACTCAGCCGGGAAGCGCACCGAGCTGTGCGATCGGGCAATCGTGACGCAGCCGTCTTCGAGCGGTTGGCGAAGCGTCTCCAGTATCTGCCGCTGAAACTCGGGAAACTCATCGAGAAAAAGCACGCCATGATGGGCCATTGACACCTCACCCGCCTGCGGGACGGTGCCGCCGCCGACGAGTGCCGGACCACTGGCACTATGATGTGGAGATCGCACGGGGCGCGTTCCGATGAGCGGCGAGCCGGGCGGCAGCTTGCCCGACGCCGACCAGATGCGCGTCGTCTCCAGTGATTCATTCAGCGTCAACTGCGGCAGAATGGTCGGCAGGCACTTGACCATCAGCGTCTTGCCCGCGCCCGGCGGACCGACCAGCAGCACGTTGTGATGCCCCGCCGCCGCGATCGTCAGCACGCGCTTGGCCCACTCCTGCCCGCGAACATCCGAGAAGTCAATGTCATACTGAGCCGCCTGCTGAAAGACCGATCCGATGTCCACCGATGTCGGCTCGATCTCCAGCTGTTCCGTCAAAAAGCCCACCGCCTCGGTCAAAGACTCGACGGCGATGACTTCGATGTCGCTCACGACAGCGGCCTCCGCCGCGTTGTCGCGCGGGACGATGATGCCGCGCCGCCCGCTGCCGCGCGCCAGCATCGCCATTGACAACGCCCCCTTGATTGGACGCACGCGACCGTCGAGCGCCAGTTCGCCCGCGATCGTGAATTGCTGAAGCAACTCAGGCGCGAGGCCGTCACCCGCGAAGCACATGCCCAGCGCAATCGGCAGGTCCAGCGCCGGGCCTTCCTTACGGATGTCGGCCGGCGCGAGATTGATCACAATGCGATTCGACGGCCCGGTGTAACCGGCATTGGCCATGGCCGTGCGGATGCGATCGAGGCTCTCCTTCACGGCCGCATCGGGCAGACCGACGATGACGGCGGTATCAAAGCCGCGCGCAGCGACGTTAACTTCCACTTCGCATGGAACGGCCTCGATGCCGACCAGTGTGATACTCTGAACCCGAACCAACATGGCGGGGACAAGCTACTCTCGAATTGGGCGTCCGACAAGACCGACGCGCTCTCCACCGTTTCGTGGTATCGCGCCGGCCGCCAGAGACTCAGCGGCGGGCGGCTTTCTTCTTGCGGCCGATGGAACTGCGCTTTCGAACGGGGGCCTTTTTCTTGCCCTGGCGCGTCTTTGCGGCGGACGACCTCCCGGCCTTGTCAGGGCGCAGCGCGACGTCCAGCACCTCATCCACGTTCGTCACGGCGACAAACTCGATCTGATCGCGAATCTCCTTCGGAATCTCGACCAGGTCCTTCGTATTGCGATCAGGGATGATGACGGTCTTGATGCCGGCCTGATGCGCCGCCAGCGCCTTCTCTTTCAGCCCGCCGATCGGCAGAACCAGCCCGCGCAGCGTCACTTCTCCGGTCATGGCGACATCGGCACGGCATGGTCGATTCGTCAGCAGCGAAACCAGCGCCGTGAACATTGCGATGCCCGCCGAAGGTCCATCCTTGGGAATCGCGCCGGCCGGCACGTGGACGTGAATATCCTGTTTGAGCAGATGCTCGGGGTCGATGCCGTATTGCGCCGCTCGCGTGCGAAGCAGGCTCAGTGCCGCATGGACACTCTCGCGCATGACATCGCCGAGTTGACCGGTCAGTTGAAGATTGCCGCGCCCGGTCATGGCCGTGGCCTCGACAAACAGCAGCACGCCGCCGAACGGCGTCCACGCAAGCCCGGTGACGACGCCGGCCGTGCTGGTGCGCAAGGCGACATCGTGCTCATGCTTGGGCGGACCGAGAAACGACTCGACGTGTTTCTTCGTGATCTTTGTCGGCGCCTGCTTATCCTGTGCAATCAGAGCGGCCACACCGCGACAGATCGAACCCAGTTCGCGCTCCAGATTGCGAACACCCGCCTCGGCCGTGTACGAATCGATGACCAGTTCGATCGCGTCGTCGTCGAAGACCAGCAGTTCCTGCTTCAGTCCGCTGTCCTTCATGCGCCGGGGGACGAGGTATTTCTTGGCGATCCACTTCTTGTCGTGTTTGGTATAACCGGCGATGTCGATCACTTCCATGCGATCCTTCAGCGCCGGCGGCACCATCTCCATGTAGTTCGCCGTGCAGATAAACATGAAGTGCGACAAGTCAAACGGCACGCCGAGATAGTGATCCTGAAACGTCGTGTTCTGGGCTGGATCGAGCACTTCGAGCAGCGCGCTGGCCGGATCGCCCCGCGCGTCGCTGCCGATCTTATCGACCTCGTCGATCATGAAGACGGGATTGTTCGAGCCGGCTTTGCGCACCTCCTGAATGATGCGGCCGGGGATCGATCCGATGTACGTTCGGCGGTGGCCGCGCAGCTCCGCTTCATCGCGCACGCCGCCGACCGACATGCGGATGAAGTTCCGCCCCATCGCTCGCGCGATCGACTGACCCAGTGACGTCTTGCCGACACCCGGCGGACCGGCAAAGCAGAGGATCGAGCCGCGACCCGATGGATTCAGCTTGCGCACCGCGAGGAACTCAAGGATCCGCTTTTTCACTTTTTCCAGATCGTGATGATCCTCGTCCAGAATCTCGGCCGCTCGCGGAATATCCAGATTGTCCTCCGTCGAAACGGCCCAAGGCAGTTCGCACATCCACTCCAGATAGTCGATGATACCGCTGTATTCGGGCGAGGCCTGGTTCATCCGCGCCAGCCGATCCAGTTCGCGCGTCGCTTCCTTCTCGACATCCTCGGGCATTTTCGCTTTGGCGACCTGCTCGCGCAGCCGTTCGATCTCGGCCTCGCGGCCATCGACGTAACCCAGTTCCTTCTGAATCGCCTGAAGCTGCTCCTGAAGGTAATACTCTCGCTGCGATTTATCGATCTGCGATTTGACCTGCGTGTGAATCTTGGCGGAAAGTTCGAGAATCTGAAGCTGCCCCGCCAGCGCGGTGTTGATCTTTTCCAGCCGATCGCTGATGTCGAAAGTTTCGAGCAATTCCTGCTTCTGGATCAGATTCAGCGACAGGTTCGCCGCGAGAAAATCTGCCAGCGCGCCGGGCTTGGTGATGTTGCTCAGGATCGTCAATGCCTCATCCGGAACGCCGGGCGTCAGACTGATGACGCGCTCGGCCAGTCTTCGCGCCGTCTCGATGAGTGCGTTGATTCTCGGAGATTCGACATAGGTGTCGTCGCGCGGATTGGCTTTCGCGATCAGATACGGGTCATTTTGAACGAGTTCCTCGATGCCGAATCGCGTCAGACCATGGACGATGATCGACTGACTGCCGTCCGCAAGCTCAAGCCGTTTCAGAATCGCGACGACTGTTCCCACGCGATAAAGATCGTCCAGCGACGGGTCTTCCACTTCGCCGCGCTGCTGGGCCACGGCGCCGAGAACCTTCGCGCCACGGCTCACGTCGGCCACCAGTTTCTTCGACTTTTCGCGGCCGACCGTCAGTGGAACGATCGTGCCGGGGAAGACGACCGTGTCGCGAATCGGCAGAATCGGCAGCAGTTTCGGAATGCGCGGACGTGATGATGGATCGGACTCCGAATCGTCCAGCGTCGCCGCAAGCGTACCGCTGAGCGGATGGCCGTCGGGTTGGACGTCGTCTTCCGAGGATTCGTCGTTGTCGACGCCGTTCTCCTCGATGTTATCCGAGCCTTCCTTGTCTTCGAGGTATTTCAAGTCGTCTTCGCTGACGCTCATGATCGCCATCCTTATTGACGGACCCTCGTCGGTCCGGATGCATCCGGAACACCTGTGCCTTCGACTTGCCGTGACCTGACGATTCGGATTGTAGTGGCGATGTCGCGTGTCGAATAGCGCATTCTTCGCAAAAGCACGACGGACGCCCTTTTCACCGGAATCGTGCTACGCATCGCCAATACGACGAAGTGCCCAGACAGGCTCCAGCGACTCCCGGGCGAGCGCCTGGCCCGATACGATGATGTATCGAGATTGGCTCAAGTCTCGAAGCACTCCCAAAGCACATTGAAGCGCGGCCAACTGTTTCGGATCAACCGGAGCGTCAACTTCAACGCTAAGCAAGCGCCGGCCGAGGCTTGTCACCCAGTCATTCGCGCGAACGGGCAGGATGACATCTCCCCATCGCAGCCTTGCGCCGATCCACGGCGAATTGCACTGATCAATGAAGTCGCGCGCCTCCGACGGTGTCGCCAGAAAGTTCCTTACTCCCACTTCGATCGCAACGCGAACGCCGCGTCGCTCCGCCTCGAAGCGGTACG
>CAZRFP010000114.1:0-14795 GCA_964599535.1 uncultured Planctomycetaceae bacterium
GCATCAGCACGGACGATCTCGATCCCGGCGATGCGATTTCAACATCGGGCAATCTCGTCATCGAGCGCCCGTGGAAGTATATCGGGCTGCTGCTGGTCGCGCTGATATATGGAGCGATCTGCCTGATCCTGTTAAAGCTGTTTGTGGCCTTCTCTTTGTGGATCGGTTCGGCTTGCACCGGCGCGTCGATGAACTGGGGCAGTGCCTCGGGCGCGGGCGAGGGCGGCGCGAAAATCTCGATCAGCGAGAAACTGTCGGCCCTGTGGCAAGGTCCGAGACCCGGCGACGGTCGACCGTTTTTCGGGACGTTTGACGAACGGGAATTGCGCTTTCCCTCGAGCTTTGCGCAGCGTTGTATTCGGGCGTGGATTCTCGTGTTATGGGGCTTTGTGGCGGCGTTTGCCGTTTCGTTTTTCTACTCTGCCAGCACAATCGTATATTTCATCATGCGTCGGGACGTGAACGAAACCGATATGGAGGATGTGTATCTGGAGCGGGCGGACTCCGGTGCGGCATCGCCTGACGCGGCAAGAACCTAACGCACCATCGCTCCCTGACCGATGCACGCCCTGTCGGTCTGTCGCGTTTCAGCCGCGCGTGCGGCCGTGGCGGCGCGACCGTCGAACGCGCGAATTTGCGCGCGTCGTAAAACGACTTGTGCTTTCGCCGAGGAGTCTCGCATGAGCATGCGAACCATTGCGCTGCGCCTACCGGCCATGTTGATTGTGTTATTCGGTTGCACCGGCTGCACCGAGTTATTCGCCCTGTTCGGCCCTGGTGGTCTGTTCGGTCCGACATCGAACGTGCTGGGCGTGACAAACCCGCAGCAAACGATCGTCGCGCCGACCTTTTCGATGTCGCGGCTGGACCCCGAATTCGAAGCCACCAGCGGCGCGAAGGTTATGATCGTGGCCGATATGAATGGCGACGGACTGCCGGACATCGTCTCCGGATCGAATGAGAATCAGCCTATTCAGATTCACCTGCGCACCGGCGCGGCGGTGGCGTATGACACGTTCACGATCGCCGGCGGCGGACCGATCGCCCGCATGACCGACCTTGCGGTACGCGATCTGGATGGCGATGGAAACCCGGACATCGCGGTGCTCGTAAATGATACGGGGTTTGTTCCGGTCGATGGCGCGAGCATTCGCGGCGCGGTCGTGCTGCTGTATGCGCCGGATGATCCGACGGACGTGCTGAACTGGGAACAGGTCACGATACTCCCGATTTTCATGCTGGCGGGAGATGGCAAGGGTCTGACGGATTTCGCCGTTGTCGATATGAACGGTGACAATCTTCCGGATATCGTGCTTGCATCCAACGAAGTGGATAACACCGATCTCATTCGCATTTACTTCAATCCCGGCGGCGCGGCGGCGCGCGATCCGACCGCATGGACCGAAGCGGCGCTGCCCATCACCGGCGACGTGAACGAAGTCGTTTCGATGAAGGTGGCCGATCTCGACGGCGACGGCGATCTGGATATCGTCGCCTCGTTTCCGACGGCGAAGACGTTCAACATTCGCTGGATGCGCAATCCGCTGATGGAGTCGGGCGCGGGCGCGGTGGCGGCGGGGGCGTGGGAGACGCGCTTTCTGGGGCAGCAAGCCGAGGCTGATCCCGATAATCAGGGCGGCGATCTCATCGCCGTGGGAGACATCAACGGCGATGGTCATATCGACGTGGCGGCGGCACATGCGTCGCTGGGTTTGATTCAGTGGTTTGAGAATCCGGGTCCGACTTTCGTGAACGCGCAGTCGTTTCCGTGGCGCGTCTACAACCTTGGCCAACTCAAAGACGGCGTGACGATCAACCAGCTTCAGTTGGTTGACCTCAATCTGGACGGGCAGCTTGACGCATTTGCGACAGCCAGCGGCAATATGGTCGGATTCCAGCCTGGCCCGCAGTTGTACACGTTCTGGCTAGGCTTCTCGATTCTCGCGACCGACCCGGTCGCGGACATCGGCAAGTGCGCATTCAGCGACGTTAATGGAGACGGTCTACTCGACATCCTTGCGCCGCTCGATCGCGTGGGATTGGCGAACGACCAGTTCGTGATCTTCACGCGCACGTCGCCGTGACAACGCGAGCGTCGCTGTTTGCTCCGGCAATGCGTACCCGACGCGCTTCGTAGCAAGTACCGCGTCGGTCGTTCGGCACTGTAGGGCGGCATGAGCGAGACGGTCACATTATGACTGTCATCGATCGAACTCCAGCCTATCATCCGTCGTATGGCATGAATGGCCCGTTACGCGGCGACGGAGGAACGTGCGTTGCGAATGAAGTTGGGCCTATCACAGCCGCCTTCGACGACTGGCTTGCCTCATGATCCGAACGTCCGTTCTCGCCCTTACATTTGTCTTGCTGCTGGTTGTTCTGCCCTGGCTGCTGACGGCTGATGAGCCTGTGGTCGCGCCGCAGGCCGACTCTTCAGGGCTGCCGCCTGGTTTCCACGAGAAGACTCTGACGCTGCCGGACAAAAGCGCGTGGAAGTACGTCGTGTATGTTCCTCCGCAATATGACGATGATCCCGATCATCGCTGGCCGGTCATCTTGTTTCTGCACGGCAGCGGTGAAATCGGCACGGACAATCGCCGTCATACCGGCGTTGGGCTTCCGGCGCATATTCGGCGCCATTCCGACAAGTTCCCTTTTATTGTGGTGATGCCGCAAGCCCACGGCATGTGGTTTCGTGGGGCGAATGGAGCGGCGGCCTGGGGCGCTCTGGATGCCACGCTGCGCGACTATCGCACGGATCCGGATCGTGTGTACTTGACCGGACTCTCGATGGGCGGTTTTGGCGCCTGGGAACTCGCGGTCTTGCAACCGAACGTGTTTGCCGCCGTTGTTCCCATTTGCGGCGAGGCGCCGACGGAGTATCTGTCGAACATGGTTGACGTGCCGGTGTGGGCGTTTCACGGTTCGGATGATCCCAACGTGCCCGTCTCAGGCTCGCGGGAGGCCGTCAAGACGCTGAAAGCGCTGGGCGGCAAACCGAAGTACACGGAGTATCCGAACAAGGGGCACAAAGTCTGGGACGACGTCTACGGAAGCAACCAGCTCTATCGCTGGCTGCTGAAGCAGCGTCGCAAGCCGCCGCCGCGCGTGATCGACTATCGGCTGCTGACACCGCTGGCGCGCGTCTGGTGGCTATCGGCGCGTGCGGAGGAGGGGCAGGAGCGGACAGCGCGGATACGTGCGGAGATCGGCGACGACGGCCGTATCGTCATGCGGACCGAGGGGGTGCGCGCGTGGGCGATCATCTCTGATAGCGAGCCGTTGAAGCCGGGGGATGAGATTACATTGGTTCTGAATGATGTCGAAGTCTACAAGGGCAAATTCAGCGGCGTACTCGCGCTGAACCCGACGTCGCGGCCGGCGGAACGGGAAAATGGCCAGCCCAGTGACGATCCGTCGGACAAATTGCCGCCTGAGGCGCGTCCCTGAGCGCATCGCATTCGATCATGCGGGCCAAAGTTCGCCTTCAATGAATTCGAGCGAGTTGCCCGCCGGATCACGGACGTAAATTGACTTTGCACCGTTCTGCCACGTGATTTCGCGTTCGATCGGGATGCGCTCGCTTTCCAGTCTTCGCCGCCACTCACTCAGACCGCCCGTGGGAACGGCCAGTGCCATGTGCCCCGCGCCGGTGGCGCCATGCGACGGAACGAGTTCGTTCGGCTGCACGGTTTCACTCGGATCGAACAGAATCAGCACCTGCCGATCATTCACGCGCAACACGCAGCCGCGGCGGCTCATGTCGGACACCACGCGCAAACCGATGATTCGAGTGTAAAACTCCCGCGTGGCATCGAGGTCCGTCGCGTAAAGGCAGGTCTCGTGAATGTGAAAGATTTGTTGCATCATAAGCCATCCAACTGATGAGTCGCACTTGACGCGGGAGTCCGTTGTTCGAGAGCATCATAATTGATCGAATCAGCATTGGCATATTCAACGTTGTCGCGAACCGGCCCTCCAAGTTGCGGATTCTTCCGACGGGATGTTGTGTTGAATCCGCAGTTCGGCGGATGGAGCCGTTATTGAGACGGAGTTTACGTGCGTTTCGCGCACGGAAACGGGGTCGATTCATCAGAAAGCCGGATCGTTGCGTCAAAACCCGCCCGTGGAATGCGTTTTGCCGAGATGTATGGCTGCACGGCAGTCCTGCTCTTTTCGCCGGCGCGTCGCGTCGCGAGCGGCGTTGCGATGGGGTTAAGGGCGGCAGCGTACGGAGCACGCCATGATCGAAATCACGATTCACGGAAGAGGCGGTCAGGGTGGCGTGACGCTGGCGAAGCTCATCGCAACCGCTCACTTTCTGAAGGGCGCTCACGCACAGGCGTTCGGCGTCTATGCGGCCGAGCGGTCCGGCGCGCCGCTGCAAGCCTTCGTGCGGATCGACGATTCCGAGATCACGGTTCACAATCAGGTTCAGACGCCCGACCACATCATCGTGCTCGATCGAACACTCATCGCTCCAAGCATCCTGATCGGCCACAAACCGGACGGATGGATCATTCTCAACACGCCCGAGCCGGCGAAGGCGTATGAGTCGATGCTGTCCGGCAGAAATGTCGCGGTCGTGGATGCGACGTCGATCGCGGTGGAACACAACCTCGGCACGCGCACCGTTCCGATCGTGAACACGGCGCTGCTGGGCGCTGTCGGGCGCGTCCTGGGTCTCTCGTGGAGCGACGTGGAGGCCGCGATACGGCATCTGAAATTCGGCGATGCGAATCTCATTGCCGCGCGGCAGACTTTTGATCGCGTACGCGCGATGCGACTCGGCGGCGAAACGAACGTCGTCGGTACAAGCGTGACGTCGGCTCGCCCCGTCGGACTGCTTGATCCCGAAGTCGGATCGCCGCCGAAGCTTCGCACCGGCAACTGGGCGACTCGCCGCCCGAAGCGCCAGAAACTGGAAGCGCCATGTGCTCATGCGTGCCCGGCAGGCAACGACATTCCCGCGTTCATTGCGGCGTTGCAGCAGGGCAATCCCGGCGAAGCGCTACGCATCCTTCATCAGACCACGCCGCTGCCCGGCGTGTGTGGCCGAGTGTGTCCGGCGCCATGCGTGCTCGCCTGCAATCGCGGCGAGTATGACGAACCCGTGCATGTGCGCGATCTTGAGCGGTTTGCGGCGGACCATGGCAGGCCGCCCGTGGCGCCGCAGCCGTGGCGCGACGAGCGCATTGCGATCGTCGGTTCGGGGCCGGCCGGTCTGAGCTGCGCCTATCAACTTGCGCGCCTGGGCTATCGCGTTCGACTGTACGAAGCAGGTCTTGCGCTGGGCGGATTGTTGCGAACCGGCATTCCGGAGTATCGCCTGCCGCGCGATGTGCTGGATCGCGAGATCGACTACATCCTTCAGCATGGCGTGAGTCTTCAGACCGGCGTATTTGTGGATCGCGATCGATTGCTCGAACTTTCGCGCCGGTACGATGCGGTCTTCGTGGCGGTGGGTTTGCAGGAGCTGCGCGGGCTTGATCTGGGCGCGTCGGCCGACGATCCGGTGATTCAAGGTATCGACTTTCTGGATCAGGCCGCGTGCGGCGGCGTCGAGTGCGAAGGGCGTCGCGTGGTGGTCGTCGGTGGAGGTAACACCGCGATCGACTCTGCGCGAACGGCGCTGCGGCTCGGCGCGAAGCGCGTGCGGATTCTCTATCGCCGCACCCGCGCCGAGATGCCGGCGATCCAGGAGGAGATCGAGGAGGCGCTCGCGGAGCGCGTGGAACTGACGGAACTGGTCATGCCGACGCAACTGCGGCGCGGCGCCGGCGGATACGAATTGACCTGCCGTCGAATGCGGCTGGGCGAGCCGGATGCGTCCGGACGACGGTCCCCGATTCCGGATACATCAGAGGGCAGCACTTTTACGGTCGATTGCGATCTCGTGATTCTGGCGCTCGGACAGAGCGCGGACCTGTCCATTTTGCCCGAGGGCGCGGAGATCCATCGTGATCATTCGCTTCTCGGACTTACGGGCGCGCCGATTCTGCTCGGCGGCGATCTGGCAACCAACGACGGCACCGTCGCCCACGCGATCGGCAACGGCCGGCGTGCGGCGCTTCGGATTCATCAGGAACTGACCGGCGAGGACCTGCGTCCACGGCAGGCACGGCCCATCGCGACGCCGGAGGTGGTTCATGCGCATCTGTTCGAGCATGTCCGCGCGGAGGATCCGGTGGAGGTTTCGCCGGAACGCCGTCGACGGAGTTTCGTTGAAGTACGCCAAGGCTACATCGGCAAGGATGGCGACGAGCCTGCGCTGCAGGAAGCCGCGCGGTGCTTTACCTGCGGCGCATGCACCGATTGCGAGCGGTGCGTGGAGTACTGTCCGGAAGGCGTGCTGGTTCACCGGGAGAACGGTGATTACGACTTCAACTTCGACTATTGCAAGGGATGCGGCGTTTGCGCTTCGCAATGTCCGCGCGGCGTGATTCACATGACCGAACTCTAAGCAAGGGAGTCACGATATGGCACGAGATCTGGTCACGGGAAATGCCGCGGCGGGGCACGCGCTGGGGATGGCCGGCCAGGCCAATCGCCTGGCGCGCGGTTGCTGCGGCGGCGCGTACCCGATCACGCCGCAGACTGAGATCATCGAGTATCTGCGGGCGTTCGAGTTCGAGAAGGGCCGCATCGTACCGGTTGAGTCGGAACACAGCGCGATGGCCGTCTGCATCGGCGCGGCACTGGGCGGGGCGCGGGCGTTCACGGCAAGTTCCGCCAATGGACTGGCATACATGACGGAGAATGTGTTTGCCGCGGGCTACTTCCGACTGCCAATCGTCATGGTCGCGGTCAATCGGACGCTCGGTCCGCCGTGGAACATCTGGGCCGATCAGGGCGACAGCCTCGCACTGCGCGACGCACCCTGGATTCAGTTATACGTTGAATCGCATCAGGAACTGGTCGACACGATTTTGATGGCGTTCCGAATCGCCGAGGATCAGCGCGTGCTGCTTCCTGCCATGGTGTGCATGGATGGCTTCATTCTCTCACATACGCAGATGATCGTTGATCTTCCGGAGCAGCTTCAGGTCGATCGCTATCTCCTGCCATGCAGCGTTCCGCATCGACTGCGACATGCACATCCGGCGACGGTCGGTGGGCTGGCCTGGCCGCGCGAGACGGTTCACATGCGGCACGAGATTCAGCAGGCGATGGATCGGGTGCCGCAGGTGCTGGATGACGCGATTGCAGAGTTTGAGTGCGATTTTGGTCGAAAGCCGAATGGCGCCTTGGCGGCGGAGTTTGTCGACGATGCGGAGATCGTTCTGGTCGCGTCGGGCACGATGGCGCGGACGGTGCGCAACGTTGTACGGCGGCGCCGTGAGCAGGGCCAGAAGATTGGTCTCGTCAGCGCGAAGCTCTTTCGACCGTTCCCACGCGAGGACTTTCGTCGATTGCTGGGCAAGAAGCGCTGTGTCGCCGTGCTGGATCGCAATCATTCGCCCGGCTCCGGCGGCATCTTCTGGCAGGAGATCTCGGCGAGTCTGCAGAGTTGTAAGACAATCGTGCAGGACTATGTCGTGGGTCTTGGAGGCGGCGATGTGACGCCGGCCGTCATCGACCGGATCATCGACGACGCACGATCGCGCTTGGCCGCGGCCGAGCCGATCTGGGAAGAGGTGATGGCATGAGCGCCACGGCGATTTTGAATCACCCTTGCGAGCACATCTTGAGGCCGGGAAACACGAATTGCGCCGGTTGCGGCATGTCGGTCGGTCTTCAATTGCTGGAACAGGCGCTCGGCAGCGCGCGTCCGACGCTGGCGATTCCGGCGTGCTGCGGCATTGTGACGGCCGGCGCGTTTCCGACGTCGGGCTATGCGGTTCCGGTTGCGGCGACGACGTTCGCCAGCGCGCCGGCGGTCGCGACGGGACTTTCGATTGTACATGAGCTGAACCATGAGCATCATCCGGTCATCTGCTGGGCGGGCGACGGCGGCACGTATGACATCGGCATGGCGACACTCTCCGCCGCCGCCGAGCGGAACGAGAACATCATTTATATCTGCTACGACAACGAGATTTACGGCAACACCGGCGGCCAGCGCAGCTCCGCCACGCCGGAGGGCGTCCGCACGACGACGACGCCGAAAGGAAAGCACGAGAAGAAGAAGGACATCCTGCGCATCATGGCGGCACACGGCGTGCCGTATGCCGCGACGCTGAGCATCGCCCATCGCGACGACTTCATTCGGAAGGTGCAAACAGCGCTGGCGTTGCGCGGATTTCGATTCCTGCTGCTGCTATCACCGTGCCCGACGGGCTGGAAGTCAGAGCCGGATGAAAGCGTGGACTTGATCGAACTGGCCGTGAAGTGCGGGCTGTATCCGTTGATCGAAATCTTCGACGGATTGCGGTATCGAATCAACATGCGGCCTGACGGTACGCCGTTGGAGGAGTACACGCGCCGTCAACGTCGATATGCGTCGGCCGAGATTGATATTGAGCATTTGAAGTGCGGTATCGCCGAACAGTGGCGGATGCTCGACAAGCTCGCGCAAGCATTCCCGGTCGATGCGCGAGAGGATGCCGTGGCGCGATGACGTGCCCCGTCAAGGCAGGCAGGAAAGATAGATGTTCACGAGCGGCGGTTGAATGTGTACGGAGTCCTGCAAGGGACGAGGCCGCTACTTTTTCATATATTTCCAGTTCTTAGGCTTGCCTTCGTTCAGCCATTCCAGCGTTGTTGCGAGGCGGCTTTGGCGCGTTTCCTCGCGCTTGGCCTCGTTGATCCACTCGGCGTATTCGCGCTTGTGGCTCGGCGGGAATTTCTCAAATGTTTCGCGCGCGGCGGCATTGGCAGGCTGCTTCAGCGCGGCGGCTAGATCGGGGGGGACGATAACGGGCCTGGGCGGCGCGGCCTTCGCGGCGTTCAGTGCACACTGTCGGGCTACGACATCCGGATCATTGAGTGCCATGGCCTGCCTGATGTAGCCGATCAGCACTTTCTCCGATGGCACATCGGAAACATCCATGAACTTGATGGAACACATCGACGCCTTCGGGTCGCTGTTGAACAGATTGGCCGGATCGTCCATGAGCTTCGATTTCCAGAATCCCAGGCTGACATGCTTCTTGAACGCGGCCATCCCGCCGAGCAGGCCCTGGTGTTCGAAGTGGGGTACGTTCCACTTCATGGCTTCGGTGATGTCTGGTGAAGCCTTGTGAAAGATCGCTCGGATCCTCTCCAGGATTGGGCGTGCAAACGGCGCAGCGGAACGGATGTATGCGTCAACCGCAGCCGACATGCCCATTGGCTCCTTTGCTCCGGTAGAGGACTTACCGCCGTTTGAGGCCTTGCCGCCGGGCTTCTTCGCCGACGTGCCGCGCTTCGGTTTGAGGGTTTTTGCCGATTTCGCGGATGCAGCGACGGCCGGCCGCTTCGTGGTCTTTTTCTTGCTCATGGTGCCGATTTCCTTTGGGTACACGCGATCCGCCCAACGGGGGCGGGATACTTGTGCCGATATGTTGGCACTGGGCGAGGCGGGACTCGAACCCGCACGTCCTTACGGACAAGGGATTTTAAATCCCCAGCGTCTACCAATTCCGCCACACGCCCGATGCGATCGGGAGTTGCCCGTTCGCTGTGCAAGGACTGATGGTACATCTTCCGGTTTTGAAGTCGACGGGGCAAGACCGGGAATGTGCAAGGAGGTTAGGAGACTTGGCGATTTGCCGTCCATCGTTGGAGGGTGCTGGCGTCCGAGCCGGAAGCGCAGGCGCCCGGCAACGTGCCGCGCGGATTGATGATCCCTGTCGCTTACGCTCCAGGCTCGGGTTGGGCGGTTTGGATTCGGAGCGGTGATTGCACTGGAGCGCGATTCGTGGGGAGCACCACCGCTTCCTTACGGTCGCGGCACTGATTTAGCGGCTCGGATTGCGCGCTGATGGTGGGGTCTGATAGCGCGGTCTGATTTTCGGCACGCGTGGCTTGTTGGTTGGATGTTGCGGCGGGCGCGGTTAGCATTCGGCGACGCATCGCGCGTGGAAATGATCGCCGCCAAGCGGCGACGCTCGACAAGAACCACCGAATGAACGTCGCATGACCCGTGCCGCCATCGAACTGACCGCACCCGCCAAGCTCAATCTGGCACTCAAAGTTCTCGACCGCCGCGCCGACGGGTTTCATGCGCTACGATCGTGGGTCGTGCGGATCGACTGGTGCGACCGACTCTGTTTCGAGGCGGCTCCCGCGTTCTCACTGAATGTCGTGGATGACGGGGCGACCGCACCCACGGATTCCACCAACCTCGTCTGGCGCGCGGCGCACGAGCTGGCGCGGCTCGCAGGCATGTCCGAGCCGCGCGCGGCCATCACGCTGTTCAAGTCGATCCCATCGGGCGCGGGTCTGGGCGGCGGCAGCAGCGATGCGGCCGCGACGCTGCTCGGGCTGAACAGGCTGTGGGGTTTGCAATGGCCGGCGGAACGACTGGCCCAAACGGCAGCTGCGCTGGGTTCGGATGTTCCGCTGTTCCTTCGGAAAGGTCCGCTACTGATGGAGGGTCGCGGCGAAGTGCTTTCGCCGCTCGCGCTGGAATGGCGCGGATGGGCAACCGTCGTCGCGCCGTCGTTTCCGTTGTCGACGGCCGATGTCTATCGCGCCTGGCGGCCGAAGGTGCGTGATCCGGCGCTCGAAGCCCTGGAACCGGCCGGCTTGAGAACGGCGAACGCGCTGCTTTCGTGCTTGTCAAATGACCTTGAGGCGCCGGCGTTCGACTTGTGCCCGGCACTACGAGCGCTTCACGAGCGGCTGCAAGCCGCCTGTGGTCGCACGGTGCGCATGACGGGCAGCGGCAGCGCGCTGTTCACGCTTTTTGATTCACAGGCCGAGGCTGACGCAGGGGCTGAAGCGGCGCGCGGCGTCGTCGCGTCGAACGATCTGGTGCATGTGGCACGGGTGACGTAAATCGATCGCGCCTGTATTCTCGTATGTGACGCAGAGAGTCGATCATCAGCGGGCGTCGAGCACGCCGGATGATGCCGTTCGCAGAGTTTCATGAACGGGGCGGTTTGCGGATGGGGGCCGCTCAGGGAGTCGCAGGCATGGAAATCACGGAAGTCAGAATCCGAATAGTGGACGAACCGGCCGAGCGTTTGCGGGCCTTTTGCAGCGTGACGCTGGGCGGCGAATTTGTCATCCGCGACATCAGGATCATCGACGGCGCGAACGGCCCGTTCGTGGCGATGCCGTCGCGAAAGCTGACCGATCGCTGTGGCAAGTGCGGTTGTAAGAACCACTTCCGCGCCCGATTTTGCAATGACTGCGGGCAGCGGTTGAACGAAAACCGCGTTCCACGCGCGATCGACGGTCGGGCCAAGCTCTATGCGGATATCGCCCATCCCATTAACGCGGAGTGTCGAGAGCGCCTGCAAACGGCGATCCTGGAGGCCTATCAGAACGAAGTCGAGCGCATGGACGATCCCGATTACGTTCCGGCGCATGTCGATCCGGACGATGCTTATGGCGCGGATGAAGATAGACATGCGTCTGAATTGCGCGCTGGCGGTGACGGCGGATTCTTGTCGGAAGTCGCACGCGGTGCGAGCGGCGGGAACGGTTCGCATCGGCGAGCGGTTCCGGCATCTGCCGACCAGGGCCGGCCAAAACAGCGCATCGTTCGCCATGAGGGGATGGGGCGCGAAGCGGGACGGGCCGGTGCCGATGATGGCTTTGCGGCCGGCCTGTTCTAAGGGGAGTCTGCTCGCGAACATGGGCCGTGAGCGTCCGCACACCGCCGTTTCGGCGTCCCATTCTGGTTCACTTCAGCGGGAACGTGGCGCGACTCCGGGGCGGTGTCGCGCCGCAGCAGCGTGCGAACGGCCATTCTCGCGGCGAAATGAATTCACACGTCCGAATTGGTTGAAATTGGCATCCAGCCACGGGATAATCCAAGGGTAGGGAGGCGGAATAGGATCTCACCAGCACCGGTGCGCTTTTTGTGGGGGGCGTCGGGGCTGAGTCCGCACAGACCTTCCGGCTCATTATCCAAGGATGCCGCGCGTGCTATTCGACTCTAGTACACGGCGGACTCAATACCAGGGAAACAGGGAGTACAGCATGCGTCATATCATTCGAAGCAGCCATGAGAACATCCGTTGCGGTGCGCGCCTCGCGGCAGGTCTGGTTGTTTGCATGGCGGCCAGTGCCGCGGCCTATGAACCGACGGAGACCACGATTCAGTTGGATGGTGTTCCGAAGTTCAAGGTTAAGATGACGCCGATTGATCTGGAACCCGGCATGGAAAACGGCGGCGGAGGTGATCCACGCGGTCCGGGCTGTCCGCAGCAGCAGCGGACACATACGCATCCGAACAACTTTCAAGGCGGGACATTTAATGCACAAGGCGGATTCGTAGAGACCGAAATCGCAGCGGCATCTTATCAATTGACAGGTGCCGACTTCCCATTGCGCATTGACACGATGGAATTTGTTTTCGCAACACAACAGGCAACCGTTCAGACGGTCACGCAGTACACGATTCTTGTTTGGGAAGGCCAGCCGAACAATGGGAATCAGATATTCTCGTTTTCGTCGGATGATCTGATTCTACCACACGTTCGAATCGGTCCCGGTACAGCGGGCGTGAACATTATGGTTTCCGTCGATCCCGGCGACCCCGTGCAGATCATCGTGAGCGACAACGGCTCGCATATATTCAGCATCGGCATACGAATTGACGTACACAACAGTGCTCCAACGTCGTCGTGTCTTTGCGTGCCCGGTGTTCCGAGCCTTGGCGGTTTGCCGGCGGTCTGCTGTCCGCCAAACCCCCAGACCAATGCGTTTCCTGTGACAGATACGGACGGCCTGGCGAATCCATCGAACAACTGGCTTTATGCTCGTGATTGCCCGGGGGCGACGGGTTTGTGTCAAGCTCCCGCCGGCTGGATCAATTTCGCGACTCCGGGAATGCCCTCGGGTGATTGGGTGATTCGCGCTTCTTATACGCCCTTCATCTGCCCCGGCTTCGGGGCTTGCTGCAATCCATCCACAGGCATTTGCCAGGTGCTGACCGAGACGGATTGCCAGAACTCGGCGGGGAACTGGCAGGGCGAGGGGACGAATTGCTCGCCGAACCCCTGTCCTCAGCCGCAGGGCGCCTGCTGCAAAGTGGACGGTTCCTGCGTGCCGAATGCATCGCTCGCTTCGTGCAATACGTTTATCGGTGAGCAGTTTTATCAGAATCAGCCCTGCACCAGCGTCGAGTGCATTCAGCCGTCGGGGGCCTGTTGCACCGGCGACAGCGTTCAGCCTTGCGTTGAGGTGGATCAGGGGACATGCCAAAGCGTATACGCCGGGACGTTTCGTGGCGGCTTTACGTCGTGCTCTGAAGGCACGTGCGACGGGGCTTGCTGCGTGAGCGGCGGCGGCTGCGTACCGCTTTCGCAGGGTGACTGCGCCGTCGTGCCTAACAGCCAGTTTCAGGGTGTCGGCGTGGCGTGCGCGCCGAACGACGCCTGCCCGGTCGGCGCGTGTTGTCTTTCGTCAGGCGCCTGTACGAATGGCACAGTGCTGGACTGCAACGCGCAGGGCGGCGTCTATCAGGGTACGGGCACCAACTGCGGCAGCGTGAATTGCCCGCAACCGACCGGGGCGTGCTGCTTCGACGGCGGATCATGCCTGAGCAACCGCACGCTTTCAAACTGCAATATTCTCGGCGGAACCTGGGCCGGTGCGAACACAACTTGCCCGGGTGCCTGTCAGGCGCCGTGTCCGGCCGCGGACGGCGACATGAACGGGGATACACTCGTGGACGCAAAGGACCTGCCGCTGTTTGTGACGGCGCTGATGTCGGGCGGAACGCAGGATGATATTTGCAGCGGCGATTTCAATGCATCGGGCACGCTCGATGTCGGCGACATCGACGGTATGGTCGCGGCGCTGCTGGCCGGTCCGTAACGGGTGCGAAGGTCGACATCAGGGCTTGTCGAAGCTGACCTTCGGTGCGCTCTTCGCGGCCTCGTCTGATTCGAAACGGCTGGCGCGCTCGACGCCTGCCCAGCCGGCGGTGATCGAGCCGATCGGCCCGCGGATGTGCGTGTTGAGCAATTGCACGGCTTCGTTATATCGCCTGCGCTTTTCGGAAATGCGGTTTTCCGTGCCTTCGAGCTGATCCATGAGGCTCATGAAGTTCTGATTGGCCTTGAGGTCGGGGTACTTTTCCTGCAAGACGAGCAGTCGCGAGAGGACGCCGCCGAACCCGCCGGCGGCCTCGGCTTTTTCATTGGGCGTGGCGGCGGTGAAATACTTCTCGCGGCTCCTGGCGATAGTTTCGAGCAGTTCTTTTTCGTGCTGGGCGTAGCCCTTCACGGTGCTCACGACGTTGGGGATCAGATCGTAGCGGCGTTGCAGGTCGGTCTCGACGTTGGCCCACGCCGTCTTGACGGATTCATCGAGGCGGATCGTCGTGGTGTAGCTGCCGTAGAACGTGCAGCCGCCGACGAGCGTCGCCAGCATGAAAAAAGCCAGACCACCAACGAGCAACACTCTTCCGATCTTCATGCGTTGTGTCTCCTGGATTCTGAATTCTTCCGTCGACGGTGAATATTTCGCGCGGCCAAGACTCACCCCGTCGGCACTCGGCCGAAGGTCGCGGATATCATAGCCTCTTTGCACGAAGTTTGTCGTCGGGGGTTATGTTTGTCGCCAGCGTCAGGCAGGGCAATCGCATGTTTCTTCAAAATAGCAGCGTGCAACCCTTGCAACGCGAAGCCACCCCTCATTTCAAGGTTGATTCGCGCATCAACAGCCACCGCTTCCTGACGGTCGCGGCTCTG
>CAZRFP010000115.1:0-14678 GCA_964599535.1 uncultured Planctomycetaceae bacterium
GGAATTTCGGCGGATCGTCAAAGTGCGACGGCAGCGACGACATCTCCACGGCCTCATAGGGAATCGAGAACTGAAGGTGGGCCGTTTTTGCGTAGCAACCCGAATCAACGAGTTGAGTTTTGCTGAGAGCAATTGAGGGCCGCATCGGATGAGCAACAGATCGCCGCTTGTCAGTCAGTTTCTTGAGAACATTTCGCGCCAGGCGCTTGAGAAGTACCAGTCGGTTATTCGCAAACACTTTCGCGATCGACACGGCATCTACGCGTTATATCGCAAGGGAAAGCTGCACTATGTCGGCTTGGCTTCCAATCTGCGAGGGCGATTAAAAGGGCACTTGAAGAATCACAACGCGAATCGTTGGGATCATTTCAGCATTTATTTGACAGTCGGCGATGAACACTTGAGGGAACTTGAGTCACTGCTGCTTCGCATCGTCAAGCCGTCCGGCAACAAACAAGTAGGCAAGTTTCATCGACGATGCCAAGACTTGAAGCGAACTCTTGCGCGAGACCTCCGCGATCAACAAAAACAAGAACTGAACAGCCTGTTGGGAAGAACGTCAAACAGGCGTCGCACGAACGAAAATAACTCCCGGCCTATGCATCGCCTGAAGACAGCCAAAGGAGAGTTGCACCGATACATATCTAAACCGATGAAACTGCGAAAACGGTACAAAAGGAAACTGTACAGGGCCGTGGTTCGACGAGATGGCACGATACGTTTCAACGGTGAGATTTACGGGTCCCCTTCAAAGGCCGGTGAAGCTTTGCGCGGACGTCCGACGAACGGCTGGCAATTCTGGGAGTATGAGAGAGCTCCTGGAGATTGGGTGCGTTTGCACAACCTCCGCCCAAATTCCGTCCATAGAAGAACCAAGCAATAATTGGCAGATGTTGTACGAATCGAATCCACAAGCGCGACCGTTGGCGGTGATCTGCGGCCTTGCGGAAGAGATCACCCTGTCAGGGGCTTGCGTCGAATGGTATAATTGAGGATATGGCGGCCGGCCTTTTGGGGGTCGGCGGCGGAGCCTGTTTCAGCCGATCGGAGCCGTTCGATGTCTCTCACCTTGTCCGATTTTTTCGCGAAGATGGACCGCCATCCGGAGCGCGTGCCGCTGGATGAACTGACGGCGATGCTGAAACAGCTCGACATCGGGATCGATGATGTGGGCGATTATGTGCGATTCGGACCGCAGACGTATCGCCGCAATCTGCTGCACGCCGGGCCGGGATATCACGCGCTGGTGCTATGCTGGAAGAACGGGCAGCGCAGCCCGATTCACGATCATCGCGGTTCGAGCTGCGGCGTTCGCGTGCTGAAGGGCACGGCGACGGAGACCTATTTCGATCGCAGCGCCAACGGGCTGGTCTATGCCGTCAGCTCGCGCGAGCTTCATGAGAACCAGGTCTGCGGTTCGCAGGACAGCGACATCCACCAGATTTCAAACCTGCAGCCCGGTGATGCCGAACTGGTGACACTCCACGTCTATTCGCCGCCGCTGATGGTAATGGGCACCTATTCGCTGATGGATCAATCGATCGGCGAGTTTGCCGATCCGATCTTCGAGTTCTGCCACGGCGCGGGGATATGAGGGAGAGCGTGCGAGAAGGGAGTCTCGTACAAACGAAGTAAGTCGAAAATCTCGCTCGAGAGCGAGTTGTACGCATTCGATGACCGTCAAGGACGCCGGCCGCTTCTTTCAACAGCCGCCACATGGCCATTCGCTTATACGATTCGGAAATGGTCTACCAGTACGCAGCGGCGCTCGCGGGAAAATGAGCGCGGATCGGTCAGGCCTTCGCCCGTCGGGCTGGCAATCGAGAACGAGCAGTAGCCCTCGCCGCCCTCTCCGAGTCCGCAATAGATCGGCCCATTCTTCACGAAGATGCTGCAATTGATGCGCCGTGCCATCCGCGACAGATTCGCCAGATTCAGCGAGTGCATCGCAGCCGAATGGCCGAAGCCGTGCTCAGCGGCGACGGCCAGGTCGATCGCCTCGTCGGCGCTCTTCACGCGCGCCACCGGCAACACAGGCATAAGCTGCTCGGTCCAGATCAGCGGATGCTCGACGGGCACATCCAGGACGGCCAGCCGCACACTGTCGGGCACGCGAAGTCCGATTTCTGCGAGTATGACGCCCGCGTTCTTGCCGATCCACTTGCGGTTGATGACGCCCGGCTTTCGCGGTCCGCGCGTCTCTTCGAAGATGACCTTCTCCAGCGCCCGTATCTGAGGCTGCGTCAGCACCAGCGCCCCGTTCGCGCTCATCGATTTCAACAGGCGGTCCGCCGCGGATTCGACGACAAATACTTCTTTCTCGTCGGTGCAGATCACATTGTTGTCGAAAGACGCCCCGCGGACGATGTCGCGGCCGGCTTTTTCGATGTCGGCCGTCTCATCGACGACCACGGGAGGATTACCCGGACCGGCGCAAATGGCCCGCTTTCCGCTGGCCATGGCCGCCTTGACGACGCCGGGGCCACCTGTGACGACGAGCAGTCGCACGCCCTTGTGGCGCATCAGCGCCTGCGCGCTTTCGATCGTCGGCTCGGCGAGGGCGGTGACGACATTCGGCGGGCCACCGGCGCGGATGATCGCCTCGTTAATGAGTCCGACATTTCGGCAGGAGACGCGCTTGGCGTTGGGATGGACGTTGAAGACAACCGCGTTTCCGGCCGAGACCATGCCGATGGTGTTGCAGATGATCGTCGACGTGGGATTCGTCGTGGGCGTAATGGCGGCGATGACGCCGAATGGTGCGCGCTCCATGAGCGTCAACCCGTTGTCGCCCGTGACGGCGCGCGGCTCGAGCACCTCCGGCCCCGGCGTCTTGCGGGTGACCAGGCGGTTCTTGATGATCTTGTCTTCGGTGCGGCCCAGGCCCGTCTCTTCGCAGGCGTCGCGTGCCAGCGATTCTGCGTGCGTCATCATGGACTCGCGAATCGAAGCGATGACGCTCTTTCGCTGCTCAAGGCCGAGCTGGCTGAAGGCTTCAAACGCCGTCCGAGCCGCGGCAACGCACTCATCGATCGTTCGAAACACACCAGCCGGAAGCGCCCCGCCGCGCGCGACGGACTCGGCCGCGGCCGGTTCGAGCGCCGGCCTTGCGGCGGGCGCGTCCGAAGCGACCGTAGCACCATCCGCGGCGCGCAGTTTGTCGGCGACGCGGCGTGCGATGAGATCGATCTGCGTTTCGGAGAGTCTGGTCACGATGGAAGCTCCATTGCCCCGCGCGACAACCGCCACGACGGAACGACGATGGGGTCCGCGTACGATACAGCCGAGCGGATCGTCACGAAAGTGGTTGCGTTTCAGCACGACTGATTTTCCACTCAGCGCGGCCGCCTCGGAGCACGGTAGCGACGCGATGCTTGTCAAGGGGGTTTCGGACTGATTTTGGCATGTGAATCCCTGAATGAAAGGCGTTTGCAGCGACTCAGCGCGGGTTGAATTTTCACGGTCGCGCGATTAGGCTCTATCTCATCGGAGGACGAGGCGTATGGAAGTGCCCGTGGACCTTTCGCGCATCGTGATTCAGGACACGAGCGACCAGCAAATCATCTTCCTTCGCGAGCACGGAGGCGAACGCGAGTTTCCCATCGTTATCGGCGATGCCGAAGCCTGCGCCATCGATCGACGGCTCAAGGGGTATAAGAAGCCCCGCCCCATGACGCATGATCTCCTGGCCGACGTGATCGAAAAGCTCAGCGGCGAGTTGGAGAAAATCGTCATAAACGACTTGAAGAATCATACGTTTTACGCGACATTGGTCATTCGTACGCGTAACGGACTGGTAGAGGTGGATTCCAGGCCTTCGGACGCCATCGCGCTCGGAGTCGCCAGCGGAACTCCCATCTTTGTGAACGAACACGTTCTTCGCGAAGTCTGCCGCCAACCATAAAGGGCCGAGGCAGACTCGCGAACTTGATATAGATAAGAGTTTTGATCGCCATGAACCTTTCGCGCGATTCTGATGATACTTTCAACGGATTTGCAACGAGACTCGAAGCCGCCCTTCGCGAGCAGCCCGCGATCGGAAAGCAGCCGGCGCATGCACGCGCCCCCGGCGTCGTTGATGTCATGGGCGGCATCGGCGAAGACGCCGGATCGCTCGTGCTCACGGCCACCACCGGCGTGTCGCACATGGCGGCCGTCTGGCCTGTCGCCGGCGACAGCGTCCATCTGACGATCGTTTCCTCCGTCGGCGACGAGGATGATGTCGACTTGACGTTGCCGCTGCGCGAGCTTCTGAGCGAAGACGCGGCGGCACTGCGATCGCGATGCGCCGGCGGCGCGGCAAGCGCCGATTACGTCGTCGCGCCCCTGCTTGCGATCAAGCGTCTCATCACCGATGCCATAGTCAAGGCACCGCAGACCGGGCTGGCGATTCTCATCGACCATGACTTCCCGCAGGATGCCGATCTCGGCCGGCTGCCGTCAATCGTTATTGCCGTCGCCGAAGCGTTTTGCCGGTTGAACGGCACCGCGGCCGACCGATCGGCCGTCGCGCGATGCGCCGCTGCCGTCGTGCGCGAGATGATCGATCTCGATCAGCTTCGCAAGACGATGACGGCGCTCATCGCCCCGCCCGGCGGGGCGCTGGTCCAGATACAATTTCACCCCGAGCTGCGCGCCGAGCAGCTCGATCTGCCGCAGGGTGTCATTATTAAGGCACTGTCCACGCGGCTCAGCCGGCCGACCACCATCCGCCGGCTTGTCGAGACGCGGCTCTGTTCGGAGATGGGCCATCGCGTCATCCTCACTCTGCAGCAGCAGGACGGGCAGCCTGCGGACGCCGCGCGAGACCGTCTCTCGGCCATCACGCCGGTCGAGTTCGTCGAAAAGTTTCGCGATCGGATGCCGTCGCGCATCACGCATCAGCAGTTTGTCACAAAGTTTGGCGCCGTGCGCGGCCTGCCGGAGACGCCGGCCGATCCCAAGGGGGCGTTCAAGATCCGCTCCCGTGCCGAACATCACATCTACGAATGCCGCCGCGTGCATGACTTTGCGCGGCATATTGTCCGAGGCCGGCGTAACGGCTCGGCCGATGCGCTGACCGAAGCGGGCGATCTGATGTACGCCTCGCATTGGAGCCACAGCCAACGCTGCGGAATCGGCGGCGTCGAGACGGACCGACTCGTCACGCTCATTCGCGAGGCCGGTCCGGCACAGGGACTCTACGGCGCGAAGATCACCTCCGGCGGCGAAGGCGGCGAACTTGTCGTGCTCATGCGCGGCGACGCACGCGCCGAAACCGCGCTCGCCGAAGCCGCCACGAAAGCCGAAGCGCTTTCAAAGCAGCCGGTCCGCATCCACAACGGCTCGCTCCCCGGCGCGCTGCACGCCGCCGCGCAGAGCGTGACCGAATCGGCCGGAGCGGTCTGATAAGGCGGCTGTCACCGGGCTATCGCAATCGCTGTAGCGACGACTTCCGTCCGAACCACACGGCCGTTCCGCTGTTCGCGCAAACCGGCCATACCTATCTACATGCATTGTCAATTCAGCTGAAAAACGCGACGCCGGGCGCGGCTGATTTCGACCGCGCCCGGCGTCGTTGGTTGCTTCTATTCGGATGTCGGCTCAGCGCGAACGATGTGTCGATCATTCGCACGGTGCCGGCTTACGGCAGATTCGTCAGCAATTCCGCATACGGTACGACGTCATCGATGTCGACGTTTCCGTCGCCGTTGATGTCGGCACAGCGGCACAGCGGCGAAGGCGGCCCGACGCCGAGCAGGCAATCGGTGAACTCCTGCAAGTCGGCGCCGTTGACGAAGTTGTCGTCGTTGATGTCGCCATAGATGCCGGGGCATCGCACATCGACGACGACGAACGCGTTGGCGACGATCTGGTTCGACTCGCTGCTGTCGCGCAGGGTGCAGACGAAGTAGAGGCGACCCTGCTCGTCGAGCATCAGATCGACCGAACCGTCGTCGTCAAACGTGCGGATGTACAGTCCGTCATCCGCAATGCCGTTGCCGTCCAGATCGACCGGCGTGTTTTCGCGAACGACGATGCGCTCGTTGTTCATGACCAGCATGGCGTCGGACAGCGTGTCCGGCGTCGTGCTGAAACCGCCGACCACGTAATCACCCGCGTTGTTGCCGGTGAAGGTGAAGAAGCTGACCGACGTGCCCGAGTCGCTCCAGACTTCGGAAGCGCCGACGTGGATCGGATCGCCGGTCTTGACGAGCACCGAACCGTTGCGAATCACCCAGTCCTGGTTGTCCTGATTCTGACCGCGGGCATACCAGTCGCCGTTGCCCATCATTTGACTCTGGGCGGCGGATGTTCCCGTGCGAACCGGCGATGTGAAGCCCGCCACAGCCACGCCTTCTTCTATCACGGCCGTTGTGCCCGCGGGGCCGCCGCCCGCAACACCGGTGGCGAGGATCCGCCGGAACGAGCCGCCGCCCGCCGTGCTGGATACGCGGCCGCGCACCAGGTAATTCGCGCCGGTCGCGTCCGACGAAAATGCGTAGCGATCAAAGTCGAACCACTGCCACGTCGGGTTGATCACCATGCCCTGAGGCGTGTAGCCATTGGCATTGCGAAGCTGGAGCACATCGCCATCGTTGCTGAGGAAGACGCGGCCGGTGATCGAGTTCACATCCGCGCCGAGCAGGGCGTAGAACCAGACCGTGCCGTCGCTCTGAATGACGGGCGATCGCAAATCGAAGTTGTAAAGCTGGAAGAGTGTGTCGTTGACCTCATCCTCCCGAGCGACGGTCGTGAAGATGCCGTTGACGTTCTTGACGATCAGTTCGGCCGAGAGGCCCGTTACGTCCAGGTTGTTCTTGTTCGTGGCAAAGGCGAAATCGCCGTTGTCGTTGATCGTCAGCGCCTCGTCGAACACGCCGTATGGAACGCCGAGTTCATCCAGCGTAACGGCCTGCTGGGCGACGGTTTGAATGACGCCGTTCAGGCTGCGAATGATGACGTCATCTTCAAAGCGGCTGCCGTCCGAATCGCCGGAGGCGTTACCATCGTCGCTCGGATCGTTCAGATTCGTTTCGCCGACGAGAATCCAGTGCTGGCCGTTGGGGCTGCGCCACGGCGTCTTGAAGTTACGGAACTTCACGCCGGGCAGATCGGGAACATCCGACGACGCATGGCTGTCGATGTTCGAGAAGATCACGCGCGGCAGGCCAAGCCCATGCGCCAGCGCCTGCGTCACTTCGGCCGTGGAGTTGTTGGCCAGGCTCGGGTCGTTCTCAACGCCGCTGCCCGCCACACTGGCTGACGCAATCGTATAGCGCTTTCCGGTCGTGGAGACGACAACGTTGAACGATACGTTGCTGCTCGGCGGAATGTTGCCGATGGCGGCCTGCACGTTCGGTCCGTTCGGCGCGCCGGGCGGATCGACCGAGACCAGCGTCGTGCTGGTGTCGAGGATCACGTCAGCGACCACGCCCGTGGCCATGGACGGCCCCGCGTTCGCGACCGTGACGACATAGGTAATGTCGCCGCCGGGAATGATCGGATCATTGTCCGTCATCGTGATCGACAGGTTGGCCGTCAGTGCGTAGGTCGTTGACGCATTCGCGATGTTGTTGGCCGGCGTGCGGTCAACCTCATTGCTATTGACCGTTCCGGTCACCGCGATGGCTCCGGTCGTGGTCACTTGAACGACGACTTGGAATTGGAAGGACTGCCCGAACGCGAGCGGTCCGTTCAGACCGCCCGGACCGGTGATATCGGCCGTGACAACGCCACCGGGGAAGGTGCCGTTATGGATTGCCACCGGATCGCTCGACGTGTAATTCGTCGTTCCGTTCAGATTCAATTCCGCGATGACGCCCGTCGCCGCCGCCGGACCGGCGTTGGTGACCGTGACAGTGTACGTAATGAAACCGTCATGCACGTTGAGCGGATCGGGGCTGTCCTGAATGGTAATGCCCACTTCGACGATGGGCTGAACCAATGTCGAAATGGAGAAGGTATTGTTGGCGGGAATGGGATCGCTTTCGTTCGCCGCAACGGTGGAATCGACCGTCTTGGTACCCTCGGTCGTCGCATCACAGAGGAATTTGTACTTCACGATCTCGTAGGGGCCCATGTCGCCGATCGTGCCGATGACGTCGTTTCCGCTCGGCGCCGTGATGGGATCGCCCGAGTTGTAGGCCACGCCCGCCGGAAGCGAACTGGTGACAACGACGCCCGTCGAACTGGTCGGGCTGTTGTTTCGCACACTGACGGTGTATTCAATCTGGCCCGGTACGGCCGTCAGCGGGTCGGGCGATGCCGCGACGCGGATTTCCAGATCATTCGCCGAGGGCGCGCCTGTCGAGAACGTCGCGCGATACAGGCCGGATACTTCACCAGTGGCCGGCGTGCCGTTGGTGTCGATGCTCAAGTTGGCATATACGGTGACGTTGCCCAGTTCGTCGCGATCGGAAATCTGAATGCCGTAACCCTGGAACGACGAGACGGCGCTCATGACGCCGACGTCGTCGTTGGGATCGCCGTTGCCGTCGAGATCGACCGCATCGCCACGGCGGAGAATCATCTGACCGTTCAGGTAAATGGCCTCGCCATTAGCAATCGGATTTAGATTCCACGCGGCAATCCAGTCGCCGTTCTGATTGATGGCGACGGATTCGCAGTTTGACCCCAGAACAAAACCGCCGACGTTTTGTCCTTCGCGCAGCGCGATGTCGCCGTTGACGATGAGAATCTCGTCGGCGGCCGTGGGGCCGCTGCCGTCTATGTTCAGGATGAAATTGCCGAAGTCGTTGATGGCATAGACATCGAACGTGCCCGTGAAGTTCTCGCCGCCGCCGGGGATGGGCTGGCCTTCGTGATAGCGCACGCCGTTGATGATCATCGGCGAGCCAGACATGATCATAAACTCATCGTTCGCCGTCGTGACGCCGGTGCCCGTCGTCTCCAATTCGCCTTCGACGAGATACTCAAGTCCGTTCGGCGAAACGATTAGCCCGCCGAGACAGGAGGAATCCGCATCGAGCGGTGCGAACATGCCGGGCAGTGTAAAATCGCTGCCGTACAGTTCCGTGTAGTTGCCGATGAAAATGGACTCGGTCTGCACATTCAGCGGGCTGATGATTCGCGAGATATGCCAGACCGTTCCGTCGCGCGTCATTTGAAGATCCGGACCGGCAACGAGATCCCACTCGTAGCCGTCGAGATGGCCGCCGACAATGAACGTGCCCTCCTGTATGAAGAGATCGTCGTCGAGGAAGACAGAGGTCTCGCCCGTGCCGCCGGTGACGATGGCACGATAGAGCGATCGACCGAGATCGTCGTAATTCAAATTCGTGGTGTTGAACGATGTTTGCGTGATGCCGCCGAAGGTGCCTTCGATGCGAAGGAACGTCGGCGGTGTGATACCGTCTACCGCGCCATAAACGGTGCTGAGCACGGGGTTGTTGCCGGGATCCGTCGGATGCGTGATGTTCGTCACGATCGCCCAGCCGCCGACACCGTTAATCTTCGGCACATTAATCGTGCCGGTCTGATAGCCGTCGGGAATGCCGGCCGGCGTTTCGCTCTGGTTAATGAGTGAAGACCAGGTCTGGCCATATAGGGGGGGGGGCATCAACCCCACGACGGCCGCAAGTAGCAGCCATGAACGTCGAAGGGTCTTTCCGTTTGTTGACATGTCCATTCTCCTCCGCAAAAGGCAATGTGGAAACCAACTCGTATTCATCGCATACGATACGCACTTCGCGCGCCGTCGCGCGAATCATCTCTTTTCTGCTTTGACAACAGCTTGTCATTCGAAAGTCGGAACGTAAGATCGTCATCGCGCATAACGGTCGCGACTTGTATCGTGTGTATTTCGCATGGCATGGTCGGACGAAGCCAGAAACTTTCGATCGTTCTCGGCAAGCCTCGATTCAGCCTCCCCGGTTGGCGTTTCAGTCTCGCGCACGCCCGCCCCAAGCGTCGGCTCTTCCGCCCGTAATCCTTGTTAACGCTATCAGATTGCACGTCACCTTTCAAGGGTTGCAACATCAAATTCGCGCAACACGTCATTCGCTTGAAAGTGGTTACGGTGTGTGTATACGCAGCCGATCGAGTCCCTCATTTTCCTACGTGATAAAAATCGGCGAATGGAATAACCGGGCGCCTTGTGGCTTCAGGAGTATAAACACTTGCAAAACATATAGTAACAACCCTAGCGTCATTGAGTCGCGGGTGTGTCATCTTGACCCAAACATGCATCCTACCACTTATCTGCTTTATCCTACGCCTTATGAATCATCGCGTGCTGTCCATGTCGTCATGTCGTTCTAGAATTCCCCGGAGACATCCTTTGGCGAGCGACTCGTCCGGGATTCTCAAGGAAACGCGCGTAGACTCGGCAGAGTTTTAACGTTAAACTTCTGACGGAGCCGAGGAAGCGCCGACAACCGGATCGCGAACCGTGAAAAACTGGAAAGCTGTCGTCATCGTTGTGTGCCTGCTTGGCGCTGGGCTTCTATTCTGGTCCAACTCCACTGGATCGCCGTCTATTCCCGATACCGTTGACAGCAGCACCACTTGGATGTGCGCCGAATGCAAGAACATCTTCGAGCTGACCGCCGCACAGGCCGCCGTCGAAGAGCAGAGAGCCGGCGGGCCCTCGCCCTTAATCTGTCCCAAATGCAGCAAGCATGAGGCCTATCGCGTCGCGACGTGCGACGTCTGCGGCGGCCACTACTTCTCGACGGATGTACCGGGCGGCATGGGGCGATGCCTGGATTGTTTTCCGCCGGATCGCGGCGGATTTCCGGAGCCGAAAATCGAGGAAACAGATGAAACCGGTGAGAAGGCGCCGCCATCTGTATAGGTAGCCATCAGACGTCACGAGCGGGCGCCTCGCTACAAACGCTGCACGCTGTTGAAATAGAAAGTTGCGTTTCGCGGTTCTCCATTTGGAGTGAACATCCGCGGCGATTGAGGTAACGAAACATGCGTCGGTCGATTTTACAAGGTCGTGCATATCGAGCATTCACTCTGATCGAGTTGCTCGTGGTCATCGCGATCATCGCGCTGCTGATCTCCATATTGCTGCCGGCCCTGTCGAAGGCCCGCGAGCGCGGGAAGATCGCCTATTGCCTCACCAATATCCGCACCATCACCAACGGCTCGCTCATGTACCTTACGGAGCAGGAAGGCACGAAGACTCCGTATCTGCCGTGGTACATTTCGCCGACGCTGTCGGGCTATTCCGGCATCACGATGCGCACGCCGTGGGTTTTCGCGGGAATTAAGGCGCCGAATCCCGATCCCGCGATCTCGCATGTGCCCGATGCTTCGGTCTATTTGCCGGAGGATCGCTTTGTTAACAAGTTCATCATGCCCGGCTCGCTACAGGGTGACGCCGACGCGAATTCGCCCTTCCGCTGCCCGAGCGATCGCACGCACAAGACGGCCATCATCAGCGATCCGCCCGTCTTCACCGAGACCGACACGCGCAGCTCGTACGAGGCCAACGGAAACAGCTACACGCTGAACACGCGCTGGGCACAGGGCTATTCGTGGTTTACCGGCGGTGACTTCACCGTGACGCAGTTGTTTTCAGAAACCACGAAGGAGTCCTTTGCGCGGCGCATCACGCGGCACATGCTCGGCGGCAGCGCGTCGCGCTTTGTGCTCATTCCCGAGCAGGGCTTCTACAGCGCGACGTATCGCGCCGGTCCGACCGTCGGCTCGTCGCTCGCCCTGCCCCAGCGCTTCGGCTGGCACAGGGAGTTTTCCAAGTGGTCGCTCGGCTTCGCGGACGGCCACGCGGAATATCGCTACTACGACACGCGCGTCGCCATCACCCCCACCGCGACCATCTGGCAGCCGAACTGGAAAATTCAGGACGGAATGCCGTAACGGCGGCACATCAGGCGCGCGATCACCGTGGCAGGAATCATCAAGAGAAGTCAGTGGATCGGCTACGACTGCGGCTCCGTCGCCGCGGCGGCTCGCATTTCTTCCGCGCGCTGCAGCAGATCGTCCTTGTCAGGCGGTTCGTAGGGATCGAGCACGTACGTTTCCAGCACGCGGTCGTCGTGGATCGTGAACGGAATCAGACACTCTGAAACAAGATCGATGAACGGCCACTGGTACCACGGGGCGTGAATGCGATGATTCGTGCGGAGGGTCTGGTGGCCTTCCTTGCGAATGATGATGTCGTAATCGCCGTACCAGGTGAACGGGACGCGGACGGGCGACTGGCCGACTTCCTGATCGTTGAGGACGATCGTCGCGCCTTGCGGCTCGGTGTTGATGGTGAGGGTTCGTTCGACGCACGCGATGCCGGCCGTCGCGCCGCCGGTCACGAGTATGGCCGCGATGGTGCGATAGACCGTCGTTCTCCTGAAGCCCGTGCGTCGCTCATCCATGACTGGCACCTCCCGTTTCGCGGCATAGTGTAGCCGCGCCCGTGCCGCAGGCAATCGTCGCAGGCTGCCTTCAGAAATGCCCTGGAGCCGCTCGCGGTCGACAAGATATTTCAGCGGTCGACTTCGCCCATGACGACATCGATGCTGCCGATGATGGCGGCCATATCGCCGAGCAGCACGTTGGCGCAGACTTTTTCGGTGACGCAGAGGTTGCAGAAGCTCGGCCCGCGGGCCTTGACGCGCGCGGGAATGGTGCTGCCGTCGCCGCGGACATAGAAGCCGAGCTGTCCGCGCGGGTTTTCGATTTCGAAGTAGATTTCGTCATCGGGCAGCTTGATCGTCTTGCCCTTCTTGTGGAGCGTCTCCTGGCCTTCGGTGCCGCGCAGCTTTTCGATGGCCTGGCGGATGATCTTGACTGATTCCTCCATCTCGCAAATGCGGACGAAGTAGCGGTCCCAGCAGTCGCCGACGGCGCCCTTCTGCCCGATGCCGGCGGGAATGTTGAATTCGAACTCTTCGTAGCCGCCGTAGGGCTTTGCCCTTCGCAGATCGAACTTCACGCCAGAACCGCGCAGGACCGGACCGGACAGACCGTACTCGATCGCATCATTGCCGGAGATGACGCCGACGTTGGCGGTTCGTTTGACGAAGATGTGGTTGTGCGAAAGGAGATTGTTGTATTCGTCGATCTTCGGCTCGAAGTAGTCGAGGAACTCTGTGCAGACATCGATGAAATTTTCCGGCAGATCGTCGGTCACGCCGCCGACGGTGATGTAGCTATAGGTCAGCCGCGCGCCGCAGGTGGCCTCGAACAGGTCGAGAATGTACTCGCGCTCGCGGAAGGCATAGAGAAACGGGGTAAACGCGCCGAGGTCCAGTCCGTAGGTGCCGAATGCGACGAGGTGCGAGGCGATGCGGTTCAACTCCGCGAAGATGATGCGGATGTATTTCGTTCGCGGCGTCAGTTCGGCCTCCAGGCCGGTCAGCTTCTCGACGGCGAGCGCGAAGGCCAGGTTGTTGTTCATTCCGGCGAGATAGTCCATGCGATCGGTGTAGGGGATGTACTGATAGGGTTGGAGCGTCTCGCCGATCTTTTCGGCGCAGCGATGGAGATAGCCGATGTGCGGCACGGCTTCGAGCACCATCTCGCCGTCGGTCCGCAGAACGACGCGCAGCACGCCGTGGGTGGCCGGATGCTGCGGCCCCATGTTGACGAGCATCTCTTCGGTGGGCAGGTCTTCCTGCTGAATGCGGTCGGCGTTCAGGTCCGCCAGCACGTCGGGAGCGGCTTCGAACGTGAGTTGAGTCATATCTTAGGCCTCGATACGCATGCACGCGTCGTGCGATGCTCGCTGAATCATCAGGTGTCGCGTGCGTGTTTGTACTGAAGAATCCGTGGCTCCTGCCTTATGAATCGTTACTCCGACTCCGAAAATCAATGAATCGGTCGCGTTTGCTCATACTCCGTGACGGCCGGGATGCCCTGATATTCCATCGGAAACTTGTAATCCTTGCGCAGCGGATGGCCGGCCCAGTCGTCGGGGCAAAGTATGCGCCGCGGATGCGTGCCGTCGGCGTCGGTCACGCTGTCCGGGTGATCGTCGAACACGATGCCCATCAAGTCATATGCCTCGCGCTCGTGCCAGTCGGCGGCCCGCCAGACATCGGCCGCGCTGGGAATGCGCGGATCATTTCGCGATGTCGCGACGTGAACGGCGAACTCGTTGGTCATCGTCGATTCACCGTCCGGCCGCGCGGACGGCCGAACGGAGCAGAGGTCATAGACCGCGACGAGCTTTTCATCTTCGAGTAGGTCAACCGCCGTAACGCACCGCAGGAAGTTCAAATTCAACCGCGGATCGGACTTCAAGAATCGGGCGACTTCCGGCCAGTCAGCGGGGGCGACTTCAACGTGCGGATGGGCCGTCTGAAATTTGAAACCGACGATCTTGTCGCCGAAGCGGGCCTTGAGGATATCCGTGATTTCTTCGGGTGACATAGGTCTCTCGCGTATTGCGGAATTGTGTTAGTTTGTCGCCGCGGCCTGCGGAGTGAGTGCCGCATCCTTGACAGCGAGCCAGCGGTCGCGCGCCAGCGTTTGATTGCGGATCATGTCTTGCAGGCGCATGATGCCTTCGATCAGCGTTTCGGGACGCGGCGGGCAGCCGGGAACGTAAATATCGACCGGCACGACCAGATCGACGCCCTTGACGACGTGATAGCCGTTCTTGAAGTACGGCCCGCCGCCAATCGTGCAGGCGCCCATCGCCATGACGTATTTCGGCTCGGGCATCTGGTTGTAGAGGCGCTTGACGCGGCTGGCCATCTTGTAGG
>CAZRFP010000116.1:0-14341 GCA_964599535.1 uncultured Planctomycetaceae bacterium
CGAATCACCCCAATACACTCCCCCCATCGGCCCACACCACCCCCGACTTTCGCAATGCAGTGCCAAGATAAAGAAAAACCGCCCCCATTTGCCCAGAATGCGCGGCCCATTGGCCGATTCGCGTGCCCATTCGCCCGAAATGTGTCACTATTTGCCCGAATCGCGTTCCAGTCCGGCCGAAATGCGTGCCCATCTGATCGAAAGGGGTGCTCATCCGCCCGAAACCCGTCCCCGGGCGCGCCAAAGATGCGCCGAGACGCCGCGAACGGGTACAGATTCGAGACGAAATGGACACTTTTTGAGGGAAAAAGTGCGTGAGCTGCGCCCCCAACGGGCCACGGACCGCGTTGAAGTCCCCCGCACTTCCCGTTATCCTGCGGCAGCATGGCGATGCTGAGATTCGGAGTCGGCGCGTCGGGGGCGTGAGGATCAATGGCCGACTTGACCACATCGCAGATCGACAAGCTCGGCGAACGGCTCAGGAAAGGCCCGCCCAGCGAGGCCGACATCCGATTGCTGGACCGATACCGAAATTCGTTCAGAGTCGCCATCTGCGAAGTGGTCCGAGTCGTCGCGGAACAGGGCCTGTGGCCGACCGAACGATTAACCACGTCCAGAATGTCCATCGTCGAGAAGCTCCGCCGGGAACGCACGCGGCTGAGCAAAATGCAGGACATCGCCGGCTGCCGCATCGTCGTCCCGAGAATCGTCGAACAGGATAAGGTGGTGACACTGCTGACGGGCCTCTTCGAGCGGACGACGGTCATCGATCGGCGGGAAAAACCCAGCCACGGCTACCGGGCCGTCCATATCATTGTCGAAATAGAAGGTTAGCCGGTCGAGATTCAGGTTCGGACCGACCTCCAGCACCTGTGGGCGGAACTATCGGAGAGGGCATCCGACCTCATCGATCCGACGATCAAGTATGGTGGTGAAAGTGAGACGTGGCGGGTCATCCTTGCGCCCGCTTCGATTTGGATCAAGGGACTTGAAGAACTCGACGGGCGTCACCACGCAGTCCCGGTCGATACGAAGTTGCTGGAAAGTTCCCGAAAGAAGCTTACAATACACTTGAATTCATTCATATCCATGCTTGACGCGCTGAAAAGGTCGGATCAATGATATTCCTGATTGAATATGACCGCCCCAAGGGACGATTCGTTACGTTTCGGCGCTTCGCTGATGCCGATCGCCAGGAGGCGGAGCGCCTCCTGCTCGAGATAGAACTTGAACTCGCACGCTCCGGAACCGAGCACGAGGTGGTCATCCTCCGCGCGGAAAACGAGGAGAATCTCCGCCGCACGCATGGCCGCTACTTCGGTGACTTCGAGTTATCCAAGGATGACGACGATAGCGGGAACAACTAGATTCGCCCTGTTCCGCTGCTTCAAGCAGTGGAACACCGGGGACAAGCCCCCGCTCTCCCGGTCCACCGCTTGAAGCCGTGGCCCGCTCGCCATGCCGGGCGCTGCGCTTCGGCATGCCACCCCCGCGCCCTTTTCCCTTTGCGAACCGCTGTGAGTTCTCCGGCGTAGAACCGGTGAGATCACGGAGGATCCCATGCTCGCCCGCGCCCGGAATCATCGGCAAAAGGGGGGCCTCGCGCGGACCGATGCCAAAAATGGTGGCATCTCGCCGCACGAAGCCATACGATACGCACCCATGACCCCGGTGCAGCCCACTCAGGATTACTTCCGCTATTGTCCCGGCGAGGAGCACGCCAAAATCTCCAACGCCGTCTGCCGCGGAAGGCGGCGGACCCACTTTCCCAAGTGCGCAGGCTGCCAGTTCAACGACGACGAACGCGGACGCGATGCGCTGCACACCATCCACGTCAACGTTCAGCCGCCCGAGACCATCCGCATCGCCAACGGGCAGGTGGTCGAGAAGCTCAACGATGCCACGAAGATCGGCACACTCTTCAAGCCCTCCGACATCAGCGGGGTCTGGCCCCATCCGCTCTCGGACGATGCCGCCTGGCGCGTCGGCCATGCCACGGCGCAGTATCTCCGGTCCAAGCTGCGCGGCTTTGACCGGGCCGACCCGATCGCGCGGTCCATCGTGGTCGGCCGCGACACGCGCGAGCACAGCACCAAGCTGGAGGAGGCGCTGATCGAGGGCATCCGCTCGACCGGAACGGATGTCATCACGCTGGGCGAGGTCGGCACGCCGCATCTGTACCACGTGGTGAATCATCTCGGCGCGTGTGGCGGCATCGAAGTCACCGCGGGGAACCTGCCGGTCAACCACAACGGCTTTCGCCTGTGCGGCGCGAAGGCGGCGCCGATCGGCATGGAGACCGGGCTGTCGAGCATTCGCGATATCGCCATCCGCGTGCCCAAGCATTTCACCGGCGCCAGCTCAAGGCGGATCACCAAGGATTACACCGAGGTCTATTGCAAGCATCTGCGGAACCTGCTGCGCGGCGACGTGCGCCTGCCCGAGCCGATGACCATCGCCGTCGATGCCGCCAACGGCACGGCCGCACGCTGGCTGCCGATCATCTTTCGCGGCAACCGCAACATCCGCATCGCCCGGCTCAACTTCGAGCACAAGGGCCAGTTCAACCACGAGCCGAACCCCCTGCTCGCGCGGAACACGCGCGATCTGAGGGCGCTCGTCAAGGCCGAGAAGGCCGCATTCGGCATCGCCTTTGACAGCAGCGAGGAGCGCTGCGTCTTCATCGACGACAAGGGCCGCACCATCCGCCCGGATCATATGATCGCCCTGCTGGCCTGCGCGGCGCTGGAGCGCGAGCCGGGCATGCAGGTCATCTTCGACCATCGGGCCAGCGCCGTGGTGGATGAGGAGATCGTCCGCGCCGGCGGCGTGCCCGTGCGCGAGCGCATCGGCGCGACGTATATGAAGCGGACGCTGGCCGAGCGCGACTCGGCGTTCGGCGGCGACCTGTCGGGCCGCTTCTACTTCCGCGCGGCGGCCTATTGCGAGTCGGCCGTGGTGGCGATGATCCAGGTGTGCAATCTGCTGTTCAACACGGGCAAGCCGCTGAGCGAGCTGACGCGGCCGCTGCAGCGCTACAGCGCCTCGGGCGAGATCATCTACTACACGCCCGACACGCACGAGGTGCTGCGCAGCCTGGCGACGACGCATCGCGAGGCGGCCGTCGAGCAGCTTGACGGTCTGACGTTTCGCTATGCCGACTGGTGGTTCAACGTCCGCCCGAACCCGTCGGAGCGGACGATCCGCCTGACGCTCGAAGCCCGCAACCGCCGGCTGGTGGACGAGCGCGTGGACGAACTCAGCCCGCTGCTGGGCACGCGCGCGTGACAACAGGGCGGCACAGGCAGCGCGCGGCAGCCGGCGCGATGGTGCGGCCCCCTACGGAACGACATTTCAGGGCGATTCCTGTTTCCGAAAGTGGATAAACCGATGCGACATGAGGACGCATCTCCTGCGCCGAACCGTAAACGAACGGTACGGACCTGCGCGCGGCATCACCCCTCGGGCGGGAAGGAGAAGTCGGCGGCGTTGGCGCGGATGTACTTGATTCGCAGCTTGGGGAGGCTCGTCTTGAGCTTGCGATAGCTGCTTGTCAGTTTGTCGAGATCGTCGTCGTCGTAGTCGGCCAGCAACTTCTTCACGCTCTTGCTGCGTTTGATCAGCGTCTGATCCGGATACTGCCGGACATAGGCGGCAATGGAGCGGCGCAACAGCGTCGCGTGCCGGTTGGCCTTGACCAGTTCGAACGCGCGAACGGCATCCAGCGCCATGGGACCGAACTGATCAGAATAAAGAGTCGAAAAGCCGTCGTCCGACACGACGCGGTCGACCCGCATCGTCAGATAGAGCATGCGGCAGCCGGCCGACAGCGAGCGAACGGCCTTGACAAGACCCTCCTGACCGAGGTCAATCCTCTCCTGGATCCGCGAGAGGATCGTGCTTTCCAATTGTTCATCATTCAGCTCGGCGATGGCCTCGACGGTGAGTCCGTCGTTCGTCTGTTCCGCAGCGCCGGCGATGTCTTTGACTGGCGGCGGATCATCGGCGGAGTCGTACGAGGCGTCGGCCACTTCGTATTCACCATCGTCTTCACCTTCGTCTTCGCCGGATTCTTCAATGTCTTGGCGCAGAGCGAGCAGCGATTTCTTGAGATCCTGCCGATTCATGTTCCCGGCCTGGCTGACCATGGAGCGGAAGAAGGAGTCGAGGTACAAATCCGCGTCGATTTCGGCCTTTCTAAAGCGGCTCCCCTGCGTGTAGGCCTTGTCAAACGCGATGGTGTGTGCACGATCGGCCATCGTCAGGAGCAGTTTCTCGTTCTGCGTAAACTCATCCATGGACTCAACGAGGATGTAAGCGACATCCTTGACTTCGTCGGAATGGCTCGAACGATTGCGCATCGCAAAGAAGACCGCACAAACAAACGCAATGCCGATCCCCACGATCCGCAAGATTGTCTTGGATTCCATGATGTGGCTCCCGAGAGTGGCTCAAACTGCCCATATTCTCAAAAATCTGGGAGCAATTGTCAAGCGTTTCAGGGAAGTCGGCCTCGGGTACACATTCGTCTCTGACGCCGCTGCCGAGTGCGTGAAATTAAGCCATTCCGGGCCGTCGGCGTTGCCTCCCGAGATCATCCCTGCGCCTATGAATTGTCCCGGCGGGCCTCTGTTCGAACGGCAATTCTCATGAAGTGCAGTTGATGGAATTTCGCCTTACTTGCCGTGGTCATTTGTCGTGTGTTGCGCTGAATTGCCCGCGGCGATGGCGGCGTTTCGTCGCCACATGTCGGGGCGGGCGCGGCCGGTGGCTTTGCGGGAGGTGACGGCGGCTTGAGTCTCGGCGTCGCGCGAGAGGAGATCGGCCAGGCGCGGATAGGCGGCATCGACATCCGACGGCATCACAGGCGAGACGCCTGTGCCACATGCTGGATCGACCACTGGCGAGACGCTCGCGTCGCATTCTGCATCGCGGTCGATTGCACGATAGCGGTCCGTGTCGCTGTTGAGATCAACAGTGCCGCTATCGCACTCTGTACTACCGCTATCGCGCTTTGTCCTGCCGCTATCGACACCGATGCGGAAGCGCTGCTCGCGCGTTTCGGGGGCGTGGGCGTTGTGGGGACAGACGTCCTGACAGATGTCGCAGCCGAAGACCCAGTCGCCCATTCGCGATGCAATTGCCGAATCAATGGCACTGCGATGCTCGATCGTCAGATATGAAATGCACCGCGAGGCGTCCATGGCATAGGGCGCCGTAAAGGCCTGCGTCGGGCAGGCGTCGAGACAGCGCCGACAACTTCCGCAGTGATCGACGGCCGGCGGATCCGGCGTCAGCACTCTGTCAGTGAATATCTCGCCGAGAAAGAAGTATGAGCCGAGCGCCTCGTGCATGACGAGCGTGTTCTTGCCGATCCAGCCGACGCCGGCGGCCGCCGCCAGTTCGCGCTCGATGACGGCCGAGGTATCGACGCAGACGTGAAAGCGCGGCTCGGCCGCGCCGCTTGACAGGGCTTCGCCGTCACGAGTCGGGCGCGGCACGGGCGAAGCCGCCAAGCCGGCAGCGTCGGACGACATCGCGGATTGGCGAGTAAGCGGCGCGTCCGCCCCACCGTCAGCCGACGCCCACGACGCGCGGAGCCGATCAACCATACGGTCAAGCCGATCGCGCATGACGTCGTGGTAGTCCTCGCCCCAGGCGTACATGGCCACGCGGCCGCGCGGTTCGTCGGCCGGTCGCTCTGGCGGCGTCTGGTGGTAATTGAGCGCGACGACGATCACGCTTCGCGCCCAAGGGAGCCAGGCGCGCACGTCCACGCGCGAATCGGTGTGGCGATGCAGATAGCCCATCGTGCCCGCATGACCGCGCGCCAGCCATTCGCGGAAATAGTCACCGCGCGGGATCGGCCCGGCCGCGGCGATTCCGCAGCGATCGAAGCCGATTTCGTCGGCGATCTGTTTGACGCGCGTTGATGCGTCGTTCACACGTCTGCTCCGCGCGCCGAAAAAAGGCGGGTTTGACACCCGTCGGCACGCCATCTACATTGAAGCGCGTAACTATTCTCCCGCTACTATCTTACGAGCTTTCTCACCATCAAGGAATACACATGATCTTCAACTACGATTGGTGGTTTCACGGCGCTTATCAAGAACGCGTCAACGAAGCCCGGCACCGCTGCGCGAAGGCTCACTTTCCGGATATCGCGATCGACAAGCCGGACAAGGATCCCAAACACAAGAAATTTCTCAAGGAACTCGAAGCACGGACCATCATCTATCTGCGCGACGGGTTCTCATACGAGATTAAAGAGATCATGCCGCATCCTTCGACGATGTCGATCACGTTTGAATGCATGCCGGCCGACGATGCCTACAAGGTCGGCTGTTTCGTGGTCACGCTGCCGTTTGAGGACATCGTCCGCGTCGAAGTCTTCGCGGTTCATCCTCACGAGAAGCCCGAGGACATGCCGTCAATCAAGGGTTTTGCCAGCGGCTCGATTCCGCCGGGGCCGCCCCCGAAGCGCGGCGAAGAGCGCGCCGGGCGCGAACAAGGCGACTAGCAGGCCAAAACCGCCCAACGCCATGTATCTTACCAAGCCGATCACCATGGCGGTCGCCACCCCATCGACGGCAACGTGAGCGCTGCCTGCCGTTTGCGTTACACCCTTCGGCGGAATCCGGCGTGACCTGCCGACGCTTTCCGGTCAAAATAGTATGCGAGATTCCAGAATAACCGGGCTTGCACCCCCAATTCATCGTGTGATGACCGCACCGTATTTCATTGCGGGGCGCCGCGGAGGCCGGCCCGGACAGGAGTGAGGAGGATCTTGATGTTTACTCGACGCAAGACATTCATTGTAACGGCCGCATCGGCGATGGCCGTATTTCTATCATCCGTCGCCAAGGCCGATCCGGGCGACATTATCCCGACGTTCAAGCTGAGCGGGCCGCTGGCCGAACAGCCCGACACGTCCGGCATCAGCGCGCTGCTCGGCGGCCGCGCTCCGCTGACGATGTACGATCTGCTGGAGAAGCTGCGCAAGGCGCGGACCGACAAGGCGGTGAAAGCCGTCATCTTCCATATCGACGAGGCGGCGCTGGGGCTGGCGCAGGTTCAGGAATTGCGTGCGCAGTTTGAGGCCCTTCGCGCGGTTGATAAAGACGTATGGGTCTTCGCCGAAGGGTTGAACAACGGTACATTGATGCTCGGCTCGGCAGCCAGCCGACTCGTGCTCGTGCCATGCGGTGAAGTCGTGATTCACGGCATCTACGCCGAGGCGCTCTACTTTAAGAACCTGCTCACGAAGATCGGCGTAGAGGCTGACATCCTCCATTGCGGCGATTTCAAGTCCGCCGGCGAACCATTTTATCGAACCGGCCCGAGCAAAGAGGATGAGGCCCAGACCAATCGACTGCTCGATTCCATTTTTGATCAGTGGATCAACGACATCGCCAAGAGCCGTCAGATCAGCCCCGACAAGATGCGTGAACTGGTCGACAAGGCCATCTTCAGCGCTTCCGAAGCGCTCGAGGCCAAGCTGGTCGACAAACTCATGTATCGCGAAGATTTCGTCGACGCGATCAAGAAGCGCTACGGCATCGGCACTCAGATTTCGTCGGACTATGGCGGACCCAAATCGCCCGATCTTGATCTTGAAAACCCCTTCGCGCTGTTCAAGTTCTTCGGGGAAATCATGAAAATGCCGACGGCCTCGACCAAGCCGGCCATCGCCGTTGTCTATGTCGAAAACATGATCACGTCAGGCAAGACGGAGCAAGGCATGTTCGGCGGCACGTCGAACGCGGGGTCGGACACCGTGCGCCGTGCGATCGCCGAGGCGGCCGCCGATGACAGCGTCAAGGCGCTCGTTCTCCGCGTTGATTCGCCCGGCGGCTCGGCGCTGGCGAGCGACATCATGTGCGAGGCCGCCAAGCGGTTCAAAGACACCGACCGGCCGTTTATCGTCTCGATGGGCAATGTGGCCGCGAGCGGCGGATATTACGTGGCGACGCTGGGCGACCGAATTTTCGCCGAGCCGAGCACCATCACCGGCTCGATCGGCGTCGTCGGCGGAAAAATGGTCACCAAGGGCCTGTGGGATTGGGCCGGTGTGACCGGGCATGAGTACAAGCGCGGCAAGCACAGCGACATCATGAACAGCAACCGTGCTTGGGACGACGAGGAACGCGCCGTCATGATGGACATGATGAATCGCGTTTATGGCGACTTCAAGAATCGCGTACTGGAAGGCCGTAAAGACAAGCTGGCAAAAGACTTAGACAGCTTGGCCGGCGGCAGGGTCTACACGGGTGTCGAGGCCCTGCAACTGGGCCTGGTCGATCAACTCGGCGGGTTTACGGATGCGATCAAGTTCGCCGCGGCCGAAGCCGAGGTCAGCGACTTCGAACTCCGGGTTTACCCGCGCCCGAAATCTTTGATGGATGTCTTTGGCGAGATGTTTGGCGGGAAAGAAAAGGAAGACAAGTTCGTTATAGAGGATAGCAAGCGAGTCGGAGACCGATTTGCCCGACAACCAACCATTGCGGCCATGCTGGACGGTGTCCGAGCCGTCGATCCGCAAAAAGCGAGAGTGATGCACAACTTCCTGATCCAGCTTGAACAGCTTTCGACCGAGCGCGTGCTGCTGGTGGGACCACACATGACATTGCTGATTCGCTGAATCCATCGCGCGTCAGCCGAACGCGCGACCACGGCGATGAATGAGAATACATGGGGCCGCGCCGATCTCATATGACAGGCCGCGCGCCTCGCACAGTCCCCACTCCACCCTCTGGCCCGGTTGCCTGGGATCTAAAACTCCGGCAATCGGGCCACCCTTTTTATAGCGCTCTCGTTGTGGGGTCGCATCGACTATCATCCAATCTGATGGAATTCGACCCGGAAGCACTGCCCGTTCCCGATCTGGGCCTGCGTTGCATCGGTTGCGGCTACATGTTGATTGGACTGCCTTCGCATCGCTGCCCGGAGTGTGGACGCGAATTCACGCTCGACGAGCACATCCCGCGCGGCGACTTTCCGACCGTTATCATCGACGGCCGCGAAGTGCGCATGACGGCGGATGTTTGCGAGATAATGCGGCGAACGAGAATCCTCTTCATGGCCGGGCGCGGCGCTGGCGAAAACATCTTCGGTCTCAGCCAGACAAACAACCCGTTCGGAAAGCTGGCCGTGGAGCGAGCGCGGTATTTCGAGGCGATCCACTGGCTGCGGCGCTTTGCGGCGACGGGCGAGCTTCCCCCGGAGCGGTCGATTGACGGCGACGAGTGGACATGCAAACACTGCAACGAATCCAACCCGCCGACGTTTGAGGTGTGCTGGAACTGCGGAGACGAGTAAGCCTGACCGCTTTTTTCAAAGCTCACAGCCGCCGCGCCTCCGTAGCGTACGGGACGCACCCCGCGATTGGCCTCGCTCCGGAGCTTCTAATGAGGCGGTCGGGTGCGCTTGTCGACGCAGAATCTGTAGTCGTTCAGGGCTACCGTCGTCATGGCATTCATGTACTGAACGGCATCGTTAATGCAGCTCTTCAGCTTCTCCATGTCCTCGGCGTCGGCCGACTTTCGATGCGCGACCGGCTTGTAAACGTCAATGCACTCTTGTGTGCGCCGCTTGAATTCCTCAAAGATTTGCGCCAGCCGTTCATTATGGATGTCCTCGCACGTGGGCGGCGGCGCCTCGACCGTCTGTTGACTCTTCATCGAACAGCCTGTGCCGACGATGGCATAAACCACCCACGCCGTCGTGATGAAAACGCCGCGACGCAGGCTGAGAGTTCGGAACGTCGAGTTGCTATCGTGCATGTCTCACTCCTGGAACGTGCGAATAAAACACATTTGCGGCCAATGCCGAACGCCGAAACGACTATAATCGGTTTTTGGAAGAATAGTGCCTTTCGCGGTGGAAATCAGAGAATTTGACGACATTTTGCGCACGGTACGATACTCACGCTGTAGTTTCGCCAGGCGCTCTACGGACTCATACAGCTTTATATTATAGACTCGCGGCCATGCATCGCGCAAGATGGACAGTACACCTGTTGATGATACTCGTCACGGCGCTCGCGGCCTGTCGCGAGAGCGCTCAACATCGCAGCCCTTCGAAAGACATCGTCGCCATGACATCGATATCCGACACCGCGTCGCACCGACACACCAACCGCCTCATCCATGCCACCAGCCCCTATCTCCTCCAGCATGCCCACAATCCGGTCGACTGGTACGAATGGGGTCCGGAAGCGCTCAATCGCGCGCGCGACGAGGACAAGCCGATTTTTCTCTCAATCGGATACTCCGCGTGTCACTGGTGCCACGTCATGGAGCGCGAGTGCTTCGAAAACGAAGACATCGCCGCCGTCATGAATGAGCACTTCATCTGCATCAAGGTCGACCGCGAAGAGCGACCCGACCTCGACGACATCTACATGATGGCCACGCAGGCATTCACACGCTCCGGCGGCTGGCCGATGTCGGTCTGGCTCGCGCCCGATCAGCGGCCGTTCTTTGCCGGTACGTACTTTCCACCCGAAAGCCGATACGGCCGACCGGGCTTCAAGGACGTGCTGCTCTATCTGGCGCGCGTCTGGCGCGAGGAACGCCCGAAAGTGCTGGAACAGGCCGACGCGCTCACGAGCGCCGTTCGGGCGTTGACCGTCGTGGAACCGGGCGACAGCGTGCCGCAATATGAGATCGTCCCTCAGACGGCGGAGATATTCGCCCGCGCGTTTGACCCGGTGAAGGGCGGCATCAGCGGCGGCGGAACGAATAAGTTCCCTCCTTCAATGTCGATGGACGTGATGCTGCGGGCCTACCATGCGTCGCTGGAATCCGGCGAGCCGCGCACACGCTATCTTGAACTGGTCGAGCTGACGCTTGAGAAGATGGCCCACGGCGGGATTTATGACCATCTTGGCGGCGGCATCTGCCGATACTCCACCGACGTCGATTGGCTCGTGCCGCATTTTGAAAAGATGCTATACGACCAGGCGCTGGTCTCGGATATCTATCAGAAGGCCTTTCAATTGACGAAGCGCCCGCTGTTCAGCGCCGTCGCGCGGGACATCTTCGACTATGTCATCGCCGACCTGCAAAGCCCCGAGGGCGGCTTTTACTCCACGCGCGACGCCGACAGCGAAGGCGTCGAAGGAAAGTTCTACGTCTGGTCGCGCGACGATGTCATCGGCATCCTCGGCGAGGCCGACGGACGACTGTTCTGCGACTATTACGACGTGACCGATGCCGGCAACTGGGAGGGGCACAACATTCTGAACATTCAGCGGCCGCTTGAGACTGTCGCCCGGTTGGCTGGCGTGGAACCTTCGCAGGCCGAGTCGCGACTGACGTCGGCGCGGAAGAAGCTGTTCGCCGCGCGAGAAAAGCGCATAAAGCCCCATCTGGATGACAAGATTCTGGCATCATGGAACGGCTTGATGATCGCGAGCATGGCGAAGGGCGCGTGCATCTTTGACGAGCTGCGCTACCGCGACGCGGCCGTGCGCGCGGCGGACTTCGTGCTGACACAGATGCGCGACGAGCGCGGTCGTCTCACTCGAACGTGGCGGCTAGGCAAGACGCATACGATCGGATATCTGGACGATTATGCGTTCATGATTGAGGCGCTTCTGAATCTCTATGAAACGACATTTGAAACGCGCTGGCTGGACGAGGCCCAGCGGCTGAATGGCCACCTGATGGAATACTATCGCGACGTCGCCGAAGGCGGCTTTTTCTTTGCGGCCGGCGACGCGGAGACCGTGCTCGTGCGGGCCAAGAGCGCGATGGACAATGCAATCCCCTCGGGCAGTTCGGTTCAATTTCTGAACCTGCAGCGGCTGGCGATCCTGCTGGATCGTCGCGATCTTGAGGAAGAAGCGAAGCGCTTGGCACGAACCTATGGTAGAAAGCTCGCGGAGTCTCCGTTTAGTTCGGAGCGAATGCTCAGCGGCATGGATTTCATGCATCGCCGACCTCGCGAAATCGCCGTCGTCGCGCCGAAGGGTGATACTCCCGGGCTAAGCCGACTCGTCGGCGCGGCGTGGCGCAGCTATGTGCCGAACGCGGTCATCGCCGGCCTCATCGACGGCGCGCCCGAAAGCGAGAAACTCGCCGAGCGGATTCCCCTGCTGGCCGGTAAGAAGCCTGTTGACGGAAAAGCGGCGGCGTATATCTGTAAGGACTATGTCTGCAAGGTCCCGGTCACGGATGAAGCCGAACTAGTCGAACAGTTGACGAAATGAACTGAAGCCGCCGATTCAATGCCGGTTGCCGGTGTTTGAAAAGTGTGCGACGATAGACTGGGAAGGCATTGCGCTGGGGCGTGCCGCGGGGCAGATGCACCATGTCGAATCGCTCGCTCTAGAACGACCCAGCGTAGTAGGACTTTGGCATGCTGATGTGTTTCATCAACAGGCTGCCTCCGGTCATGGATGATCAGGTCGTACGAAGGAGATCACTACGATGGACCCTATTCAAACACCCACCGCCAACCGCTTCCGCCTCGCCCTTTTCGCGTTGGTCGGATTGACCGCGACGGCTCTCGTAGGCGTCGCCGCGATTCAAAAATCCACCGCGGATGAGCCGCCCGCCCAGAAGCCGGAATCGAGCGACGACGCGAAATCGAATGATGCAAAGCCGCCTGCCGGCTCGACCGAAAAGAGCGACGAACCCAAGCCTGCCGCCGAGAAAAAGAAAGGCGCTGCCCAATCCGCAGACAACGACCCTGAACCTCGCCGCGAACCTTCCTATAGCGAAATCCTTCGCGAATTGCAGCGCGAAGGCCGCCGTGACGCGAAGGCCGTGGTTCGCCCCGGAGTGACCGGCATCACGCCTCGCGCCATTGAACAGCCCGTCGGCAACGCCATCCGACCGGTCGAAAACAAACTACTGCCCGACGGCTCACGCTTGGTCGACCGGCCCGGCCGGCTGACGCGCGAGGGCGAATACTTCGTCTTCTCCTTTGAAAGTCGCGGACAAGGCGCGCCGGAGAGGCCGGTTCGGTTGCTTCCAAACCGATTGCTGGAAGACATGGAAGTGTACTCCGAAGAGGGGTCGCGGCCGGTCGTATTCATCGTCAGCGGAGAAGTGACGGAATACCGCGGCGTCAACTACCTGCTCATCCAAAAGCTGCTGGTGCGGCCCGAAACCGGAAACCTTCGCTAAACCCTAGTGCAGCGGATACTCCTGCATAATTCAGGCACGAGTGCTGCGTAAAAAGCCAGTGGCGAATCATGTGGTGCGGGTGTCAAGGCCGTGCTTTCACCGCCGAGGCAGCGGTGCCGCGGTGGGTCGAGCGACTTCTGCGACGAACTATTAACCGCAGCCTACGAGCAGCCCCTTGAACTCCGCAGCCATCCATCCGATTCCATCGGGCTTCCCGGCGTTGTAACGCGCCGCGGGCAGCGGTAAGATACACGCCCGTTTGATCGATCGATCAGCCGCAATCTTGTGAGCCGGCCAGTGAGCATTCCCGCGCTTCGATTCGTCCCTGACTTTCGTAACCCGAGCGGACGGGCGCATCTTGCAGCCTAAGGAGCAACGACCATGTCTGAATTGAATCCATTCAAAATCTCCCAGCAGCAGCTCGACGAAGCCGCGAAGAAGCTGGGGCTTGACGCCGCGACACATGAGCTGCTTCGATGGCCCATGCGTGAGTACCGTTTCACACTGCCCGTTCGCATGGACAACGGCCGAGTGAAGGTCTTTCAGGCCTATCGGGTGCAATATAACAGTGCTCGCGGTCCGACCAAGGGCGGACTTCGCTGGCACCCCGACGAAACGATCGACACGGTCCGCGCGCTGGCGGCCTGGATGACGTGGAAGTGCGCCGTGGTCAATATCCCGCTCGGCGGCGGCAAGGGCGGCGTCACGTGCAATCCGAAGGAAATGAGCGACACCGAGAAGGAGCGCCTCGCCCGGGCGTACATTCGCGCAGTCGCGCGTGAGTTGGGCGTGCATCGCGACGTCCCCGCGCCCGACGTTTATACGACGCCGCAGATCATGGCCTGGATGATGGACGAATTTGAGACGATTTATGGCGAGAGCCATCCCGGCGTCATCACCGGCAAGCCGATTCCGCTGGGCGGCAGCGAAGGCCGCGGCGACGCGACGGCGCGCGGCGGCGTTTATGTGGTACGCGAAGCGGCTAAGAAGATTAATCTCGATGCATCGAAGGCGACGTACGCCGTGCAGGGATTCGGAAATGCGGGCCAATATGCGGCCACGCTGCATCCCGAGATTCTCGGCGGCGGCAAGCTGGTCGCCGTGAGCGACTCGCGCGGCGGCGTCATGAACAAGAACGGAATCGACGCCGCGGCGATCGTCAAATACAAGCTGGAGACCGGCAAAGTGGAGGGCTTCCCCGGAAC
>CAZRFP010000117.1:0-8593 GCA_964599535.1 uncultured Planctomycetaceae bacterium
AGTACGAGATGCGTCTTGTCCGGTTTCCACGCCTGAAGAAGCTCGGCGAGTTCCGCGATGCGCAGACCGTCTTTCTGGCTGCGACCGGCCGTATCGATCAGGATGAGATCGAGATCGGCCATACGCTCGATGGCTTCGCGCATATCGGCCGGCTTCAGCACGCTGACGATCGGCACCTGCAGAATCTGCGCGTACGTCTTGAGTTGCTCGATGGCCGCGATTCGATAGGAGTCGATCGTGATCAGCCCGACGCGCTTGTTCTCTCGCAACTTCATGTTGGCGGCGAGCTTGGCGATCGTCGTCGTCTTGCCGACGCCCGTGGGGCCGACCAGCGCCACCACCGTCGGTCGGCCGTCGTCGCGCAGGCGCAGCGGCGCGGCCGACGGCAGCATCTCCGCGATGACTTGCCGAAGTTCGTCGAGTATGCGCTCCGGCGGAAGCGCATTGACATCGCAGCGTCCTTCCGAAAATGCGTCGCTCGACAACCGCGCAGCCTGCTCAAGCCGGGCTTCGGCTTTTCGGACAATCTCGGCGGCCAATTCGTCATTGACTTCCTGCGTCAACAGATGGGCATGATATTCCAGCAGCAATTCCGAATCCGTCGGACTTTCGTCTTTTCGAGCGCGGCGCACCAGATCATGCACCATTTCGCGGATTTCATTCAACTCGCGTCGAAGCTGCCTTTCCGCACCCGCCGCTGCCGCCGAGGGACGCAACTCCGGCGAGCCCGTCGCGACAGACGAAGCGGCGCGGTCTGTCGTGGCGGCCGAACACTCAGCGGCGGCGCTGATCGTCTTGCCCAGTCCGCGCAATTCACCGCGCGGTACGGACGTCGACTGTGCGGCGTCCTGCATCCGATCAACCGCCTCGCGCGGCGCCGTAGCCAATCGCGCGGAGTTGCGCGGCGAGGGCAGTTCTTCGCTCTGCACACCATCGTTGACCGCTTTGCGAAAGTGCATCACGCGCTCGTCGTTCGTCGCGGTAATCTCGACGACCGATCGCGCGCCGATGCCCAATACGCCGCCGCGCGTCAGCGTGCGCGTGTGAAGAATGACCGCGTTTCGTCCGAGGTCTTTCTTGACTTTGGCCAGTGCGTCAGCGATTGACCTGGCTTGATAGGTCTTCAGTCTCATTCTTGACCGCCACCATTCCATGCGTCCGGATGTTTACGCCCCGGACAACCTCGTTGTAACCCAGCACCGCCACACTCGGCAGCGCTGACTCGATGATCCGTCTCATCCATTGCCGCACCTGCGGCGACGCGAAAATCACCGGCTGTCGACCGCCGGCCTTCGGCGATGCCGATTCCAATTCCTGTCGCACCGCCGCGACGATGCGATTGGCGACGACCGGCGGCAGCGTGAGATACGAACCCCGCTCGGTCCGCTCGACATGAGCGTTGATCAAATCCTCCACGCCGGGATCCAGCGTGATGCCGTGAATCGTGCGCGACCCGTCCACGTGCTGCTCGCAGATCGTTCGCGCCAGTGCGTTGCGCACATACTCGCCGAGCACTTCGGGGTCTTTTGTTCGGCCGGCCCAATCGCCGAGCGTTTCGAGAATCGTCTCCAGATCACGGATCGGCACGCGCTCGCGCAGCAGCAGCGACAACACATTCTGAACCTCGCCCATCTTCATTACGTCCGGGATGATCTCTTCGACGATCTTCGGGCTGCGCTCCTTCAGCGCCGCAACGAGCCGATTCACATCTTCCCGCGTGAGCAGTTCCGATGCATACGTGCGGATCAGTTCGGTCAGATGCGTCGTCAGCACGCTCGTCGGCTCGACAACGGTGTAATTGCGATGTTCAGCCGTCGAACGCTCATTCTCAGGCACCCAAAGCGCCGAGAGGCCGAAGGCCGGTTCTTTCGTCTCGATGCCGTGGATGGGTTCCGACACCGCGCCGCTGTCGATCGCCAGCAGATAGCCCGGCATCAGATCGCCTCGGGCGATGTGCGCTCCGCGCAGCTTGATGGCGTACTGATTCGGCTCGAGCGTCACGTTGTCGCGAATGCGGATCGGCGGAACGATGATGCCCAGATCGGTCGCGATCTGCCGGCGAATGTTCTGAATGCGATCGAGCAAATCGCCGCCCTGCTTCTTGTCGACGAGTCGGATCAGCCCATAGCCGACTTCCAATTCCAGTGCGTCGACGCTAAGCAGCGTTTCGATCTTCTCCGGCTCTTTCGGACGCGCCGATGCCGCGACTTCCGCCGCCTTGACCTGCTTGCGTCCACGGCCATAGAGCATGTAACCCAGCCCGCCGACGCCCGTCGCGATGAACAGCAGCGGCGATTTTGGCAGCGGCGTTACCGTGAGCACGACAAGAAACCCGCCGGCGAGCAGCAGCGCGATTGGCCGCGAGGTGATCTGCCCGAGCAGTTCTTCGCCCATGTTCGATCGCGCCGTCGATCGCGTGACGAGCATGCCCGCGCCGATCGACACGAGAAACGCAGGTATCTGCGTTACGAGTCCGTCGCCGATCGTCAGCTTCGTAAAGACGCTGAGGCAGTCCATGAGCGGCAGGCTCTTTTCGACCATGCCCACGTAGATGCCGCCGAGAATGTTGACGAGCGTGATGATGATGCCCGCAATGGCGTCGCCTCGCACGAATTTGCTCGCACCGTCCATTGCGCCGTAGAAGTCCGCCTCTTTCGTGATATTCTCGCGGCGGCGGCGGGCTTCGCCTTCGTCGATCAGACCGGCCGACAGGTCGGCGTCGATGGCCATCTGTTTGCCGGGCATTGCGTCGAGCGTAAACCGCGCGGCAACTTCTGCGATGCGCGTGGCGCCCTTGGTAATCACGACGAACTGTATCACCGTAATGATGATGAAAATGATGATGCCCACGGCGAGCGAACCGGCCGCCACAAAGGCACTGAACTCCTCAATCACCTGCCCGGCGGCGGCGGTGGTGCCGTCGGCGTTGGTCAGGATGAGCCGCGTCGTCGCTGTATTCAGCACAAGCCGAAAAAGCGTGAGCGCCAGCAGCAGCGAGGGAAAGGACGAAAACTCGAGCGGACCATTCATGTACATCACGGTGAGCAGCACCACCGCGCTCAGCGTGATGTTCGAGACGAGCAGCAGATCAAGCACCTGTGTGGGCAGCGGCACGAGAATGACAAAGATCAGCGACATCGCCATGAGCGGCAGCGCGATGCCGCGATGCTCATGGATGATGTTTGTCACTCGAATGAAGGGTGTCGCCGCCGTCGCCATAATCTGATTCAACCGTCGTCTTTAAGGTGCCGCGCCGAAACTAGGCCGCGCTTCGACTCTTCATCTTTTTGCCGGAAAGCTGGTACACATACGCCAATATCTCCGCGATCGCCTTGTAAAACTGCTCCGGCACTTCCTGCCCGACATCGACCGTCTTGTAGAGCGCCTGCGCCAACGGCTTGCGCTCGACGATCGGCACGCCGTGCAGCGCGGCGATCTCGCGAATCTTCTTTGCAAGGTAATCCGCACCCTTGGCCACGACGCGCGGCGCGGCCATTGAATCCACGTCATACTTGATCGCAATCGCCAGTTCGGTTGGATTCGTCACGACCACGTCGGCCTCAGGCACGGCCTTTCGAATGCGCTGCATGGCCGCCGCGAGTTGCATTTTCCGGCGGCGCTGCTTGATGATCGGGTCGCCATCCATGCGGCGCATCTCCTCTTTCACTTCCTGCCGCGTCATGCGCAGGTCTTTCTCCAGCTTGATGCGCTGCCATGCGAAATCGAGCAGCGCGATGATCACCAACACGAACGCCAGTTTGAAGCCCACGTCGTAAAGCACGTCCGACAGCAGACCGATTTGCGTCCATCCATCGATCGCCATGGCGAGCATGATGTCGCCCATGCGCTGCCGAATCGCAATCCATGCGACAATCGACACCACCGCGAGCTTGAGCAGGTTCATGCCCAACTGCACGAGCGTGCGCACATTGAACAGCCGCCCCAACCCGTTGATCGGATTGAGCCGCTCCAACTGCGGCATGAGCGGATGCGTCGTGAAAATCGCGCCTACTTGCAGCAGATTCGACGCCAGCGCAATCAACACAAGCATCAGCAGAAATGGTCCGGCCGCCGCCAGCACGATCATCGCCAGCGAAGGCACGATCTCGCTGAGATCGACGGTCCGGTCGGCGGCCGACTGCTGAATGTCGAGGTTGGCCCGCATCAGTTCAATAAGCGATGTCATTGAACTGACACCAAATACGCGCAGGCCGACCATGCCGCCGAGCAGCAGCAAGGCCGAGCTGAGGTCGCTGCTGCGCGCGACCTGCCCTTTCTCGCGCGCCTCGATGCGGCGGCGCGGCGTCGGAGCTTCGGTTCTTTCGCCGGCATTATCCGCCATTTTTCAACGCATCTCCCATGTGTTCGAGCAGCGCGGTCACGTGTTCCAGCCCTTCTCCGATGGTAGTGCCGAGATATTCCTCCGATGTCGAGATCGTCACCGCCAGCACGAGCAGCGCCACGGCGATTTTGATGGCGAAGCCCACCGAGAGAATATTGATCTGAGGCATCGTTCGCGTCAGAAAGCCCATGATGAGCGACGTAAGCAGCAACGCGAGAATGGCCGGACCGGCCAGCCGCATGCCGAGTTGAAAGGTGCTCTGCATGATCGCCACGGCAAAGTCGCCCAGCGTTCCGTCAAAATTCGCCATCATCGGCGGGATGAGCCGGATGCTGTCGAGCAGGACGGTGACGATCGCTATATGCCCGCGAAACGCGAGAAACAGCATCGCCGCGGTGAAGAACCAAAGCTGATCCAGAACCGTTGATTCTTCGTCAAAGAACGGATTAAAAACCGTTCCGAGCGACATGCCGGCCTGATGACTGACGAACTTCCCGGCGATCTCCGCACCGTAAAAGACCAGCCCGGCGCCAAGGCCGAGCACTTCACCGATGATAAACTCACCCACCATTCCGGCGACGGCTTGTCCGAGCGTCAGCGACGCGGGCAGATGCGGCATGGCCAGCGGAAAGACCATCAGTGCCAACGTGACGACCAGCCATACGCGCACGTCGCGCGGAAGTTGCAGGCTCGATAGGATCGGCACTGCCATCACCACGCCCGCGACGCGCGCCAACACCAGCGCAAACGCGGGAAGAAGCATCTCAATACTGAGCAGTTGGATCGGCATGGGTATCCGTGATGTTCTTGCGATTTGACATGGTCAGTCGGTCAATCGTCGAACTGCGTCACATTCCCTCCCACAACGCCTGCGTGTATTCAATCAAACGCCATGTCAGCCACGGCATGAACAGCGCCGTCGCCGCGCCCATCGCCACGATCTTCGGTACGAACGTCAGCGTCTGCTCCTGAAGCTGCGTCACGGCCTGAACGATGCTGATCACCAGGCCGACGATCATGCCGATGCCCATGATCGGACCGGCCAGGATGAGGGCCATGAGAAGCGCCTCGCGGCTCAGATCGACGGCTATTCCCGGATTCATCGAGGCATCCATCTCCAGCGGCCGCAATCGAATCGGCGACCGCACGCCTTCGCATCATTGAAAACTATTCAATAGCGAGCCGACGACGAGTCCCCAGCCGTCGGCCAGCACAAACAACATCAGCTTGAACGGCAGCGAAATCAGAACCGGCGGCAGCATCATCATGCCCATGCTGATGAGGATCGACGCGATGACCATGTCGATCACCAGAAAAGGCAAATAGATGCGGAAGCCCATCGAAAACGCCGTCTTCAGTTCGCTCAGCACAAACGCGGGAATCAGCTCCGCGAGGCTGACATCTTCCTGCCGAAGCGTGACGCCTGGGGCGATCGGTTCATTGCGGGCAAACTCGACAAACATGTACACATGCTCCTGGTTTCCCGCCGACTGTATCTGCCCAAACATGAACTCGCGCAGCGGTCCGACGCCCTTGTCGAATGCCTCGGCCTGCCCCATGCGACCGTCGAGATAGGGATCGACCGCCGCGGTCTTCATGCGCTGCCACGTCGGCGCCATGACGAGCATGGTCATGATGAGCGATAGACCGGTCAGCACTTGCCCCGGCGGAAGCTGCTGCGTGCCGATGGCCTGCCGAAGCAGCGCGAGCACGACCATGATGCGCGTGAAGCTGGTCATCATGATGAGAATCGATGGCGCGAGCGACAGAACCGTCAGCAGAACGAGAATCTTGAGCGATGCCGTCACGCCGCCCGCGTCGCTGGCGCTGGGGAACACGGCCGAAAGATCGGGAATGCCGAGGGGATTTGCGTCCGAACCGCCCGCGACGACCGACACCGGGTCATTCGCGGAAGAAGCGTCGGATTCGAAGGGAACGTTCTGTGCGCGGACCGGCCCGGCTGCCATCGCGAACAGTGCGATCAGCATGAGCATCCGGACACATGGCAGCCGCCGCATTCGGCGGTGCGAAACAGGCATCGCGCAACTCCTTTGCGCTTCGCGGGCGGTTGTCGCGGCGGCTACTTCGACGCCACGATCGGCCCGGTCGACTCCGCCGACCTTGAGAACTCAGATGACAACTTTCGAACACGATCCAGCAATCCACGCACTTCGGCACTCGCATGCGCCACGTCGCGGCCTGACGGCAGCGGCGTGTCGAACTCGGACTGCGGTTGCAATTCACTCTCGACGCTCTGGACTTCTTGCGCGTTGGCCTCTGATACCCCGCTGAACAGGCTCGCAAACGAACCCGGGCGGCCGCTCTCGATCAACGCAGTAAGCTCCGCTGCTTCCGACGCATCGGAAATTTCCGACAGCGGCGAAATGCGCTCGGGAGTTACGCCCACAAGGACGAGCCGCCGTCCAAACTTGACGAGGCAGATGCTTTGCCGAGTCGATAGCGCTTGTCGAGCCACGATCCTCAGCGACTGTCCGCCGCTCATGCCGAGAGAACGCGGCATCCAGCGCCGAGCGGCCCAAGCCACGCCACCCACCAGCGCCAGCACGACGCCCAGAGGCCAGAGCATGTCGGACCAACCGCCCGGCGATGCCGCCCCGACGCCCGAGCCGACTGATCGCGACGAAGCGCGACCGCGCGTGATCTCCGGAGATGTCGCTTCCGTATGCTCGATTGCGTCGCGTGACTCATCGCTTGCGATCGCAGGGGTTGTTTCGGAATCAACTCGCGGCAGATTAGCCGCCGCATTGGCACGGATGCCCACGCGCGTCGATGACCTGCCGCTTGACGCGCCTTCGTCTGCGGCGTTTGCGGCACACGGGAGCGCCGCGATCACGACACACATGCAGGCCGTTCGATGAGTTTGGCGTATGATTGACTTGAGCGATTGCATCGGACCGACGCCTCGTGAGTGTTTATCCGGCCGAAGCGGCCGCTTCACTTGCGCCGGGGAGTATCTCGCTGATGCGCACGCAAAAATTGTCGTTGAGCACGAGGACTTCGCCCCGCGCCACCAGACGATCGTTGACCAGGACATCAACCGGATCGCCGGCCAGTTTGTCCAATTCAACGACGGAGCCTTCGCCCAACTTGAGCACGTCTTCGATGTACATTTCCGCACGGCCCAGTTCGATCTTCACATCAAGCTGTACATCCCCCAGCAGTGAAATCCCGCGAATCTCGTCCTCGCTCAACCCATTGCCGGAAAAGTCAGGTAATTCAAGCGGCACCGCCGCGACGGCCGCACTCGATGGTTCTACGGCAGCGCTTCGTCCTGCCGCATGTTCAACAGCCGTGGCCGCTCCCCCGGTGACCGTGGAGGCTTCGAGCGGTCTGCCCTGCGAATCATGTTTAATGGGTTCGTCAACGCGCCCTGCCAATGCCGCCACCGCAGCTTGGCCTGGCACGCCCGGCGTACCCGGCCCCTCTGCAATCATCGCTTCCGCGGCCTGGGGCTCGCCGGTTGAAGGCGCGACATCGCCCGCACCGGCCGCCGCGAGCGCGGCGTCGATTTCGTCTTGTGAAACGCCGTCGGAATCGCTGGGTTTATTCTCGGCCATTCGGTTCACCATCCATGGCTAAGGCCGTCAACAGGCGTGCGCTCGCACATTGCCTTTGCGTCTTTTTCAGAATCCCGCCGGCATCGGCGTAAACTCCGGGATGAGTACTTCTTCGATGACATTCTCGTCGCCGAGCAGCGCGCCCAGCTCGAATCGAATTTTTCGCTTCAACGTCTCAAGCCCCGGCTCGCTCAAGTGCTTGCTGTCGGCGCTGCGAATGATGCGACTGATCGCGTCATTCACCGTCGCCCGGCGATTCTTGAGGAAGTCTTCGGTGATGAGGCTTTCCTTTTTCGACGGAACCTTGATGTCGATCGACGCGGCGTAGAGTATCGGGCGCATGCCGTTCGTGTTCTGAACGCGCACGCGGGCGATTTCGATTTCCTTGCTCTCGCCGAACGGCTGCGTCGTCACCGTCAACTGCGGCATGCCGGCGGTCGGATCGGGATCGGCGCCAAAAAACTTCATCGCCGCAAAGATGGCGACGCCCTCGACGAGCATCAGCCCGCTGATGAGACCGATGGTCGCGTAGGACTTGACCTTCTTCGAATCGGCCGCGCCGGCCTTCGCTGGCGCTTCTGAGCGGCAGCTCGCTCGGAGCGGGCGCACGCGAGCGCGGGCAGCTTGTGAAGGCGCCCGCGGGGTGACATGCTCACCCTCGAGAGGACGGGCA
>CAZRFP010000117.1:8603-14094 GCA_964599535.1 uncultured Planctomycetaceae bacterium
CCGCGCCGGCCTTCGCTTCGGCGGCTTTGTCGGTTGTTGCGGCGGCATCAGCCATGCGAATGACTTCCCGTCAGTTGCGGGCGACACGTGATTGCGTCGCATGTACTTATAACTTATCGGTCGATTCAGGCGCAAACTTCACCCGCCGTCGCGCCATTTCTGCGCGGCGTCGAATTCAGGCACATATGCGAATGCGCAGGAATTGCCGATGGATGAAAGTACACCAAAGATGAAATTAGCCGCCCTAACAGTGTTGCGCGGCGTGCTCGGCCCCGCTTGTCAGGGACCGCCCTATGCGGCGAATACTCGCAGGGCTCGACCGTACTCGATCGCCCGTCGAACAATTTCTTCGAGCGATTCCTGAACGATGAGCCGCTCGCCGTTGATCAGCGTCACCATCGTATCCGGCGTGGATTCGAGATACTTGATCAACTCAGCGTTGATGACGATCGCCTGTCCGCCCAGTTTTGTCACGGCGATCATGTCACACCTCAGACAATGTGCTTCGTGGCCGATCGCAGCGCGGCCCGTTTCAAGCGCCGCTTGCACCGCCGACGTCAGCGGCGCGCGACAAGCAGAAGTTCCTGCAGAAGTTGGTCCGACGTCGAAATCACGCGACTCGCCGCCGAGAACGCCGTCGACGACGTGATCAAATTGATAAACTCACGCGACAGATCGACATTGCTCAACTCCAGCGCGCCGGAGGTGATCTTGCCGGCACCCAGCGTCAGAGGCGGCGTGATGCGCGGATCGCCGCTGTTGGGGCCTACAAAGTACACGTTGTTCGAACGGGCAATCAAACCCTCCTGATTGGAGAATGTCGCCACGGCGATCTGCCCGAGCGTCTGGTTCAAGCCGTTGCTGAATGTGCCGGTGATAATGCCATCCTCGCCGATGCTGTAGTCGATCAGCGTGCCCGTCGAAAAGCCGTCCTGAAAACTCATGACCACCGTCGAAGCACCCGTGATGGCCAAACCGCTCAAACGGGAGAAATCGAGCTGAACCGCGAGAGGATCGTTGGCGCCTGTACCCACGCGATTGATCAGGACGCCATTTGACGGCGCCTGAACGAACTGACCATTGCCGTCAAACGTCAGCAGGCCGGTGCCGATGACGAAATCAAGATCGGAGTCGTCGGCCGACGTGGCGTAAAAGCGCCAAGTCGAGCTGGAGGTGTCTCGATCTTCCAGCACCATCGTCACATTGACCGTCAGGGGCGTGCCGAGACTGTCGTAGACAATGAACGTGGTGTGGGCGCTTTCGCCGTTGGCCGCCTGGGTTTCCGTGAACTGGAACGGCACCTGGTTCGCTCCATTGCTGATCAAGTCGCCCGGCTGAATCGACAGCGCGTTCTGCGTGCCGGCATTGCCGCGAAACTCCAGCCGACCATCGGTCGTGACGCCTGTTCCGGGGTTCCCGGCTACGCCGGCCGTCGTATCAATCCCGATGACCTCGTCCATCCAGGCGAGAAAATCATTGACGGTGATGCCGGTCGTGCCGACGACGAACTGCGCCGACGGCACATCGCGGCCGCCGCGGCTGATGCCATTGACCGTGATAACATCGCCGTTGGCGAAGAGCGCCGGACCGATGCCAGGCGACGATCGCAGATTGGTCAGCGCCGTGCCCGGTCCGGTAATATCGTTCAACTGCACTCCGGTCGTTGCGTTGTAGAGAATATCAGAGACGATGATGGTGCCTTGCGTGGCGACTTCGCGCGATGCGCTGCTGTTCAACGTGCCGTCAAGCTGGACGCTCGACGTCGACCGCGCCGTCGTCAGCACGCCGAGCGGAATCGTCACATCGCCGACCGCGCCGGGCGTCAGCTCGAAATTGGAGTTGACGCCATAGCCCTGCACAAAAAAGCCGTCGACCGATAGCAGCCGGTTATCCGCGCTCAGCGTGAACGCGCCGTCGCGCGTGAAGACACGCTCATTCTCCGCGGTTCGCAGAACAAAGAAGCCGTCGCCCTCGATCGCCAAGTCGCTCGGAACGCCTGTCGTTTCAACCGAGCCGGGCGTGAAGGATCGCTGTATTGACCCGATCGTCGCGCCCAGACCGATCTGCACCGGGTTCGTTCCGCCCGCCGTACCGCTTGGCTTCGTTCCCGCCGAAAGCGTTCGCGCGAACTGCGTCTGAAAGATCGTGCGAGATCCCTTAAAGCCTGTCGTGTTGATGTTGGCGATGTTGTCGCCGATGATGTCCAGGCGAAACTGGCTCGCGTTCAATCCTGAAAGACCCGTATAAAGCGATGATGTAAGGCCCATGTTCCGTTATCTCCCATGACCACGGCGAGCGGTCGATTCAACTCTTTCTCGATGCTACAAGCGGCGCGGCTATCTCGGCCGTGTCCGATTCAACTGTCGTTCATCAAACACCCATTTGTATCCCGACACCCGGTGACAGCAGCGAATCCAGAAGCGTCGCCACGGCATTCACGCGCGCGGCCTCGGCCGTCATGCCATAGGTCGAGCCTGTTCCCGGCTTCCAGCGCGCTGTCACATCGTCCGACGGCGGCGTGTTCTGGCCGGACGGACCTTCCGTGGAATCGACATCTTCCGATTCATCAGCGCCGTCGGTTTCATCTCCCATGTCCGGGTCGAGGCCGTCTTCCGCAACGACGATCTTCACCTTCTCAACCGTGTTCGCGATCATCGATTCGCCGGTGTGCAGCTTCAGGATCGCCTGACCGTTCTTGTACTCAATGCCAATTACCAGGCCTTCGATCTTCATCTGCCGACCGTCGCTGCCGATGACCGGCTCGCCGTTTTCGTTGACGCCCGGCCCCTGCACATACAGGCCGATGAGGCTGGCCGGATCACTGAACTTCTCCGACGTGAGCTTTTGGAGAATCTTCGTTTGCGCTTCCAGCGCCTTCATCTGCGAATCCAGCGTGTCTGCAAGTCGCGTCGATTGCTCGATCTGCCGAATATTCGACATCTGCGAGAGCAACTGCTGATTATCCGCCGGCTTGAGCGGATCCTGCGACTGAAGCTCGGCGATCATCAGCGCGAAGAAATCCTCGCTCTTCAACTGCCCGAAGCCCACGGTCGTTGGCTGGCCGCTCGTTGCAACACTGCCCGCCGCTGATGTTGGTGCGATTGTCATCGCTCGCGCTCTTTCTCGTTCGCCTGACCGACCGTCGTCCGTGACGTTTCACTCAGGCCATGAGATTCACCGAACCCTCCAGGTCCGGAGTCCATCGATTCGAATCGTCGATTGCGTGAGATTCAGCTTCGCGAATCGCATGCCAGGCCGTTGATTCATCGAGTCCGCGTTGCTCTGATTCATGTTCGCGCTGCGCGCCGTTCTCGGCGCTCGCGTTGTGGCCGTGGCCGAATCGTGCCGCGCTGTCGCCGCGTGCATCGTCATTCGGCGCTCGGTCGGCATGTGCGTGGTTTCGTGATTCGCCGCTCTCGGCCGACCGTGTCACGACGCTCGTCTGGTCCATGCGAATGCCGTGTTCGGCCAGCGCGTCGCGCAATTCGCCCATGCGTGATTCGATGAGCCGCGTCACGTTCCGATGCTCCGTGCGAACGTGCAGCGTCATCGCGCCGTCATGCATTCGCACTAAGACGCGTAATTGCCCAAGCTCCGGCGGATCGAGACGAAGCGTCGCCTGCTGCCGACCGTTTAAGCCGCCCGCGTTCATGCCGCGAACCGCATTCTCAACCGCCGCGCCGTCTTCGCGGCTTGCTAGCAGCTCGGCGACGAAACTCGCAGGTGAACTTGTACCAGGTGTTGCATTGCCGATGTGTGACGTGGCCGCGAAATGTGATCCGCCGATCGTCGAAACCGATGACGGTAGCGCTTCACGAGAGGCTGCGGCGTCGTGCTTCAATTCCGCCGCACCCTTAACGAGCCATCGCCCCAGCGATGTTGCGGCCTGATCACCGCGCTCCGCGAGGACATCAACCGCGGCATCGACTGCCGCGCGGCCGGTCCGCCCCATCATTTTCTGCATGAGTAATGACACGCGTGCATCCGTCGTCGCTTCGTTCTGATCGCCGGCCGCCGCGGGTAGCGCACTCACCGGCGGTGCCGTCGATTCGCGCGATCCTTCGCGCCGATGGTCCATCCATCGACGGACTTTCCGCTCGAACACAGTCTCAGCGCCGCGCGCCGTATCGGACGGCCGCTCCTGCGCCTCGGTTGTCAAAACAGCGCGACTTGCGGACAACACGACCGGATCGTCCGGCGGCGTTTCAAGGGGCGACGTGAATGGCGTGCCGTTGTTGATCTTCCCGACGCTCACGCTCTCGCGGTTCGCGATAGCCTGCGGCTCGGTCGAATCGCTGATTGAGAGCAGCCCGGCCGTATTCGTCTTGCTCGTGTCGCCAGCCGGATTCAACACCGGCGGCCTATTCGACAAAGTCGCGGCGCGCCCGTCGGTTTTCTCAATTAAAACCGCGGCGGCCGTTTTCGATTCTGACACGGTATCGATTGCATGGGCGTTCGGTAGCGCTGCCTCGGCCCGATTCGTCATTCGGGCGGCGGCAAGTCGATCATGCGAAACCGGCTGCGACCATCTGTTGGATTCGATGCGCGAAGTGTCGATTGCAGCCATGAAGCCCGATCGATTTTCCGCCTGTGCGTGGGCTGGACTCGATTCATGCGAACCAGTGTTTGCAGGTTGCGCATAAGTTTGTTCGAGAAGTGGCTCGGAAGGTGCAGTCTCCACTGACGGCAGAATAGCCGTGTCGACCATTGGCTGTGCGACAACGATTTGTGCCTGCGCCGCGGCGTCTGACTTCTGTTCGGAATGTCCCCCGGCCGTGCTGCCGCTGTCTGAACCGGACTTTTCAGGCTTGGATCGCATGCGATCGGGCGCATCGGCCCGATCTGTTTTCGACGCATCCGATCGATTCGATGCCGCGTTCGCCAAGGCGCTCTTAAAATCAGAAGCGCCGCCCGCCCGCATCGAACGTGCCGGCGCCGGGATGTCATTTCCAACCACGCGAAGCACGCCGATTGGAAGCAACGCGGAACGCATGTCGCAGGCCGTCTTTCGTTTCCATCAGCCTGCGTCGAGGTCCTCCGCCTGCGCCGTGCTGGTTTCGTGAAATCGTTCCAGGATGCGTCCGATCCAACGACGCTCCTCTTCGCTCTTGCACTCCTTGACGATCTTGTTCAGCTTTCGCTGATCCATGATCTTCAGGATTTGCGCCGCCTCGGCCTCATCTTTGGCCAGAAGCAGCTCTTTCGCGCTTTTTGGCGGGATGCCCGCCAGTGTTTCGACCTCGCGCTGCACGCCGTCATCACCAGCCGCCAGGGCAATGGCTTCCTGCTGGGCGGCAAATCGGCGCTTCTCCTCTTCGAGCGCCTCCTTATCGCGAAGCAGCGCCAATTGACGCGCCTCCCACAAACGGAAGCCGTCCTGAATCTCGCGCTCGCGACGGGCAAACTCGATTCGCATTCGTTCCTGAGCCTCGCGGCTCTCACGGATTAAGTCGCTCGTCTGCTGAATCGTCCGGGGTGCCGAATCGCCTTT
>CAZRFP010000118.1:0-14091 GCA_964599535.1 uncultured Planctomycetaceae bacterium
ATATTGCACAACTCGGCCGAGGGTATCTTTAGCTTGGCGTTGATCTTGTCGATCACCGCGCCGGTGCCGCCGGCGCATTTGTCGTTCATGCTGGGGATTTTCTTTTTCTTGCCGGTCTCTTCGTCGGGCTTGAAGATGATGATCTTCGCGTCCTGCCCGCCCAACTCGACGACGCTCTGCACGTCGGGGTAGAGCTTTTCCACTGCCAGCGAAACGGCATTCACTTCCTGCACGAATCGGGCGCCGATGCGCCGGCCGATCGACGCGCCGCCGCTGCCGGTCATGAACACGCGAAAGCTGTTCCGCGGCACATCGGGAAACTTCGCCTCGACCATGCCCAACATTTCAAGGCACTTCTCGGGCTGCTTCGTATCATGGCGCTGATAGTCGCACGCGAGAATCTCGTCGGTGATCGGATCGATGACGACGTACTTCACCGTTGTGCTGCCCACGTCGAGGCCGATGAGCAGGCCATTGGGGTGCTTCTCTGTCGACACGAAGGGCAAGTCTTCGATGTGCGGCTTGCTCTTCTCGGCCTTGGCCAGTCCGACATTGAGCTGCACGAAGCCCTGCGCCGCATCCTTCGGTTCGCCGCTCTTGGAACCGCACGAACCGGATGAGCACCCGCCGCCGGAACCGCCGGGAGACTTGTCCACCGGCTTGGTCCCGCAAGACCCACCGGGCGTGAGACCGTGATCTGCTTCGAGATTCATATTGCTTACCCTGTTATCTGAGCCGCACATTCGCAGCCCATGGGGCCTGCCGTGCGGACCGTCTCGCATGTTTCATAATTGCATGGGTGCCCCACCCTGTCGCGCAGCGCGGGGTGGGGGACGGACATGTCCTCGAGCACCTCCGACAGCACGAACAGATGCGTCAGTCCCCCATCCCGGCCTTCGGCACGGTATGGAGCACCCTCGCCTGCCATATCTTTCGAAACAATTGAAATCCGAAACGGCCTTGGCAGCGCCATTGAAACTTGTGAAACCAGCCAATCGCGTTTCAACTCAGTCGATCGTCGCGATAAATTGTTACGCGTGGAGATCGCGACATGATCGAGGCACACAACATGGCCGTTACTGGTGCGTTCGGATACTCCGGCCGGTACATTGCCGATAAACTGATCGCGCGTGGCGTCAGCGTAACGACGCTGACCAATCGACTGAAAAGCGTGAACATTCACGGAGATCGCCTGCGCGTCGCGCCGCTCTCCTTTGAACGGCCTGAACTGCTTACCGACAGCCTTCGCGGCACATCGGTGCTCATCAACACCTATTGGGTGCGATTTAATCACAGAACTTTCTCGCACGAACACGCCGTGCGCAATACCGAAATGCTCATACGCGCCGCGGCCGATGCGGGTGTACGACGAATCGTCCATGTCAGTATCACCAATCCATCCGTCAAATCGCCCTTTGAGTATTTCCGTGGAAAGGCCCGACTCGAAGCGTCCGTGCGCAACAGCGGCATGTCGTTCGCGATACTGCGGCCGGCCGTTCTCTTCGGCGGCGAGGACATATTGATCAACAACATCGCTTGGCTGCTTCGTCGATCGCCGTTCTTTGGCGTATTCGGCGACGGTCAGTATCGACTTCGGCCGATCCACGTCGACGACTTCGCCGAGTTGGCCGTTCAACAAGCGTTTCGCCATGACAACGTCACGATCGATGCCGTCGGTCCTGATCGATTCACCTATCTCGAAATGGTCAAGTCCATTGCCGGCGTGATCGGAGTCAGGCGGATGATCCTGCGTCTGCCGCCGTCCATCGGCTATGTCATTGGCGGCGCGGTGGGGATGCTGCTGCGCGACGTGGTCATCACGCGTGAGGAAATCGGCGGGCTGATGGCCAATCTGCTCGACAGCGATGCCCCCGCAGTTGGAAGCACAAGACTCATGAACTGGGCTAACGACCATGCCAAGACTCTCGGAATCGAATACCGCAGCGAACTCGCGCGGCGACGATGATAAACGATGCATGCGTGCTACTGCTTTTAGCAGTTGAACACGCTGTCGGTGGCTCGCCATCGCATGGGTGCCTCACTCCTTGCCTTTCACGTTTGGGAGGCTGAGAAATCTCGCTCCAATCACCCATCACATTTCGATCGGAACGACCCAACCCAATCCACTCTCGGTAAACAAACGCCCCGCAACAATTCATGCTTTTGAGCAGCTCGTAGGGTCCGATGCGCGGACCTTTTTTCCTCGCCGAGCCACCCCAGCCGCGTGAAGGTCCGCACAGCGGACCCTACGAAGCTCTTATTTGCTTCGATTACCGTAATCATTGCCGCCTTCCCTATCCCACACTTTACTGCAATGCGAAAAGCTTTTGCCATCGCTTGGTACGATAGGGAGTTCGTATTGCGCTCGCTCCATGCCAGATCTGCTGTAAAACCCTACATCGATCCGGATGAGTTTGGCTTGTTCGGTGGGGGGCGAGAGTTCTATCTCGAAAATATGAGCTTTCGTCATTTGCATTACAAAGCTCTTTAGCTCGAGTCGCTTGTCCATGTCGTCCGAGGCTTCAAACACCTTCACACCATGATTCATCATCGAAATCGCGGGCAATATTGAGCCTTGGACGAATAGCCTGCCATCGATAAGGTAAGCACTCTTATCGACACTGTGTCGAATTTTTCGCTGAATTAGACTTGAGTCGGACAGCGGCCTGATACATGACGAATTAAGAACGGCTGCTATCACCACACTTGCTAACGTAAGGCGTTTTGTGCAGAAACTGATCACTACCGCGCTCCGCTCGACTCAAATCAAACAAAGGCGCCAAAAAGAAAAACGATAGACTCTAAACTCCCGCCACCTTCATCCGCTTCGCCACATGCATCGCGAAATTCGACGCGCGGCTGACGACGCCCTGGTTGTGCGGAATGTGCTGCAGCGGCCGCCGCAAGTCTCGATTCTCCGGCCGCGCGACGAATTCGCGAATCTGATCGATCGTGTAGCCCGTCGATTCGACGGCGCGTTTGAACTCTTCCTTGCACTTGTTCTTCGCCTCGCCCAGTGCCATTTGCACGCGCGAATGCGCATTAATGTCGCCCTCGCCGCTGGTCTCGATCGGGATGAAGATCATGTCCTTGAAATGCGACGTGACGGCCGCCTGCGCGCCGTCGCTCTGCGTACTCGGCATGCAGCCGAACGGCTTGAGCGAAAGCACCATGTGCGACATGTCTTTCGATGCGTAGTAGATGTTCTTCGCGACTTCGAGATGCCCCTCGCCGCCGCCCGAGCGCGAGTGGTAATAGGGATGACCCATGCGCGTCAGCTCGAGCTGCGGAGCCAGTTCATGCGCCGTGCCGCCGATCGACTCGCGCAACCGGTTATATTCGCGAACGATGATCTTCTCGGCCAGATTCAGCGTGAACAGCTTCTTCTTGTGTTCGAATTCGGCCTTGAGCCGCTCGGGAACATTCCACATCGGAATGTCCAAACCGTCCGCCCTCATGGCTTTGCGGTCGGTCGCCTTCAGCCCGGCCTGATGCAGCATGTAGCAGATCCACGTCGCCACCGGCTCGACGAGCACCTCCGCGCCCTGCTCCTCAAGGAAGGGGAACATGCGGAAGTTGCCGTCACCTTCGGTCGTTTGCGCCCAGAATTCGCCGGTGATCTTCACGATCGGCTTGTTGCGCGTGAAGTCGACCTCGATCTCCTCGTCGATCATCTTTCGGCACTGCTCGAATACTTCAGCGTAGTACGTGCCCTTGAGTTGATCGAGAAACTTCGCAGCGTCTTCGCCGCTCTTCACGGCCGGAACGATCTTCGACAGAATCTTCGACAATGCTCCGCCGTGAATCTCATCGTAGTTCCGCTTGCGAAGCGCTTCTTCGCAAAGCTCCATGCAGCGCGCCATCACCCGATTCGTCTGGCCGGGGACGACCTCATACGGTCGAATCTGATAAGCCACCTCGTTCAGAATGTCGCCCATGAAGATGCCGTTGAGCAGCGAGAGGAAGAAGTTCAGATTGAATTCCAGCCCGGCCTCCACCGTCTCCTGATTCAACCCCCCCTGCTGCTGAAAGAGCATGACGCGAAAGCCGTCGAACCCGCTGTTGCGCAGCGCGAGACGATATTCCGCCTCGTACATCCCGAACCGGCACGGGCCGCACGCGCCGGCCGTGATAAACAGGTGCTTATCGAGAATCTCCTCCAGCGGCAACTTTTCTTCGTCGCGCATGCGCTTGAGGTGATTGACCAATGCGCCGACGGTAAAGTACGTCGGATTGCACTGACCGTTGTTGCCGTATTCCTTGCCGGCCTGGAAGTCGGCCTTTACCGGCGTGGGGATCAGCCCGATCTTATAGCCCAGCCCCTCGAGACCGGCCTTGACGAGTTGATCGTGCCGCATCGACAAACCGCCGACCCAGATGGTCGTATACTCACGCTCGGCGCGCGTAAAAGGCCTCTCGACAGGCCGCTTGAACTGCCGCACATCGCCGACGGTCAAACCGGCCTCGCGCATCATGCGCTCGCGCTCAGCGGCGAGGGTCTGCTCGATCGAATCCTGCAGGAGCGGCAGAGGGACATTCGTGGATGCTGAAGAGTCCTTTGGCGGGGTGGCGATCATGGTTCACCTCATTAGGGCGTACTAGTTTCGTGACCCGTTCCCGGAATAGGTTGTCGTCTTGGGCGCGGTTATTTGAGACTCGGCCCGATCGTAAGTCCAGAGAAAAATTGAGTTAATGCGCGGATTACGGCCGGTGCCGGCCTCCAAATTGTTGTAAACGTTATAGTTAGCGATTACTAACAAAAATCGGCTTGCGGATTATTTCGCTGCAGTTTTTCTTTTTGAAGGGACCCCATTGGGGTCGGGGAACCAACCCATGCCGGGCCAGTTTCCCTAGTATTCGCGGAAATCCGGCGCGGTCAGCGAATTTGGAAAACGCCCGACTAACCGACTCGCCCTCGACGGGTCTACCATACGTCTCGGCGACATTCCGCGCCGACAGCCGACCTTCGACCGGCGAACACTTGGTCGAGGGTTACAATGCTCATCGGAGGTTTGGCCATGATCAGGTACGCTTCCGTCGCACTCATCGTCGCATTGACCCATCAAACGACGCTCTTCGCACAGTCCACAACTCGGCTCGAACGCGAGATCCAAAAATCTCAGCCGCGCGCCGAACCGGAAGACGAAGCCCGGCGCAAGGCAATCAACGAATCCGCCCGAATCAACCGCGCGCCCGAAACGATCGACGAGTTGGAAGAGATCGAAGGCGTGCGACTCCTGCGCATGCCGCAGGGGCACTACATCATCGCGCTGGACCAATACCGGCCCGATCATTGGAGCCCGCGCATCCGATTGCGATATGACTTCAGCGGGGCGGGTTTCTATCAAGCGCCGCGGGGACTGCGCTATTCCCATCGCGCGCGAACCTACGGCGGACAGCGCGTCCATTCACAAAGCCTCGGCGGCTTCTATGACACGCCGCATTACCAACCCTACGACGATGCATACGGTGATGCTTACATCCAGGGACACGTCGACGCAGCCAGCGAGTATCAGGACTACATCGCCTCGGAGCGCGCCGGTCGGCTGCTTGCGGCGAATCGCCTCGGCGTCAGCGCCGGTCTCGATCACTACCGCGCCGGGCGCTATGATCGCGCCGCGATTGAGTGGATCGGCGCCGCCGAGAAAAACCACGCCGACGCCGCCAGCCGCGTCTATGCCGGCCATGCGCTTTTCGCTCTCGGTCGCTACGACGAAGCGGTGAAGTACCTGTCGCGGGCCTTTGAGCTGGCGCCGTTTCTCACCGAGTCTTACTACGACGTTCGCGCCGAATACGGCAATCCGGACGATTTTGCCCGGCATCTGGCAACGCTCAAGGCCTACGTCGCGAGTCATCCCCGAAGTGTCCCAGGCGTGACGCTGCTCGGATATGTCGTGGCCTACACCGAAGGACCGGGTGCGGCACACCCGATTTTCGAGCGCGCCAGGGAGCTCAGCCCGAACGACTTTTTCGTGTCGCGCCTGCTGAAAATCTCGCGCGCCGTCACGCCGATGCCGGGCGTCGTCGAGACGGAACCAGGTCATGCCGCCGAACCGGCGAACGACGACGAAGCGCGACCATCGGACGGCCGGCGCGCCAAACCGCCCACGGCGCTGGTTCGCCGCGTTTCCTACAAGCCGCTCGGCGAATGACTCGCCCTTATGGGGTCCACGCGCGTTGGACCTGACGCCGTTTCGCCGGTCAAATAAGGGCATGACCGCGCCGCCGATCCAGCTTGACTGGCTTGAACCCGCCATCATTTCACCCGGAGCGTACAACACATTCATCAACGCCGTTGCCGAAGACGAGCGCGAGTTCCTGCTCGCCCAACTGACGAAGCACCTCTTTAGTGTCACCATCCTGGCAGGCCATCAGATGCACGATCACCACGGCTTTCGCCGCGCGCTGGCCGCCGCCTTCGACCTGAAGGAGTCCTCGTTGGAATACGGCCGATCAGCCGTGCCAGAGTTCGCCGCGCTGTTTGAGCGCGGACCGGCGCGCCGCGTGGCGATCGTCATCGAGCAAGCCGATCGCCTCATCGAATCCGACATGCAGCGATTCATTGCGCTGAATCATGCGCTGGCAATCGCCGCCGACGCGCTGAAGTCCGCCGCGCCGGCGCCGACGCAGTTGCTCACATTCCTGCTTGGACCCGCGCCGGCGTTTCCGCTGATTGAGCCGGCCGCGAAGCGCCGTGCCGAAGCCGTGCCCGGACTGAAGCTCATGCCCGGTGACATTCGCATGGGAGCCTGGCAATGCCCGCGCGATTTCGATCTCGGGCCGCCTCATCAATGGACGCTGTCGCCCGCTGAATGGTACTACTGTTCGCGCGGCCGCCGCGCTGAAGGCCCGGACGATCGCTGGCACTGCATCGAACACGAGCATCGACTCATCTTCATTCGCGCCGACGACGGCGCGCCCTGCTTCGAAGGCGTCTTCGCGCGGACGGCGCGCGGAATGCAGCTTGTCGGATTGCAATACGAATCCGACGATGCTCGGCGCGGCCTGTCGCTTGTGGCCGAGGATCCATTCACGCTTTTCCGGCGACTCTGCCACGATCTCGGTCTGTGCTGACGAATCGCGAGTGTTCTTCATGCCGACGCCGTGTGGCGCGATCGGCGAGCGGCGGTTCCTGCATGCGTCAATCGCCTTCCTCGCGAAGAATCCGTTAAAAGCCCTGTACCAGCCGGAAGTGACCGGCAGGTCGATGCGGGGTATCATGGGGCATTCGGCAGATCGTGGTTGATCGAGAGGCTTATAATGACCTTGGCCAAAGAAGGCCTTCGCGAGATGCTGGTCTGCACGCTCCTGTTCGGCGTAAGCGGAGCGACGTGCGCATGGGCGGCATGGAGCGTGTCATGGCTTTGGGCGATTCCCGCAGCGCCGTTGATTGCGCTGTGGGTCTTCTGCATTGCATTCTTCCGCGATCCCGTGCGGACGATTCCCTCGGAACCGGGTTTGCTTGTCTCGCCAGCCGATGGAAAAGTTACGGAAGTGTCGCGCCTGCCGACTTATGATGGTATCGACGGCGAAGCATGGAAGATCAGCATCTTTCTGTCAGTGTTCGATGTACATATCAACCGGTCACCCTGTGATGGAAACATCGTGCGAACAGACTATCGACCCGGCGAATTTCTCGACGCGCGTCATCCCGAGAGCGGAATTCGCAATGAGAGTAACACGATCATCATCGATCCCGCGCGCGACGGCCGAGATCCCACCTATTCACTGCGCGGCCCGGTGATTGTTCGCCAGGTGGCCGGTCTCATCGCGCGTCGGATCATCTGCCGGGTTCAGGTCGGCGATGCGATCAGTCGCGGCCAGCGAATGGGGTTGATCAAGTTCGGATCTCGCACCGACTTAATCTTGCCCGCCATTGCCGGGCTGGAGCCGACCGTGAAACTGAACGATGTAGTTCGTGGCGGATCGTCGGTGCTGATGCGTTACCAGCCGATTCGACAGGAGGCAGGCGCGGCAAGGCAGCCGCGGGATAACGTGACGGCCTGACGCCATTGACATGAAATAACGCGTGAAGCGAGTGAGTGACTGACTGATGAAGCTGCATCGACAAAGCGATCCGCTGGAGCGTCGCGTCCGACGGCGCGAACGCGTGCTGAAGACCATTGGCGTATTGCCGTCATTGGCGACGCTGGGCAATCTCAGTTGCGGACTTGGGGCGATCTATCTTTGCGTTCTCCACTCGCAGGCCGTGGCGATGAAAGTCAGCCAGCCGATCGCAGGCGGGCTGAAGATTGCCAACTTCTCGCCGACATTCGTCGCGGCCGCCGGCGTGTTGCTGATTCTGGCCATGTGTTTCGACGCGATTGACGGACGCCTTGCGAGGCTGGCGCGAAAGACGACGGAATTCGGCGCGCAGCTGGACTCCCTCGCTGACGTCGTGAGTTTCGGCGTCGCGCCGGCCATGATGGTTCTGTGCATTTCGCAGCCTGCGACATTTGTTGACATGAGCGAGATTTCCTTTTTCGATCGCGCTTATTGGCGCGCCGAGTGGGTCATGGCCGCCGTCTATGTCTGTTGCGCGGCGCTGCGCCTGGCGCGATTCAACGTCGAAAACGAAGAAGACGAATCGGCCCACATGGCCTTCCGCGGGCTGCCAACGCCGGGCGCGGCCGGCGCGGTGATCGGGCTGGTTATTTTTCATCAGGACCTGCTGCGCGAGGTCGCTCATCCCGGAATGATTCAGATTCTGGGACGTCTGATGCCGGCATATGCCCTGATTATGGGCTTACTGATGGTCAGCCCTTTTCGCTATCCACACCTCGTCAATTCAGTCCTGCGCAGTCGGCGGCCGTTTTGGCAGGTCGTCACGCTGGCGATCGGCGTGCTGATCGGATTCGTGGTTTCGTTTCAATTCACGCTCTGGGTGGTCACGTCAGCCTACGCGCTGAGCGGACCCTATCACGCCGCGATCAGCCGATATCGCGGGCGAGAGCAGTCCGAATCGCCGTACGTTTCAGATTTCGGTTCGACGCTGATCGAACCCGTCGAGACGTTCGAAGATGAAGAACACGACGAATCACGCCGCCATGACGAGTCGGAAATCGGAGGTCCGGATTCCGACGAGTCAAAGAAACAGCGCGGCGCCGGCTGATTTCCCAGAAACTCCAATCGCTCTGACTCGCTCGCACTTCGCGCCATTGACGCGCCCCAAGTGTTCCGCGCGTCCGATTATGACGGGTTTCTCCATCTCTCCCATGCAGCACGGACGGTTGAATCTTATGTTCTAACTGTTTCGGTCGATCAACGTGTCGTATGGGAGCCGAGGTCGCGCCGAGACCGCAGCGTGAAGTCATGAGTGTAGGAACAGCCGATATCCGAGATTCCCTGTTACCACCCGACGACGGGGGGATGGCGCGTGCATTCCAGGAACTGGACGCCAAACTTCATGCGTGGACCGAAGCCGTCGGCGCGCTGCACAAGTGCTTTTCCACGCGGGAAATTGAGCTGACGGCGCGCCACGCGGCCTCAAGCGACAAGGCGCTGGTGGATGCGGCCAAGCCCGAACATGAGTCGCCCAGGACGGCCATCGACGAAACGAAGACCGTTGCACCAGGTCACGCGAAACGAAGCAGCGAAGACAAACGCTCGGCAGTCGAGCAGACGAACGCGACGGCTGCGTCCGAAAAACCGGCGGCCCAGGATTTTGCCGAACCCGTGGTGGAAACAGCCAGGGCGGAGCAGTCGCCCAGGGCTGAAAAGTCGTCCGAACCGCGCGTGGAAACACGGCAGGAAGCGGAAGCGCTGCTGGCGGACTTGGCGCCGGATCGAGCCGAAGCGATCCGGGCGCGACACGCGTATTTCAAGGGCCGAAAAACCATACGCGAGTTGATTCAGGAGTTTGAGGACGAAGCGGACGATGAAGAATCACTGCTGATGTCGCTCGATCCGGAGATTGCGAAGGCGGTGCGCGTCAAGTATCGGCTTTACAACGGTCGCAAAACTCTGCGCGAAGTGATCGCCGAAGTGGAAGCGACGCCGCAGCAGCCCCAGCAGACTGAGAAAAAATCGTGGTGGAGAAAATAGGCGATGAGCGCGACATTGACTAAACCGGAGCAGAAGGCGGCAACTGACGGCCAGGTCGACCTTCGCCAACTTGAAACGCTGAGCAATGACGTGGTGGGCGCGATGCAGACGCTGCGCGAACTGCTCGAGGCCCGCGCCGAGACGCTGGAGCACTGCCGCGCCGCATTGGAAGAGCGCCAGGGCAAGCTCGCGGAAGAAGTCAAGTCGTTTCGAAAGCAGGAAGACGAGCTGTGCGACACGCTGGAAAAACGCGAAAAGGAAATCACAACGCGCGAAGCAAAATGCGCGGAACTTGAGAAACAGATCGCCAAGCTCAATGAATCCAAGTCGCAGGAAGCGCAGGACCTTTCAAAGCAGAAGGCCGAACTGGAGGCGCGGATCAAGACGCTGGAAACCGAGAAGGCCAAGATCATCGAGTCGGAAAAATCACTCAGCGATCAACGAACGAAACTCTCCGTCGAAAAGCAGGAAATCGACAAGCGTTCCGCGGCGCTCGAGGCCGAGCGCACCCGCATCGAGGCGGCCGCTGGAGAATTGGAAACCAGGAACGCGGAAGTGCTCAAGGTCGCTAAGTCTCATGAGGCGAACCTCGAGCAGTTGGCAAAGGCCGAAGCCGAAATCCGCAAACAGCGCGATCAGCTCAAGGAAGACCAGGACGCGCTCGTCGCCGATCGCGAAGCACTGATGAAGGAAATGTCACAGCGCTCGTCGCGCGAAGCCGAACTGAACAGCTACGCCGCAACGCTGAAGCAGAAGGCCGCCGAGCTCGATAAGCGCGAAGCGGATATTACCAGCCTGCGCGGCGAGACCGACCGCAAACTGGCCGAACTGAAACAGGCGCAGAGCAACATCGCCGAACTACAGCAGCAACTGCGTGACGAACTGAGCAAAGTCGTCGATGCCAAGACCGAATTGCTGCCGACCAGCGCAACGCCGGCCGCATCGCCGGTTGAACAGAAGCAGGCGACCGAGGCCGAGCGTGCGGCGCGCGAAAGCGTCGAGCGCTTCCAGAAGCTCTGTCGCGACGCCAAGCGACGCGCGATCGGAACGTAACGGCCGTCACATGCGACGACCGGCCGCATAGATTGAAAACGTCGGCAGGCATGGGCCGACATGGGTGCCCGAAACGCTTCGCGCATATGTGACAGAACAGGGAAACTGCACCTGGGGGTGTTGAATGGGACTGCAACTCTTTTCTCGAAAACCACCAGAGCCGAAGGCCAAGCCTCGCGCGCCCAGACCGCGACCGGCGGAAGTCGACACGTTCATCCCCGCCGACCCCATCGAACTGAATGACGATCCACTCTACCAGGCAGCGCAGCTGGAGCGCTACGGCCAACTCATCATGTCGCGGCAGGACTACAAGGAGCATCCGGACGTCGATCGCGTCTGTCTCAGTGCGTGCGAAAAGGTGGACGAAATCTTCGCGATAGTGCCCGAGGGATTTGCAACATTGCCAGCCACGATCCATGACGAGCCGGGACATCATGAGGAGACATTCGAAACCGCTCCGTTTCTTCTGGCCAGACACTGCGTCACGAATTTCCAATATCAGAAATTCGTCGAAGCCGGCGGTTATGAACAACTCGATTTGTGGCCGAAAGACCTCTGGCCGCACCTGATCGACTTCAAGGACCTAACCGAAACGCCCGGTCCGCGCTACTGGCGGCATGGTCGTCCCAACAAACGCCTGTTGGATCATCCTGTCGTCGGAATCTCACAATTCGAAGCCGCGGCCTACGCAAGGTGGGTCGGCTTTCGACTTCCGACCGAAGCGGAATGGCAGATGGCAGCCACTTGGCGAATTCGCAGCGTAGCCAACACGCTTCGGCGCTATCCGTGGGGCGACGCGCTCGAGATCAACCGCTGCAATATCTGGGCATCGAATCATGCCAAAACAGTCCCCGTTGACTCTTATGCGGCCGGCGCGGCGCCGAACGGCGTGTTGCAGTTGATCGGCAACGTCTGGGAGTGGACGGCGAGCGATTTTGAAGTCGCCGACTCCAACGGAGGTCCGATCGTTGGTGACATGCACATGGCATCTATCCGAGGTGGTGCGTTTGACACCTACTTTCCAATGCAGGCGACCGCGGTGTTTCGCACTGGCCTGGTCAGCCTCGCACGAGCGCACAATGTCGGTTTCCGCCTCGCGTGGAATCTGAGAGGCAATTGAACGCGTGCCGGGGAATCACGCTGAGTTTGAGTGTCCGTTCGGTTCGACGATTTGCAGCCAAGATCGAACGGATCAACCCGGCGATGGGGCACGCCTTTGGCACAGACTGTAGGAGAGTCAACCGTGGCCAGAACCAAGTCCAATACGCTAACTGAAACAACCTGCATGATCTGCGGACAGGAGAACCCGCCCGAAGTGCTGCTATGCATCGGGTGCTTTTCGCCGATGTCGATCGTACAGGACGCCATTGCACAGGAGCGGCAGCCGAAGATCGTCACAGTTATCGGCGAAAGCAACGTCGGCAAGACGGTCTATCTTGGGTTTCTGCTGGACATGCTTGCGCATCGCGCCGGTATGTTCGAAGCCATCCCGAAAGGCTCGTACTCCGTCGACCTTCAGCAGAATGTCATCAGCCATCTGTCGAGGCGCGGCTTTCCGCCAAAGACGCCAATGGAAGCCAATCAGTGGTATTGGGCTTACTACCAGGTGCGCCGACAGGAGCCGGACGCCGAATGGGTTGATCTCGTCATGCCCGACTTGGCCGGCGAATCGCTTGCGGCTGAAGTCGCAACGCCGAAGACGTTTCGAGTGATCCACAGCCTGTTGAACAAGTCGAAAGGACTGATGCTCCTCGTCGACGCGGCCTCCGCGGCAAACGGCGCGACTCAGCCGGACTTCTTCGCAATGAAAATGCTGAGCTATATCGACAGCATGTACGGTGCAAAGCACGAGGAAAAGGTGCAAACGCCGGTCGCGATCATACTTTGCAAGTCCGACCATTGCCCGGAGTGCTTCGATCATCCGAAGGCCTTCGTTCAGGCAAATCTGAATCGCGTTTGGAATCTGTGCGATAGCCGCTTCGAAAACGTCGACTTTTTTGCCGCGAGCGTCGTCGGCTCGCTCGGCTATTCGACATCGATCGAAGATGATTCCGTTCAAACGATTCCGCTGCATACGGCACTGCGCGGGGTCATCGAGCCGTTTGAATGGATCATCGATCAAATTTGAACTCTGGTCGGGGCGATCCAGCCGGCAGACTTCGCAAATGGGGATTGAGTTTTTGGAAATTCGGCATCGACCGTCATGATCGATCATTGGAGGTACACGGATGTCACTTCAGACAAAAAAAGATGAACGCTTCATCCATGTGGACCAGGTTGTGTTTACATCGGTGAGATCGCACACCGGCGAAGGCTATCGAATCATCGCCGCAAGCTCAGGAGTCCGAACTGACGAAAAATCGGACATCACGCGACGGGCCCCTTCACACGGCAGCCTCTGCGCTTCCGAAATAGAGTCGATCGGGCTCATGTGCTTTCAGACCGCGTCCGGCCGACACTGTGTCGGATATTCCTGTCGCGCGGGAAAAGAGCACACGGCGCGAGGCGGCCATCGCATCTATTCGCATTTCGTACTTCTGACCGACAGCGAATACGCCGCATTTGCCTGGCATCCGGTGCATCTGGTGGAGACGCTGCGAAGAGTAGTCGGTCATGAGCCGGTGCTGAAGCAGCAGACGTCCTTTCCAAAGTTGACTTTGACGGTACCCAACCACGTCGTTAGCCCTGGCGCTTCCAAACCGTTCGATCCAAACGTCGTCGCAAGAGTACTGAGTGTTGCCGGCCGCGCATTGGCAGGTCAGAGTTTTCTCGCATTGACCCAAAGCGATGGTTTGGTCGCGCTGAGTACTATGATAATGACCATGCCAGCATCCAGCCGTCGCACGCTGGCTGCATCCGCGGGACTGAAGTTTTCGCCGACGCGCCAGTTGCAAGTCTGTTTTGTCGCACCAGATTCCGGTGAGATGGAGCGGTCCATGCGCGGCTTCGATTTACGCAAAGTCGACTACGACACAGAGACCGGCACGCCGTCCG
>CAZRFP010000119.1:0-14012 GCA_964599535.1 uncultured Planctomycetaceae bacterium
CCAACGGTCCGAGTCCGAACGTCTCATTGAGAATCTCGGTGACAAGGCGCTGTCGTTCGCCAAAGTTAAGCAGGACATTCTCCTCTTCACAGAGGTTAATGATAATCTGCCGAACTTCCTCTTTTACTTCGTCGCCCTTGCGCCGGCCGATCTCCGCCAGATCGAGCGTGTCTACCAGCTTCTTGTGAATGCGCGTCTTGAGCGCGTAAAACTCGTCAGTCTTGTCCGCCATGGACCTCGATTTGTCGGAGCGCGGCAATGCGACGGCCTTTAGGGCCACTTCAGAACCGCCGCCGGCCGGCGCGTTGCCGTCTTCATTCGACTCCGGTACCGGATTCTTGGGAACTTTCAAAGTCGGTATCTTCGACTTACCGAACATGCGCGCGATTCCTCCCCGATTCGGACTTCTCGTTGGAACAGTCGACAGGCTTCACCGTGTCAACCCAAAACATACGATCCAATCTCCATGCTGCGCCAAGGTCCGCATCACGCGTCCTGTTTCGCGCGAGCAACGTTCTTCGACAACGACCGCCGCATTCGCGCGCCGATCAAAAAATGCGCGGCATCCACGGCGGAATGAGTGCCAAACTTCATCGGTCCGATCGGTCCGCGGGTTTGCAGTCGTCTTGACGCAATGGGTCCGGAAAATTGAAGACGGCCGACGCCGATAAGCGCAGCCGAATGTAGTGGAGAATGGGGGACGCCCTGAACAGCGCCGTTCGGTCTTACTGGGCCGCCGGCTCTAGCCGGCCGCCACCTGAGGCGCGAGACTCCTTGCCGCCGGACGGCGACTTGCCGCCGAACAGGCGGCCCAGCAGGCTGCCCTTGCCGCGCGTTTCGTGCTCGGCGAATTTTTCGGGCGTATGGATGCGAAGCGCCAGTTCGTGAATCTCCTGGCGAATCTTCGAGCGCTCGGCGTACATCTTAAGGGGCTGTCCGATATTGATGCTGGAGCTGACGACCTTCCAGTCGTCGGAAATCGCCGCGAACATCTGACGGCCCAAGATGCCCTCGACTTGATCGACATCGAGATGTGCGGAATCGCGCCCCAGACGGTTCACAACAAATGAAAAACGCTCCGGATTGAATCCCTGAACGCTCAATTCCTGCACCATGCGATCTGTATTTCGCACGCTCGTCACGAGGAGTTGCAGCACCATGAGGTTGTAGTCCGCCGCATCCAGCACCGCGCGACCGCCGGGATCATGGCGCGTCGGACCGTCCACGACGACATAAGCGCACGTGTTTTGAAGGCTTGTGAACACGTTTGCACAATGAGCAGCCGTGATCAGCTCGGCTTGGGCGAAGGAATGCGGCCGCCTCAGTACAAGCACGCCGGATTCATGCTTGATCAACGCCCGCTGCACCATTTCGGGGTCCAGCTCTTCCGGCGTCGAGCAAAGATCAGCAACTGTATACTGCCCCTGAACGTCGAGGAGCGTCGCGATGTGTCCGAATCTGAAATCGAGGTCGATCAGCGCGACTTTCTGATCCGGACCGGCCGCTTCCGCCAATTCGACGGCCAGATTAGTGGCGATCATGGTGCAGCCGACGCCACCGGCGCTGCCCATGACCGATATGAGCTTTCCCGGCTCTTTCGTGCGCGGCTGGGTGCTGATGATGCGCGAGACGGCGGTTTCGAATTCGCCGAGATTGAGCGGTTTGAGCAGATACTCCTTCACGCCGGCCTTCATCGCGCGAAGCACGACTTCCCCATCGGACTGCTTGCTCAACGCGAAAATCGGAAGATCGCTGGCGCCTTCACGAAGCTGCCGGAGACATTCGAGCACTACGGCCGGCTGCGGATCGAGGTCGGCAATCAGAAGATCGCACGGAAACTGCGAGACGGCCTGCGGCAGGAGACTGGGTTCATCTAGTTCGGCAACGATTCGAACGTAGGGAAGTGACGTGAGGGTCCGGCGCAAGTCGGGCGCATCCGACTCGTTTGAGGTATAAACGATAGTGCGAACTGTTTGCGCCATGGCAATCCGTCGCTGGCGGCGTTCCCGGAAGCACGCAGCCCAGCCGCAAGGCCGGGCCGCACAACGGTCGTCGCGTCGTGCCGAACGTCCGGGAACAACCTCCGTCGAACAACCCGTTCAGCAATCTTCGTCAACGACCGGGGCCGGGAGCACGAGCGCTCCAGACCCCTTATCGGCCGCCGCGACCGGCTGCTTGATCAGCCGGTCGCGGCGAACCGTGGGATTTCTTCAGACTTATTGGATCAAGCGAACCGGCCGCTTGCCGCCCAGTTCCTTGAAAATCTCTTTAAGCTGGTTCACATAGAGCGGCAGATTGCCGTTCTCCGGATCCGGAGCATTGTCCGCATAATAGTAATGCTGCGGAGTCGTCGCACAATTTGACAGCAATTCGTCATCCACGTCGCCGCCGACGCCGACCGTGTAGATCGTCATGTTCTTCGACTTCGCGAAGTTCGCCCGATCGTAAACCCAGTTCAGCGCACCCGCGGAATTGTTGCCAGTCACGCTGCCGTTCTTGTCGACGTTCGGCTTACCGTCCGTCATTAGGATGAGGAACTTCGACGCCGCCGAGCGCGCCCGGTTGCTCGATAACTCCTTGATGCCTTCGTTGATACCGGCACCGATGTTCGTATAGGGCGTGTCATGGCCGGCCTGGTACTCCTTCACTTTCGTTGCAACTGCCTGAAAGACATCGGCCATATCTTCGCCAGGTCCAGGGCCCCTCAGATTCAGGCGATGATGTGATGTCTGGCCGTACGTCTCAAGCGAAACGCGGTCTTGCGTCTCAAGGAAGATCAATTCATCCATCATAACCTGCACGGCGTTCTTCACCGAAAACAGCGGCTCTTCCGGCGTGTTGACCAAATCAGGCGTCATTGCGTTCGAAGCTCGATTCTCAAGCAGGAAGTTCACGACGGTCTTAATTCCATAGCGATATCGCAAGGACGAATCAGTTGTTACCATTTGCGTCGAACCCGACCGCACATAGTCTACATAGTTATCCCAGGTGCCCGAGGCAAAAGGATACGTTACGGCATGCGTTAACTCACCGCTGTCAATCTTAGTGTCGCCGTTTCCGGTTCCGGTGTACTTGCCGCCGCTCATACCGCTCCTCCAGCCGGCAAGACCCAATAACACGCGAACGCGCCGCTTGTAGTAATTGGCATCGCTGTCATTTGCACCGCTGAGCAGTACGTTTCGCTCAGCCGACGAGTAACCCGCTTCGGTCAAGTTCGCGATGACATCAGCATCAGTGCAGGTCGCACTCTGGGGGATTCGATACAGCCCTGAATCGGTGGCCGCATTGTACTGGCCCAGTACGATCGGAGAGCCAAAACTCGTCATCCAGCCCCAGCGCGGACCTTTCGGATTCGGACTGCCGCCGGATGGCTCCTCACCCGGATCAGGATGGCCGCCGACAGCCTGCGGCGTACCGGCGCCGTTGGACGGCTGAGGATCACTGGAAGTCAGCGAGCCGGGCGCGGAGGGATTGTTGCCGTTTCGCACGCCGGTTCGGCCCTTGTTAGTCGGAAGAGCCAGCCAGATGTCCTTCAGATTGATCTGCACACCGTCGATGGTACCTGACTTTTCCGATGCAAAAGTCTTATGGTGTCGAAGTTCACTGTCGTCGTTCATCGAACCTGAAAGGTCGATCACAAGAGCGATATCTCGAGGAACGAGCATGGCGGTCGCACTCGCCTGCATGTTCGCACCTGTCATGCCGAACACCTTTGCGAATAGCAGCGAGACCGGACCGTCCGCAACCGTCGTGTTTCGCTTCAACGTCACGCGAACGGCATCAAAAGGCTCCACGTTGGGCTGAAACTGGTACTTGCTTCCGATCAACTCGGCATGACCGAAGACCACGTCCGAATCTACGAGATCGGCATCGTTGCCCATAATGTTGTTGAGACTGGCAAATTTCTTTCCCTCGGCCGTTGCTGCGGCCAGCGCGTCCTCCGACAAACCGAGGCGTGAAGCCGCAGCCAATGCCGCTGAATCAGCCGCGCTCTGGAGTTCCTGCCGCGCGCTGTACATCAAACCCGTATCCACGGCCAGAGCCGCAACCCCCAGGCCGACGGTGCTGCCAAAAAACACGGTCTGCACCATTACGGCCGCGCGCCGTTTCCTGTTCCGTTCCCATTTCATTCTCAATTTCATGTCGATCCCCCCCGTTCTGATTCGGATCTATCGTTGCGAACGATCCACGTCGTTCCGATCCTCATCTTGGTCCCAAACAACTTTATCGCACGGCCGACGCCACGACGGCCTCGCCGCGCGCACAGCCCAGCCGGGCTTATTTTTCTTCAAACTCGGCAAGTCCCCACGGACCGCGCAGTGCAAACTGCGATGTCGGCCAGCGGCTCGTGCCGCCCGGGCGCGTGCGGACCGGATACTGCTCGCGAGGCACGCCTTCCGTTTCCGGACGGGCCAGCGGCTCGCCTTCCAGTTTGCCCAGGCCGAAGAGCTCGAAATCGTTCGGCTCGGTGATCAGGCTGCCCGGCGGCGGCGGAACCTGGTGCGGATCGAGCGGCTCGACAAGTTGAGGCGTCACGAGAACCACGAGTTCCGTCATGGAGCGCTCGTACGCCGTCGAACTGAACATCGCGCCCAGAATCGGCAGATCGCCCAAGCCTGGAATCTTTGAAGCATTCGCGCGGATGCGGTCGTTCAACAATCCGGCAATCGCGAACGTCTGGCCGTTGCCGCACTCGATCGTCGATTCGACGCGCCGCGTTGTAAAGGTAAACAATGGGAAACCACCGACGACGGTCGTTGTCGGAATCGCTTCACTGACTTCCGTCATGACATGCAGCCGGATGATCTGGCCACCGAGAATCGTCGGCGTAAAGCCAAGGCGAACGCCAAACTCGCGATATTCGACCGTAATCGCGCCGGCCGCGGCGCCGGCCTGAGCCACGGGGATCGGCACTTCGCCGCCCGCGAGGAACGTGGCCGTCTGGCCGCTGATCGCCACGAGATTCGGCTCGGCCAGCGTTCGCGCAAGTCCGTTTTCACGCAGCGCGTTCAGGAAGACCTGGAACTCCGCCTTGGGAAAACCGAACGTGATGTTCGTGTTCAAGCCGTTGGCGGTCGGCGCGACCGAATACAACTGCTGACCGGCCAGGACGTTGTTCAGGCCGGAGCTGCTGAAGACGGTCGGATTGATGTTGGCCACATTGTTGGCGAAGAAGAAATCGCGCGACCAGTCAGAGGCGCCGATCGCCCAGTTGATGCCGAGCTGCCGGCTCGCGTCCTTGTTGACTTCGGCGACGACGACGCGAAGCATCGTCTGCTGCACACCGGCCACCGTCAGATTGCTTCGCACTTCGCCGCCCTGAACCAGCGAGGCCATGCCGGCGATTCGCTCGGCCGTCTGCGCGTCGGGAACGGTGCCCGTCAGCATGATGACGCCGTTGACGCTTCGAGCCTCGACTCGCGCCGTGGGAGCGTTCTGGGCGATGAAGCCGTAAAGCGCATTGAGATCAAGCTCCACATCGATGTTATAGGTGCGCTGTTCTTCGCCGAACCGCATGAGCAGTTGCGTGGTGCCGTACGACTTGCCGCTGATGACAACCCGCGTCGGCGAGCTCATGTAGAAGTCGGCGATGGTCGGGTCGGCAATCTGCACGCCGTCGGCTTTCTGCTTCAGATTGATGATCGCCGTCGAATTGCGCGACACGCGGATGCGTTCACCGTTTTCGCGATCCACCGTCACCGATTCGATGAACTGATCGGACGGCGCGGCTGTCGCTGAAACGAGCGCAGCCGTTCCGGCGGCGGACGTCGAGGCCTTGCGGACCGGCACTTGATTAGCATGCAATGACGCCGGTTTATTAGCCGTCATGCCGTTCGAATCGTCGCCGGCCTCGACAGGATTCGCAGTCCATCCAGGCATGGTCCACGCTTGAACGCAAGCGGCAGCCTTTACGCTTGCTACGCCGAGGTCGGCCGCGCCAGCCGCTGGTGTGTGCGACAGCAGCGTCAATGCGGACAAGCCCAGCATGGCTACGCATGCCATTCGAAATTGTGGACATGCGCGACGACCTGTATGAATCGAAAGTGTTGCATCCGTGAAGCGGTTCATTCAATCGTCTCCATCGACGGATCGTAATCATCTTCGACCGGTTGCTCCGTTGGCTCGGTCGGGTGCAATGCGGGCTTATACTCAGGCGATGAGTAGCTCGGCGATGCGTTTTGATTCAATGCGATGCGCTGAACATTTCCATGCTCATCAAACATAACGTGTTCGACGTTCTGCCCGCGTCGAAGCTCTACGACATGCGTCTTGGGTACTTCGGGCTTCGGCTTCGGCTTCTTCTTGGCGACTTTGACTGGCTTATCCGCCTTTTCCATTGCTTTCTTCAACAACATATCAAAGAAGGACTCGCCCGATTCAGTGCCCGGACCGCGCAATGCCAGTCGCACGCCGCCGCGCGCGCCGCCGCCGGCCGTATTGAGTTGCTGAATCTCCTCGGGCCTCAGGAAGAGCGTTACTGTCTTGGCGACATTCGTGCCCTTCTTGCCATCTCCGACCGTGCTGAGCGATTGTCCGACAGCGCCGACTTCCACATTCGATAGGACAAGGCGGCTGGTCATCTGGCGCTGCTGTCCCGGTTGGACATCAACAACAAAGACGTCGACCCGGCTGCCTGGAGTGATGAAACCCGCGACGGCTGTCTCTTCGGTCACTTTCACGCTAACGGCTCGATGCCCTGCCGGTATTTGCGATGTAAGACCAGGCGTTGCCCCCGGAGGCGCCAGCATGGACCGTGTAACCGGCACACCAAGGGCGATCGGCATCTTGGTGACGCGACCGATCAGCGCCTTCTTGTCATTAAAGCACTCCGGAGGAACAAGACTGGCCGGAACTTGTTTGGCGGTGATCATCTGTTCCGTCAAACCGGCCGCCGCGTCGATCGACTTCGACGCAACATAAACCGTGACCGTATTTTCCTGCTCACCCTTGGCCTTTTGGACCATGTCGACGCCCATCTTGATGACGAAGAACCCGACACCGAGGCCGATGACAAGTGGAATCAATGTTTTGGCTTTCATACGCTTTACCTTTATTCCGCCGAAGTCAGTGTTTCAAAACCGACTTGCCCCCTATTTGGCAAGAGGTATACGCCTGTGTTTACCGCGACAAACCGCTTAGACAATTAATCTATGTCCACGCCTTCACGTCGCATGGTCGTGGTTGCACCGATGTCGAACGTGCCGCCGCCGAGCAGGCTGCCCGTGAAGCTCACCCGATCGATCGGAATGCTCACGCTCACCCAGACTTCGGCGTCCAATTCGCCCAACAAAGCGACGTTGCTGTCGACCGTGTAACCCTGGAGTCCGGCGGAGTTCATCGCTGCGCCGACGGCCGTAGTGACATCAGTCATGGTTCCGCCAGGCAGCGCGGCGGCGCGAGCGCCTTCGCGAGAAGCCATTGTCACGGTCTGACGGACCATGAATGCATATCCGACTTCCATCGTCCCCAGCATTCCCAGTACGAGAACCGGCGCAATAACGGCCATTTCAACGACCGCAGCGCCCTTTCGCTGATGATTTCTCTTTCGCAGGATTCTCATGAGATTCCCCCCCATATTGAAGAGTTTGAGAGAAGTACGAACAACGTACCAAGTGTCAGTGGTATGGCATACGGCATCATGCCAAGCCCGCCGCTCAGATCGCGTGACGATCCGAACTCACTGAAGGCCGTCTTGGCGGAACCCACTTTCCGCATCACGACGCCGAGGTTTAGATACGTCTGAAGCCAGGAACGCTGATAGGCGATCATGCCGATCGCCATCACGCCACCGATCAAGCCGCCCGCCAGCACGGACTGAAACGTCAGCCACGGCCCCAGCCAGGCGCCGACGGCCGCCATGAACTTGACATCACCCGCGCCCATCGCCCGCATCGCCCAGAGGACGATCAACATCGCGAAACCGACGCCTGCACCCATCAGGCCGTTTGCCAGACCGCTCCAGCCGAACAGGGCAGACTGGACCGCGAGACCCGACATCAGCACCAGCGCGTTGAGTAGATTGGGGACGCGATGCCGGCGATAGTCGTTCCAGCTGGCGAACAGCATCGCCGGAACGAGCAACGCGAACGCCGCCATTTCAAATCCGTTCAGACCCATCGCGTCACCATTTACCAGAGGTACTGAAAAGCGCGACCCGTCGGAGGGTTGTTCCTTAGAGTGTCCAATTCACTATTCATTCGAGCAAGCTCGCAATCAGAAACTTCGGCGGACCTTGCCGGCACGAGTCTCCTAACTAATCGACATTCGCGGTTTCGGTTAGTTCTCCGCGGGTGATTAGCCTACGAACTAAAGGGGCGATATTCCGTCGAAGCGCAATTCGTTTCCGGACGAACGCACCCCGGAATTTCGGCGCATCGCGCATTCGGTCAATGTGAGCCAAGGCAATTCCAGATATCACACCGGCGAGCGAATGCGACAACTTGCCTTTGGCATCAATAGACGCCGGCCTGACGGGGGGCTTTGGCCCCCCGCCGGCCTGCGTTAGAGTCTTGCTGCGTTTCGAGCCGCTCCCGGCTCATCAAGTCACGCGCCCATCCATCGCGCGTTATCGCGAGCGTGATTACGGCATCGCGCTTTCGATATCGACGAAGACGTCGGAGACCTTCTCGCCCAGCGCGCTGATGGCGGCCAGCGAGATCACGATGATCAGGGCCAACATGACCGCGTACTCGGTCGCCGTCGCACCCTCTTCATCCCGAATGAACGACTTGATGCTGTTCACGATAGCCTTCATGTTTCGCTCCTTTTCCCGCAGAACCTGACGCTGTCGCGGCTCTGCCTTGGCCTCCACCGGCAATTCCCATCGCCGGCGAAGTCTCCCAATACCCGTCTCCCCTACACAGGAAAGACCTTTCCTCTCGACAGCGTCCTTTCTGCCGACTCCCTAACTCAATGACTCACAGTTTCGCGACTCCGATGCAATCAGCCTCCAGAGTTGCGGACTGTTTGAATGTCTTTTGAAAAGCCCTGATCGCCGCGGCTCCGAGGGCGAGCGATCGTGACACTTGCTGAAGCGTGCGTTGCTTGTATGGATCATGCGAGCACGAAATTGAGACCCTTGCTCGTGATCCACATTCGTCAACCGAATGCCCCTCGAATTCGCAGCTTCGCATATGCGAGGAGCAAACGTTGTCCTCGCCGCATTCGCAACACTGGAATCGACGAAGGACAAACCAAACATAAGAAACACCAGACGGACGAGCAAACCGGTTTTGTTTTTTTTCTTCACTCACCCTCTGATCGGACGAAGAGACACTCAGACTGCATTTCAATACTGACAATCAGGATGAATCAGCCGCATTGCTTGCGCAAGTCAGGCCGCTGCGTCCGATAGCTGCGCGGTCGTGCACGTTCTCAGTGAGTTGTATATAGACAGGCGACGCACGAATTGAGTGCCCGGGCTTGGAGCATCGCTCGCCGAACCCGCGATCGACGCCTACACCGCGTCAGACAGATGGCACTGGCGGAAATCGAACTTATCGGACGATGTCGTGCCCCTCAGCCGGTTAGCCTGGCGATCTGCCGCGCACCGAGTCTCGCGCGCCAAGCCAGACCAATATCTGCCGGCGCAGTAACGTGATGGGACGAAAGAAGAAGCGATGCCAGCGGATCCAAAATGGCGGACGGCTCATGCGTGCCTCAGTCTCGGCATCGAGCTGGTCGGGGCGCAAGCGCCGCCAATGCTTGTAGAGGTGATACCGATCGGCTTGTTGAAGGACGCCAAGAAACCATCGAAACGGCCAAGTACGACCGAGACGACCATCTGATTTCCAAGAGATTTGAAAGTCAATCAGATACGGACGACCGTCTTCGCCTACAAGAATATTCTCCGGCTTCTCAAGATCGACGTAGGCCATCCCCCTTGCGTGGATTGCATCGATGATCCGCATCAGATCGGGAAAGAACTCGTCGTTCGGCGTGTCGTTGCGGCTGAGTGGATGACCGGGAATGTACTCCCGCAAGAGACAGTTCCGTTCGAAGGCTGCCAGTACGCCCGCCACGCCCGGAATGTCGGCCGAGGCGGAAAGCAAACGGACCTCGCGATTTGTAAGGTATTTCCCGATATAAGATAAGGGAATCCCGAACAGCCCGGCGCGACGGCCGATCTTGAGAACGGCCATGCCTTTTGTGTCGCTGTAGAGGCCTGTCGCGGCAAAGAAGTCGTGCTTGAAAACCGTCAGCCGCGCGAGAATTCGGTCATCATGTTCAACCGTCTCGGGTAGTTCTGATCGCCCTAAGGCGCGAAGCCATGCCGGTCCGGACTTAGGTTGTTGTGGATTTTTGCACATCAGTTTTTCGCTTGGTTCTGCGCATGATACCACATTGTTGGGCTATCGTTTCTGCGAGGTCGAGCAAACTCGAAATGCGGATTCCGCGGACATCGAATGGATTTTGGCGGTTTGCGGACTATCATCTTGCGATTCCCGAGCCGGCGGGTGACAGATGGGCTTCACCAGGGCCGGACGTTTTTTCGTTCAATTATTATACGTTCGACACGAGGGATCGGATTCATGCTTCGACGAAAGACCGCGACTTACGCGCTTCTTGCACTCTATGAAATCGCCGAACGCGGCCAAGACGGTAAGCCGCCCGTCGGCATTCGGGCCAGCGATATCGCATCGAAACACAAGCTGCCAAAGGCATATGCCGCTAAGATTCTGAGCCAGCTCGCCAGCGCGGGCATTCTGCACTCGGACCGCGGACCGCGCGGCGGATTCCGCTTGCAGCGATCGGCCGAGGCGATTTCCCTCTTTGACGTTTTCGACGGCGTCGGTGCGATTGTCAACTTCGATCACGACGGCGACGCCCTGTCGACGATGCCCGGTTCGGTGCGCGAGTTGATGTCACGGGCCAACGATGAAGCGCGATCGCGCTTGCGCGATGTATTCGGCGCGATGTCCGTCGGCGATCTGATCAGCCGGAAGCTGCCGGCCTGAGGATCGATCACGTTACGATCCCGGATTCACCTTCACGGATCGGCCCTGCGCTTCGGGCGTTTTCTGGATGCGAATAAATAACACGCCATCTTTGCAGGAGGCGGAGACCGAATCTTCATCGACCGGCCCGCTCAGTTCGCACTTGCGGCAAAAGCTGCCGAATCGGCATTCGGCACGAATGCGCCGCGCGGCTTCGCCGATTTCCTGCGGGGCGCGCTTGGCGCCTTTGACCGACAGCGTGTTCTTGAGAATCGACACATCGATGTCTTCGATCGCGACGCCCGGCACTTCGAGACGAATGAAGTAGCCGTCGCTTCGTTCGTGAACATCCCTGCGCGGCGCCCAAGCCTGACCATCGAGCGGCGCGGTGTTCAAGGCGCCGTGCCAAGCGCGATCGACGAGGCGGTCGAACTCATCTCGCAAGTCCTGAACCGAAAGTGGAATGTCTGATGAAAACGGAATGTTGGCCATGACGATGTCTCCGATTCGAAGAGGTACCAGACTTCGCGCTCACTTCATTCTATTGTAGTCGTTGCCGCAGCGCTTCATAGCAAAACACTGCCGCCGTGACCGAAACATTCAGACTATCGCAACGTCCCATCATCGGCACGCCGGCAGGCGCTGCGCAGTCGATCCATGCCGCTTCCAGGCCGCGCGCCTCCGAGCCGAGGATCAGCGCCGTCGGTAACGTATAGTCGTATTCGGTGTAGGGCCGTTTGGCATCGGGCATGGCAGCGATGATCTGCACGCCCGCGTCCACCAGGCGATCGCGGACAATGTTGCTCGGCGCCTCCATGATGGGAACGGTGAACACGGCGCCGGTCGAGGCGCGGATTGCGTTCGGACCGAAGCAGTCGCACATGGGATCTGTCACGACGACCGCCGCAGCGCCCGCCGCATCAGCCGTCCGCGCGATCGCGCCGATGTTGCCGGGCTTTTCGATGCCGTCGATCACAATGCACAGCGGGCGCGCGCTATTCGGCACGTAACGAAACTCCGCGTTCGGGCGGCGGGCGATGACGAGTATGCCGTCGGCACGCCGACCATAGGCGATCTTCTCAAACACAGCGACGCTGACGGCGACGACGGCCGCGCCGCGCTCGCGGAGCGCGACGAGGAGTGCTTGCGCCCGGTCACTGTCCAGCAGGTCATGGCACACATAGACCTCGTCGCACACGACGCCGGCGGCGAAGGCGCGTTCGATTTCTCGCCGGCCGTCGATGAGAATCAGCCCGCGTTCGCGCCGCTCGCGCGGCTCGCGCAAGTCAGCGACGGCCTTAATACGCGGATTGCGGATGCTGGTGATCAAATCGCTCATCGGTCGCCATCGTATCGCAAACTCCGGCGGACTTCAGCCAGCCCCGCCCGGGCCGGGCGGCACGACTTCCGGACCCTCTACGATGACCGGCCAATCGGAAATTTCCGTTTTTCTCAGGCGTTCGTGTGAGATCAACCGCGCGGATGTGTATTTCCACGTAGCGGAGAACGTCGGCGCGAATGTGATGCGCGGGCGTCGGCCCGTATCGGAGGACCTAAGTCATGATTCCGCGCAACCTTCGCCGATTGAATGGCCTTCTGCGAGTCGGGCTGATTATCGTGGTGGCCGGTTGCAGTTCGCCCCTGCCGAATGATCCGACAGACGGTTTTTTTACCTTCGAGTTTCCCGACACCGGCGACGTGCTGGTCATTGTCCATAGCCAGGGCGGCGGGAAGCTGTCGATCTACGGTTCGCGCTTGGACGGCGGCATTTCGCAGATTGAAGTGGATGATCCCGAGACGAGTTTCATCGTTGTTTTCGACGCGGCCGGTCGCCCGACGATGGCGTCGCTGAATGGCATGGTGATTGATCTGACTCATCACGCCGACGGCACGTTTGACTACAGGCTGACCAAAGATGGGGCACTGCTGAGCCAGGGCGAGAAATTGAAACCTGCCAAGGACGTTCCCGATTTTCTGTCCGACTCGAAAGCCGAGATTCGCTCTCAGAACACACCCAAGGGAGTGATGTCCGCGCTGGATCTGCTCCTTTGCGCGGGCACGATGCTGGAATATGTCGCGGGCAAGGAGTGCGCGAAAGCGGGCTACCCGGATTCGCCAACCGACTCGTTGCTTGCCGTCACCCTTAAAGAGAGTCCAGAAGATATTGACGCCGCCATTTTCATGTGTGGATCAGAGGCATCAAATCTGAGATTGCATAACGCACACGCTGTATGCCTTGCTGACACCAGTGAGCCGAACTGCGCCGCTTTGAACGGAGCGTCCAATGCAGCCCGAGACCTTCGAAATATCACGCTGGCCATGCTTCAACACCGGGCCGCGATCGCCCATACATTGATACTGACGACAGACACCTCCGCCGATGCCTGCGCGCCACCCACGACTGACCCCGCTGATCCGATGGACCCTACCGATCCACCTGATCCAACCGATCCAACGGATCCGACCGATCCGGAAGACCCGCAAGACCCCAACCCGGCAAACCTCATCAGCATGTGGGGCGATGTGCGAATCATTACGTCGGCCACGAAAGCCAACGGCTGGAATTCTCAACTCCACGCCGGCGCGGCGGTCATTGCGTACGACTACGCCACACATGAAATCCTCGCCACGACCATCAGTTCCGACGAAGACCTGAACGGATGGGGCCACAACTATGAACTACGGGTTCCCAATCAGCGCTACATCTATATCGAAGTACTCGAGGAGGGACATGCCGGCAGCGGCTGCTGCATTTTCGTCGACGGCTACTTTTCGGTATTCAACAAGTGCAATCCGCTGCTTCGCCCGGTGCAGCCTCTTTGCAATATGGACATCAACAAGTTCCGTCTGTCGCAAGGCACGGCATGGCCGGTATGGGGCGCGGGCGATTCAAATCTCGACGGCGTGCTGCCGGAATCCTGCGATGGAACCAGCTATGTCAACGCCCTGTCACCGGCGTTGTCGGCCATTTGCATCAGCGGCAGCAAGACCGCGCCGACATTCGACTTGCGCGACGACGTGCCGGACGTGCCCGCCGGCGCCGCGGCAGGTTCGCGGCTGGCGCCGCTCCCGCGG
>CAZRFP010000120.1:0-13985 GCA_964599535.1 uncultured Planctomycetaceae bacterium
AAGAAAAACCGGGAAAATCGCTATCAGAACCAGCGCGCCGGTTTGCACGTTCTTACATTCAATCAACTCAAAATGGCCGAATCGCGTCACTAACGAGCGCCTGTCCTAATTCGGAACATGGGTGGTGCGGTCAATTGTTCATTTCACACATTTTTCCCTTGAATTCGGAAGCGTAGATTGTTATATCGGACCGAACAGGTGGAGGGGGAAGAATCCCACCTGAAGCTGGTTCCAGCCGTCTGATCGTGGATTCCGATCGGTGTTTCAATGCGCCGACGGTCCGGAGGGAAGGGAAATGAAGCCGTTATTTCGATTTGCGCGCATCTGCGCCGCGCTCGGTCTTTGCACGCTCTTCATGGCAACAGGCAGCGCGTATGCCTCGATCGTGCCGAGTTTTCAGCAGCGCTTCCTCAGCACAAGCGTTGACCTATCAGATGAAGGGTTCGACTCGGACAGCGACTTCGATGACATCGATTCGTTCGATCCGTTTAACAGCGCGATCATCGCGACGGCGACCGTCGGCACGGGTAACGGCTACGCCGACGCCACGCAGGATTCCACGATGAACGCGCTGGAGATTCACGCAACCGGTTCCGCGACCATCGGCATTCAGTTTGTCGTACCCGGCAACGGATCCGCGTTTGCCGAGTCGCATTTCGATTACATTTTCTCGGTTGATCAGGCCGGCTGGTATGCGTTCGACGCATCCGTGGAGACCGGTGGCGTGGGCAGTTTCTCATCCGAGGCGTATGTCGAATTGAAGAACGGCGGCGGCACGATTCAGACACTTCTGATTTCCGGTATCGACTCGGACGATGTGCCGACGACGAACGTCTTTCTTGACGCGGGAACTTACGCGATCTTCGCTCGGTCCACCGTCGAGATTGCCGTGAACGGATTTGCCGGCGCAACGAGCGCATCGTCCGAATTTGAGGTGAACCTCGTTTACGTCATTCCAGAGCCGACAACGCTGATGATGCTCATGGCGGCCGCGCCGTTCCTGCTTCGCCGTCGTCGGTGACGTACGCGGAATCGCACGCGGAACGACATGATCCGAGCGCGACTCAACATCGCGCTTTTTCAACCGGAATAAAATTGAAAAAAGGAGTGTAGCCGATTCGTCAGGCGCTCTCGCGCGTGACAACTTCGTAGTTTTCGCGCTCGCCGCGGCCGCGCAGGGGATAGTCCTTGCGAAGCGGATGGGCCTCGAAGCCATCCCACGTCAGGATGGGGCGCAGAGCGGGATGGCCGTCGGACACGTTGCCGAACATATCTAAGACTTCGCGCTCCATCCACTTTGAGCCGGCCCAGACCGACGTGGCCGACGGAAGCTTCGGCGCGGGATCATTCACAAAGCACTTGATCCAGAGGCGATGGCCGTGCGTCAGGGAGAGCAGGGAGTAATTGACGCCGAATCGATCGGTCGCGCCGGAGAAGTTGAGATAGTCCACGCAGGTCAGGTCGATCAGTTGCTCAAACTTCATCGCCGGATCGTCGCGTAGAAATCGCAGCACGTCGATCAGCCGGCCAGCCTCGACGCGCACAAAGTGCTGATCGCCCGCGACGCCGCTGCGAACGATCAGCGGCGCAGCCTCAAAAGCGCACTCAGGAAACCGCGCCTTCAACGCGCCCACGATTTGTTCAACGCTCGCCATTCACTTACCCTCGTGCGGCCGCGGACACGTTCAAAGGCACGGTCGGCTCGACGACCATTCGCAGCCCCCGCCCGCGCTCGGCGCTCGAGCGGACGCCGTCCATCTCGATCTTTCGCTGAATCGCCATGACGCCTTCGATCAGCGTCTCGGGGCGCGGCGGGCAGCCGGGCACATACACATCGACCGGCAGAAACTGATCCACACCCTGAACGACGGCATACGTGTCAAAGACGCCGCCTGTCGAGGCGCATGCACCCATCGAAATGACCCACTTCGGCTCGGTGATCTGCTTGTAGATGCGCTGCAGAACGGGCATCATCTTGATCGCCACGCGACCGGCGCAGATCAGCAGATCGCTCTGCCGTGGGCTGAAACGCATCACCTCCGCGCCGAAGCGCGCCAAGTCGTAACGGCTCGACGCCGTCGCCATCAGTTCGATTCCGCAGCAGGCCGTCGCGAAAGGCAGCGGCCAGACGGAGTTCTTTCGGCCCCAGTTGATCCCGTTCTTCCGCAGAAAGTCGACCAGATCAGCCAGGCGCGTCGTCAGCATGTCGCCGGATTGCATGTTGTGGGGATCGTGTTGGTGCTTGTTCATTCGTCGTCGCTCCCGTCGACCGGGGTTCGAAGGCATATCCAGTCATTGTAGCGCCGCGGGGCTTGCGTCGCGATGCCGGCAAACAGGGTTCCACAGGAGAACATGGGCGAAACGTCGACGCGTCGTGACGATCACTGATAATCGAGAATCCCCTTGCCCCACTCATACAGCAGGCCGATCACGAGATAGGCCATGAAAATCAGCATGACCCAGAACAACATCGGCAAATGGGGCGCGGCCACCGCCCCGCCTCCGCCACGGGCATCGAGAAACGCCATCGCCCATGGATAGACGAGGATCAGTTCGACATCGAAGATCAGGAACATCATGGCGACGAGATAAAACTTGACGTTGAAGCGCCGCCGAGCATCGCCGATCGGCGGAACGCCCGACTCGTAAACCGCGTCCTTTTCGTCGCCTTCGCGCTTCGCTTTCGGTATGAAATGCGTCAAGAACATGATGACGGCGCCGATCACAATGACGAAAAGCAACAGGACGCCGATCGGTCCGTAACCAAGACTTGATGCAACCGCCATCAGGTGAGAATCGTTCATGTCTGTTCTTTCACTCAACCAGAGTCAGACTTTGCGATCGTCCATTTTCCGGGCATTCGCGCACACGTCGCGCCATCCGCACGCCGTTGCCGCGCCTTAGTGCATGGCCCGCTCGATCGAAGCGATCTCAAACTCCGATTCGTTCTTGCCGTCGAGAGAGACCTGCACCTTCTCGCCCAACTTCCGGCCAAGAAGCTGCCGTGCGATCGGCGTCTGATAGGAGTACATCCGCTGGTTCAGATCGCCGTCGCCGACGCCCAGAATCGTGAGCGACAATTCCTGCTCGCCGCTCGTCGATCGCAACTGCACGCGCTGGCCGATGCTGACATGATCGATCGGGATGCGATCCACTTCGATCACCTTGGCCTTGGACAGATCGGCGTTGATCTTGGCGACGCGTGCACGCAGCAAGTCGCGCTCTTCGAGGGCGTACTTGTATTCCGAGTTTTCGCTGAGGTCGCCCCGCGACGCGGCCTCGCCGATCGCCTTGGCGTTCTCGCGCATCTTGACGTTGACAATCTCCTCCAGTTCGGCCTCTTTCTGGCGGAGGCCTTCGCGACTGAAGTAGAGCGTCGATTCGTCCTCCCAGATCGGCACTTCAATCTTGACGTGCAGTTTGGGAAACGCGGCGCTGAGCATGTTCATCATTTCGTTCTGGACGCTCGGACCGAGGCCTTCGGCACGCTCGATCTGCCGGCGCACGGCGTGAGCCATCGGAAGGTCCATCGTCTTCAGGCACTCGCGAAAACGGGCATAGCCCTTCGCGCCGATGCCGGCGCGAACCTTCGCGCGCATTTCATTGACCGACTGGCCGGACGCCTTGCCTTCGGACTGGCGCGCCGGGCCGACGAGCGACAACACCAGGCTCAGTAGTTCCAGCACAGGCGGAGTCGGCAACGGTGTATCGACGGCCGGACCCTTCCATACCCACATCAGCGCGTCGGTGAAGCGGCCGGGGCTGGCCAGCGCCCGGTCCACGATGCCCACGAGATGCTGCCCCTGGCCGGCCTTTTCCACGCGCTTGGCCAGACCATCGCACTGACCAGCCGGCGCGTAAAGGATCATCTCGGCGAAGTACTCGGGCCATTTCTCCTGGAAGGCCTGCTCGACGGCCACGGCGGCGAGGCTCCAGAGCCGAGCATCGGGAATGGCGGCGATGTCGGAGACGGGGTTCTCCGAGGTCTTGAGCATCTCCAGCGCCATGCCGTGGGCGTCGGTCGATATGGGCAAGCCATCCGCAGCCAGGCGTTCAATGACCAGAGCCGTCGAAAAGGCGTTCTCATGATTCTTGTGGCGGCGGAAGCGCTCAATATTCTTCACGAGCCGCGTCTGAACGCGATTGAGAAAGTCGGCATCGGGCGTGCGGCCGTTCGACTTTGAATCACGCAGATAGGCCTCGAGCAGCTCAAGCCATTGACGCGGCTCTTCGGCGGTGGTGAGGGCGTTCCACGTCTCCTGCTCAGGCGTCTGGCCGATCGGATCGTAAATGAGGAACATCGGCGAGCGGCCTTCGATGCGAAGATTGGGCGACTTCTTCAGGGCTGTCCGGAGCTTGTTCCACCAGTCGGTCCACTTCTTGGCGTCGACATGGGCCGGCACAAGCATCAGCTTCAACTCGTCGCGATCGATCTGATTCTTATGGCAGCGGCAAATGCCGATGGCCAGCGTGACCGGATCGTTTTTCACGAGATCGGCAATCTTGTCAGGATGAAGCTGTTCGAGAACGTGGAAATCGCTTTCGTCGGCGGGATCAAAGTCGTTGATGACCTCTGAGAGCGGGAGCGTTCGCGTGCCGCGTGCAGTCTTGAGAACGACTTCCTCGGCATCGAAGTCGGCCTCGACAACCTGGGCCGCGACATCATCCGTCCGATTTCGCAGGTAGGCCCCCGGTGACAATCGAAGACCGACGTCAAGATAGCGCAGAGCGCGACGGACCGACTTGCCTTCTTTCAGGCCGGACTTGACGACCCACTTTTCGAGTTCGGGATGCTGCCGATGCGTCTCTTCGTAGAGGGAGAGAATTTCTCCGCGAAGCTGTTCGCCGTCGGGCAGTCGCAGCAGCAGGCCGCGCCCTAACCGAAGCGCTTCGCGCGCCGAGTGCTTCTCCTTCATGCTGGAAAGCCAGGCCCAGCCCATCGTTTCGGCCAGCTTGCCCTGCCCGGCTTCGACGGTTGCGTCGATGACTTCGAGCAGTTTATCCGGCGCGGCCATCGGCTGGGAGATGGCGGTCAGCCATTCCGACTCAAGTTCAGTCCACCGCTTCGCGTTTGAGAGTGATTTCAAGGTTTCGTATCCCATCAGTGTTCGCCCTGACGTCTTTAGAAACCAATTATTGTCGCCGAAAAGTCGGCTTCTGTCGAGACGAGAACGTGACGACGACGATCGGACCTTTTGAACCGCCCTCGCGCATGACACAGGCCTCGCCACCACATAAAGAAGGACGGTCTAGCGGCACAAACCCCCTGCTTCTGGTATTGCCCCCATTCTCGGAACCCGCTGCCGGGACGAAAGTTCTTCGCCGTGCGGTTCGATATGACGACATGGCCGCGGGATCTGCCGGAACAGGATCGTCCACCTCAGCAACGCCAACGCAGGCGTTACATTCCTCTTCGAAGGCGCCGTCGCCGCCGAACGACGCGATATCGCGAAGCGAGCGCCTCAAAAAGCGCATGGCAGAGGTCCGCCGCGGACGAACGATGGGCCGCGTCGATTCCGACGGCAGGCCATCCGAGCCAAGCCCCCCCGATAGGCGCGCGAGAGATGAAGGAAAGGACGCGGTGCCGGCCTCAACGTCCGGCGAGCGGATACGCGGCTTTCAGACGCAGAGTGCGACAACGATTCATGGCAAGTCGTCCGTCTTCTTCGGCCTGCCCTTTCTCGGAACCGGCATCTTTCTCACGCTGGTCGGTACCGGCGTCATCAGCGTAGACAAGTCGTCGATAAACGGCCCGCCGTGGCTCATCGCCCTGTTCGGTGCGATTTTCGGCCTGCCGGGCGCGTGGCTGATTCTGCACGGTATTCGCGGGGCCATAAATGTCCGCCGCATCGCGCGCGAGCGCGACCGACATTCGCGCGAACCGTGGCGATACGACTATCGCTGGAGCGAAACGGGCATCCGCGACATGCAGGCACGCGGCGTGCGTCAGATGCTCTTCGGCATGTTGTTTATCGCCCTATTCGCCGCGCCGTTCAACTGGCTCGCATTCGCGTCCGAGAGCGCCGCGGCCGTCGGATATGTCTTCGCCTGCGTTAATTCGATCGTCGCGATTTACGCCTTTGCGTTTGCCTATCGAATGGCACGCTGGATGAAATTCGGCACCGGCCGCCTCCAGTTTCGGCGATTTCCCTTCTTCCTTGGCGAAAAGCTGCAAGTAGACTTCGTGCCCGGCCGCAGGCTTGATGGCATCGGCCGCGTCGTCTGCACGCTACGATGCATCCGCGAGGAATATGAAACGACGCGCGTCAACAACCGGCAGCACGTCGAGATCGTCGGCCATGAGCTGTTTCGCGACGTGCGCGAGGTCGATGCGGAGACGGCGATGGGCGCGCTGGACCGGTCGATCCCGATCTCATTCGATCTTCCAAATGGGAGCGCGGTGACGCGCCTTTCGGATCGCCCGCCGACATACTGGGAGCTGGACATCTCGGCCGCCACGCGGGGCGTCGATCTCAACTCGCGTTTTCTGCTGCCGGTCTATTCACGCGAAGCAGGCCCGGAAACGACGGCGACGGCGTAAGGACGGCGGCCACGGCGACTTCTGATCTGAGTTTCTATTTGCATACTAAAATGCTAGACTAGAGGCGCTTTGTGAATTGTTCTCCATGCCCGAAACGGGAGGCCGTTATGTCGCGTTGTTTGTGCGCGCTGGTTTGCGCTGCGGGTTTCATTCTGAGTCCGGCCGCGGCGCGCGCTGAAGAGCCTTTTGAAAACCTGACGATCGAACAGGCGCTGGAGAAGGCTGGTAAGGAAAAGAAAGTCGTCATGATCGACTTCTACACCACGTGGTGCGGCCCGTGCAAGATGCTGGACCGCAACACCTGGCCGAACCCGGAGGTGCTCCAGCTTCTGAAAAGCTCGGCCGTTTCCGTAAAGGTGGATTGTGATCGGGCGCGCGACGTCTGCCAGAAATATCGCGTAAGTTCCTATCCGCAGATCGTGTTTCTTCGACCGGACGGCACGGAGATCGAGCGTCGCGGCGGATATATGGACCCGAAGGAATTCATCCGCGTCGCCAGCGGACCGCTGACCGGCAAGGACAGTCTCACGACGGCCAAAGAGGCGGCCGAGCGTTCGCCCACTGATATGAATTTGCGCATGGCCTATGCCGACGCGCTGGCGCAGCGCGGTAAGGCGGAAGAGGCCGTTACACAGTATCTTTGGTGCCTTGACAACGGCACCCATGCGCCATCCGACGCCGGCGACGCCCGCATCGCCCTGGTCGTGGCCAAGATCGCCGCGATGGGTCGAACCCATCCCGCCGCTGTAAGCGTCCTCGAGCAGCGCCGCGACGCCGCGCTGAAAGCGTTGACAGGCGCAGCGCCCGGAACCGACGCCGCGGAGCCCGCCGCCAATGAACTACACGAATCGGCGCTGATCGTCCTTTCGATCGACCGCGCCCTGCGAAAGACGGATCGATCGATGGAGTTGTATGAGACCTTGAAGGCTGAAGGCCCATCCCGCGCCCCGGCGCGCGGTATCGTCGGCATGTTGTTGATGGATTCACTCTGGTCGTCGAAGCGCTACGAAGACATCGTCCGCGACTGCGGCGATCCGATCGAGCAGTTTGACCGTCAGTTGGAGCGGTATCAGAAGTCCGTCGCGACCAACGCCAATCTCGATCCGCGACTGCTCGAGTTCATGAAGCAATCGTTGACCAACGCCGGCGCGCGTTATTACGAAGCCCTCGTCGGCACGCGTCAGGACGAAGCCGCGAAGGCCCTGATGGCGAAGATGGTCAAGTTTGATCAGTCCGGGCGAACCTTCGCGACGCTCATCACCCATGCCGCACGAGCCGGGCGTGTCGATGTGGCCCGCGATTTGGCCGATCAAGCGAGAAAGACGCTTCCCGTCGCGGAGCATTCCAAGATCGAGGCGGCCACGAAGAACCTGCCGACGGAAGCCGCCAAGAACGGTGGGGCGCCGGACAAAAAAAACAGCGCGACGCCCTGACCAATTCGCGCCGCGCTGTTCTTATTCACTCATCAGATTCGCAATCACCACTCGCGGCCGGCGCGTTACAGCGCCGGGCGTCCGAAGCGACGGCGCAGCAGCGCCGCTCCGCCCAGCGCGAGGATCGCCAGCGTCGCCGGCTCGGGCACATGGGAGTGTTCGATCGAGACCGTCTTCTTCTGAATGATGGATGTCGTGCCGGTCTCGCTGGATGCAAACAGCTCGTTGTCGAGCGTCAGTTGAATCTCTGAGATTCCCAGCCCCGTCAGATTGATGACCGCGCTGCCTTGGAACTCGACAAACGAGTCGCCGGGCAATTGGTAGGGCGAGCCGGGCGAGAGATTCATAATCGCGGCATACGGTCCGCTGCCGCCTGGTGTAATGTTGATCACTGAGAGCATGGCGCTGATCGCCGCCGAGGTCCCGTTCGTGCCCTGTCCGAGCAGGGATGCGTCGCCGGTTTCGCGGAGGATGATGTACTGGAGAAACTCGCCCGCCGCGGCGCGAATGTTGAGCGTCAACTGACCGTCCGTTTGATCGGAGCCGCCGCCGGACGTTGACGCCGCGAACGACAGCGGAGTGAAGACCAGCTTATTGACGAGGTGCATCGGCGCGTCGAAGAGCGGCGTTGCATCGGTAGACGAATCTTCCGTCACTTGAAGAAAGTCGAACTGTCCCGGTCCCGCGCCGAGGAAGTCGCCGTAATTGATCGGCGTCGCCCGCGCGCCCGAGACGGCCAGCGCGCTGACAGCGCACGCCAGCATGAAAGTGCGAATTGCCCGATTCATCGGTTGTCCCCCCAATGTTGATCTGCGAACCGGCCGCCCCGCGTGCAAAACGACGCTTGGGCGCGGCGGATGGCCAGATGGCTGACTGATACTAGGAATCGAGGGAATTCGGCTTCAAGTACCCCATAACATGAATTATGCGAAGAAAGGGAATGCACCAACATAATCGGACGCGACACATGCTGTGCATTCGCGCGCTGTCGCGAAGTGGATTTCAAACAAAGAAAGCCCGGCGAGAAATCGACGGGCTTGAGCGGCGTTAACGTGTCATCATCGGCCCGCGAACGGGGCCGTCATCAGCGACGGCGCGATCGGCGAAGCAGAACGACCGAACCCATGCAGAGCAGCGCCAGCGACGCCGGCTCGGGCACGATGATGGTGATCGTCTTCTTCTGAATGAAAGACGTCGTACCGGGCTGGCTCGTCGTCTGAAGGATGTTGTTGAAGTTCAGAATGACTTCTCTGATGTTAAGCCCGGTCAGGTCGATCACCGTCTCAGCGACGAATTCGACAAACGAATCATTCGGCAGCCTGTACGGTGCGGCGGGATTGGATTCGAGCTGATCGGTAAAGGTGTTGTGCGTGCCGGGATTGATATCGGTCAGCGTCATCAGGCCGTTGATCGTGGCGGCCGTCGCGGCGTTGCCGATGCCCAGCAGCGATGCATCACCGGTTTCGCGAATGATGATTTCCTTCAGGAATTGGCCGACTTCAGCGCGGATGCGCATCGAAAGCGTGCCGACGGTCGCGTCGGCTGAACCGTTGGCGGCGAAGGAGGCAAACGTGAGCGGCGTGAAAACAAGCCGATTGCCGACGCGCACGGGCGCATCGAACAGAGGCGTCGGATCCGTGATCGAATTCTCGCGCACCATGAGGAAGTCGACTTCGCCGGGGTTCATACCGATGAAGTCGCCGTAGTCAATCGGCGCGGCGACGGCCTTGGTCAGCGCGCACGATAGAAGCGCCAAGGCAAGGCAGGCTTGTCTGAAACGAAAATGCATTCTTTCTCTTCCCGTGCACCGCTCTCGGGCATCCCCTCGCATCGCCCCTTAACCGGGCGCGCATCCCCGCCGCGCGGTAGCACACTTCCGACAATCACTATAGCGGAACATCCTCTTGCGAATCAATGCCGTAGGAGCATTATTTTGGCTTTTGTCGCCGGCATTTCTTTCGTCTTAACCTGTGTGAATACAACTAGTTCCGGATATTTTCCGGACATCGAATGTTGCCATCACATCCCGCCCAATTGCTACAATCCCACCCCCACAAATGGGAGCACCCCACGCCTAGCATCGAGCTTGTTCCCGGTTTCACGCCTGTATGTGCCGAATGGCCTGCTTGATCGAGGAATCGTCCGCAACACTCAACCATTCGATCAGGCCGGGTCGCTGAGGCACGACGAACCGAATTTCGCCTTTCAACGCCTTTTTGTCGATCCGCATGCGACCTATCAGCGCATCTAAATTCAACGATCCCTGGAATTTTCCGGTGTGCCCAAGCGCCAAGAGCAACCGCTCGACACGAATGCGGTCGGCATCTGACAAATGCGAATGGCGAACCGCGAGATCAAGTTCGACGATCAATCCCAGTCCCACCGCTTCGCCATGCGTTAACACGTATCTACACTCCGCCTCGATCGCATGGCCGACGGTGTGGCCGAGATTCAGCGCCGCGCGGCCGACGCCGGATGGATCGCATTCGTGTTCGTCCGCGACAACAACGCTCGCCTTGATCTCGCAGTTGCGGCGGATGAGTTCGAGCATCGTGGCCGGATCGCGCGAACGAATTGCGTCGGTATGCGCCTCATGCCAACGCAGAAAATCGTCACCACTGATGATCGCATGTTTGACGGACTCAGCCAGCGCCGACGTATAGTCACGATCGCGCAGCGTCGAGAGGCAGTCTACGTCGATCAGCACCATCGCGGGCTGATGAAACGCCCCGATCAAGTTCTTACCCGATGCATGATTCACGCCCGTCTTGCCGCCGACGCTCGCGTCGATGTCGGCTTCAAGGCTCGTCGGAACCTGCACCAGTGGGACGCCGCGCATCCACGTCGCCGCGACGAAGCCGGCCAGATCGCCGACAACGCCGCCCCCGAGCGCGAAGATCGGCTCGCCGCGCTCGTGGCGCCGCTGCGAAAGTTCGTCATAGAGGCGCGCGGCCTGCGCGAGCGACTTGCTGGACTCGCCTGAGGGGATGGTGACAACGTGCGGCGCGATCCCGCCGGCGCGAAGCGCATCGGCCAGTAAGTCGGCATAGAGCGGGCCGACGTTGGAATCGGTCACGATGCACGCTCGGCGATCATGCCAGCGCCCCTGCATCAGGGCGCAGGCGCGCGACAGCAGACCCCGCCCGATGTGTACGGAATATCCGCCGCGCGGCAATGCGACATCTATGATGGCATCATTTGATTGCATCATCAGGAATCGATGTTCCCACGCCGGGCGATATGCCGTCAAGCGCCGACCGGCCGCGCGAGTTGTATTTGATGCGCCCCACCCCTAATATTCCGATCGTTGCAACGGCCGTTTCGCGGGTGCGGTTCGGCCGTCTATTGGCGATCGGCAAGAGCCGTCGCGCGGCGCGGCCGGACTGATCCGGCTGGTCTCCGATCACAAAACCGCGAGTCCCAATCCATGTCCGACTTGATCCCCGTCCACGGCGGGCTTAGCGCCCCGGTCAATCGAACGGTCCCTCTTGAGCGTGTCGAAGCGTTCAAGAAGGAAGCCGAGGCGCTTGAAGCCGTCACCGTCGACGACGCCGATCTTTCCAGCGTCTATCGCTTTGGCGACGGCGGCCTCAGCCCGCTCACCGGTCCGATGAACAAGGACCAGTGGCATCGGGCGCTGGATCAGGCCACGCTCACACACGACGGCGTCGACTACGCATGGACGATTCCCATCTCCCTGCCGATCTACGCCGATCAGGCCGCGACCATTCAGCCGGGGCAGAAGGTGCGCCTGCAGAACGGCAAGGGCCAGACCGTCGGAACGCTGCTCGTAAATGACGTCTTCGATTATGACAAGGCCAAATATCTCAAGGCGGTCTATCGCACCGATCGGGCGGATCATCCCGGCGGGCGAATGGTGATGAACGATCCACACGAGGCGCTCATCGGCGGCGAGATCGAAGTGCTGCCGCAGCCGCGACACCCTGCCTATGGCAAGTACGTTCTGCGCCCCGAAGAGACGCGCAAGCTGTTCGCCGAAAAGGGCTGGACGCAAGTCGTGGCGTTTCAGACGCGCAATCCGCTCCATCGGGCACATGAATATGCCCTGGTTTACGGACTGGAGGCACTGATCCGGGAATGTGACACGGCCGGCGCGGTGCTCAATCCGCTCGTGGGCGAGACCAAATCCGACGACGTGGACGCCGCGACGCGCATGGCGACGTATGAGGCCCTCATCGAACGCAACGCCCTCGGGCAGGGTGACAAGGACGAAGCACTCTGGGCGTCAAAGTCGTACACACTGCACGACCGCGTGATGCTGCTTGGGCTGGACATTAAGATGTTCTACGCCGGACCGAGCGAGGCGATCATGCACGCCATTTACCGGCAGAACTACGGCTTTACGCACATCATCATCGGCCGGAAACACGCCGACGCGCCGTTTGACGATGGCGCGGATATCTGGGACCCCCTTGACGCCCAGCGCATCTTCGATGATTTGTCCGGCAAGTTGGAGATACAGCCTGTCAAAGTCGGCTTTGCGGCGTTTTACGAGAGCGTTGGTCGCGTTGATCTCGTCGAGAACCACCCGAACGAAAAACCCGTTTCGATCTCCGGCCGGCAGATTCGCGAGGAACTGCTCGAAGGCAAGCTGCCAGACCCGCGCATCATGCGGCCGGAGACGGCGGAGATTCTGATTCAGAAGATGAAGAAGTAAACGTCGAAACGGCGAGATGTGGAAACGCCGAAACGAGAAATCAAGTGTGTAGTTCAGGACGCGATCGGCTGTGCCTGTTTCAGTATGTCGTTGCTCGCAGTTTAGCTGGAATCTCCGGACGGTTCTTGTGCGAGACTTCCGGGCCGCTACGATGCAGTCTGATTCAGTTGGTCCAGTTTCTGTTCGGCGGCGCGAGCCTGGCCTTGCCAGCGCGTCGTCAGCAGGGTAGTTCGGGCCAGTTCCAGTCGGACATTTTCCCGCGCAGCACCTGATCGGTGAGATCGAAGTGCAGCGGCGTGGCGGACACGAAGCCGTCCTGGATCGCGCGGCGATCGGTGTCGGATTCGCCGCCGATGTTCTTGAAGTCGCCCGTAAGCCAGTAATACTCGCGGCCGTACGGATCGCTGCGGCGCTCGATGCGCTCGTCCATCGCCGAGGTGGACTGCGGCGCGACGCGCACGCCGCGCGTCATGTTCTCAAATGCTCTGAATCGCCGCATTCCGGGCATCGGCTTCCGACGCTACCTCGCAGATCATAGCCGCAGCGAATGCAAATGGGTACGCCCAAACGATTCAATTCTCGTCGCAAGGCTCGCCGAACACGTCTTCGAAAAAGCCAAGTCATGACACCCGGCAGAAGCCCCAGAGAGACAATGACAGCTATGCCCGCAGCATCGTTGATGCGAAGAAAAACTTCGTTCAGCGGCACCAAGAAGACGCATAGAAAAAACAACGCCGGGGTGAGTAGAAAACCGGTTCTGAACCAGGACCGACGCAGTGCGCCTGCGGCGATCTCGATGCTCGAGAACCGCTCCAGTTCAGGGTACAACTGATAAACAAAGCGAGGATATCGCTTCATCGGTTAAACGCAATTAGCTATAATTGTGCGATTACTACTCATTATCTGCTTCGCACTGTAACCGGTCTCTTTTACAAATAAGGTAAGCCGCCTCTAGGCGGTCGTTTTCAGCAGAGAGGCTTATCGCTTCAGCAACCAAGGCAGCAGCCTCTAAGCCACCGAAACAAAGTAAATAGGCAGGTCCAGCAGGTATGCACGCAAGGGGAATTGCAGCGATTGCACTAACTGTTGCTGCAAGGATGGCCTTCCGATTTGCCTGATAATTTAGAAACGCTGCGGAACGACAAAGTCTCTCTTCCTCCTCGCAGTCGCGATCACCGCCGGCGGCGTTGACGATCAGCATGGAAAGTACATTCTCAATCTCATGCTGCAAATTCAAGAACTCCTCCCCATAGGCCACCGCTTCTTCAACCAACGACGCTAAGTTGAAACGCAAAAAGATTCATTCAAAGGCCCCGTTTTGGTCGACTTATTT
>CAZRFP010000121.1:0-13955 GCA_964599535.1 uncultured Planctomycetaceae bacterium
TCGTCACCCAGACTTCAACGGCCCATTCCCAGTTGCGCGACCTGCTTCGCGACCTGCGAAAGGCGCGCGCTCTGCAGATTGCCGTCGAAGCCCGCTACATCACTGTCACGCGAAACTGGCTTGAGCAGATCGGCGTTGATCTCGATGTCATTCTTAACAACGGAAACGCCGGATTCGACCGGACCACCATTCTGAACCCGGCCACCAACAACCCGGTGCTCGTCCCCCGGCAGTTTGTGCGAAACGGTTTCACGCCCGGTGCACCCGGCGGCGTCGGAATCGCCTTGCCGACACAGCCGTTTGGCCAGCCTTACGGCCAGCCAGGCCTCGTGCCCGCCCCCGGCAGCATGGGTCCGCACAGCGGCCGGTTTACACCGATTCCCATCGCCAACAACACGCTTGATCTGGCCAGCCCGGCGAATACCAACGTCGCCGGCTCGCTCGGCTCGCTTGGCAACTCGACGCCGGCCTTCCAGATCTTCGGCAGCTTCCTCGACAACATCCAGGTCGACTTCCTGCTCCGCGCGACGCAGATCGACCGGCGAGCCAGCGACCTCGACGCGCCGCGTCTCGTGCTCTTCAACGGACAGCGCGCGACGTTTGAAGCCTTCGTTGAGCAGGACTACATCGCCGCACTGACGCCCATCATCGGCGACAACGCCGGCGCATTCCTGCCCAACATTGACTCGGCCCTCACCGGCCGCTCGCTCGACGTGCAGGCCACCGTCTCGTCTGACCGACGCTATGTCACAATGACCATCCGCACGTTCACTCAGGTGACGGGCGACTTCCGAACCGTCTTCTTCGGCGGCTCGCAGACGGTCGGCTCCGGCTTTGTCGAACTTGCCACGCGAACCACGCAGCAGATTCGCACGACCGTCTCTGTCCCCGACGGCGGCACACTGCTCATCGGCGGCCTGAAGCTCTCCGGCGAGCGCGATATCGACGCCGGCGTGCCGATCCTCTCACGCATTCCGATCCTCAAGCGCGCCTTTTCCAATACGTCCAACGTGAAGGACGACCAGGTGCTGCTCATCCTCGTCAAGCCGTCGATCATCATCCAGAAGGAGGCCGAAGCCGAGGCCTTCCCGACGCTGTCGTCGTTTACCGGCGAATAGCATCGGACGCCATACAAATCGACCAGCCATCCAAGGGCCGATCTTTCTCGATGAAAGATCGGCCCTTTCCATTTTCCTCGCCCCACGTCCTTGCGACGCGCCATTCACGGCAACGACTCGCTGCCGCTTCGTTTCCGCGACGGTAGTTCGGCATTACACTTCACGCCGTACATGTCGAGAAACACAAAGAAGCCGACAAACAGACTTCCTCGCAGCGACGCCGCGCCGCTGGCAGCCACGATGTCTCCGAGAGACACCCTTGCATATGCCGCCTGCATCGCGGCCGGCGTACTTGTCCTGTCGCTCACATGGTTCAAGCTCAGCAGCCTCGATCTCGGCTATCACATCGCTTACGGACGCCACTTCCTCGACACCGGCCGCATCGTGGGCTTCGCGCCTGATCCGTTTCTGCTGCCTGAGACGGCCATCCCCTTCGTGAACGCCAACTGGGGAAGTCAAGTCATCATGGCACTCGCTGAGCGTCTGTGTGGCGAGGCGGGCCTCACCGCACTGCGCACACTGCTCGTCGCGACCATCTTTGGCGCGATGGCCGTGGTCGTCAGGGCGATGTCGGGCGGTCCGCTTTCGGTGGCGACATGCTGGCTGCTGGCATGCCTCGGCGCCTATGAACGCCTGAGCCTTCGGCCGGAGTTATTCAGCTATGCCGTGATGATGCTGATGCTCGCGATCCTGTCGCGCGGCGTGCGGTCGTGGAAATCTGCCGCCGCTATCGCGCTGCTACAGGTTACGTGGGTCAATCTCCACAGCTACTTTCTCGTGGGCGTTTTTCTCGTCGGTGCTTATTGGCTTGAATCTCTTTGGCGCTTCATCGGCCGAAACGCGCCCCGCGCGACGGACACTCCGGCGAAACTTGCGGCCGATTTCAAGCGAATGACGCTGCTCGCCGCGCTCGTCGTCGCTGCATGCGCCGCGCATCCGTGGGGCGTGCGCGCCGCCGTTTTTCCGCTTCGAACGCTCGATTTTCTGAAGTCGAAAGACGTCATGGGCGCCCATGCTCCCGGCGATTCGCAGAGCGCATGGGGCGAGATTTCCGAGTTCAAATCGCCCTTCGAATTTATCAGCGCCAAGACGGACCCCCGAATCAAACGCGTCAACTATCGAACGATCCAGGCCTATCTGGCAATGCTCGCCGTCACCGCCGTCGCGGTCGTGCCGCTCCTGCGACGCGGCTCCCTGGGCGCTGTCGTCTTCATCCTCGTTTTATTCGCCATGTCGACGCAGATGCGCCGGAACATCGCCCAATTCGCGCTCGCCGCCGCCCCAATGACTGTCGCCGCCATGGCTTCGCTGCGCCTTTCCCTGTCCGCAACCGATACGAAGCGCGTCCTGGTTCGACGATGCCTATGCGCAGGCGTCATGCTCGTTTGCGCCGCTCTTTCCGCCGAAGCCGTGACAGGCAGCACATACTTTGCCGAACGGCGCTCAACGCGCGAATTCGGCTACGGATATCTCGATCGGACGTTTCCCCGCGCGGCCCTGGCCTGGCTGGCGAACCGGCCGGACATCCAACCGAATCTGTTCGTTGATTACTTCACATCAAGCAACGTGCTGCCCTGGCTGCCGGAGCGCTTCAAACTTTTTGTTGACACGAACACGTTTGCCTATGAAGACGCCACGCTGCGAGCAGCTTTTGACGTCGGGCTGGGACTCATTCCTCACCAGCCTCTGTTCGAGCGTTTCAACATCAACGCCGCCCTGCTGCATTGCGGACCGGACACGCAGGCGCTGGTGCAGGCGCTGGTGCGAGACGACGGCGCCTGGGCGCTCGTATATGCCGATCCCATCGCCGTCATCTTTGTGCGCCGCATTCCCGCGCACGTCGAAACCATCATCAACGACGCCGTCAGCGAAGATCGCGCCGACATCAACGCGTGGATCGCCGCCGCCGCCGGACCAGACGCGGCCCGTGCCGTCACGCTCGACAACATGTCGGCCGTTCCGATCTCGCTCAGCTGGTGGCGAAGCGCCGAAGAGATCAGCGACACAGCCGTACGGCTGCGGCCCGACTTTGAAGAGGCGTGGATCAATCTCGGCATCAGCCGTGCAAACCTTGCTAACGCCTCGGCCCGCGCCGGCCGCATGGAGGAGGCCGTCCGTCGCATCCGCTCGGCCATCGACTGCTTCGAGCGGGCGCTGGCGATCAACCCAAACAGCAAACTCGCCGCGGAAAACTTGCGCCGCGCAAAGGCCAGCCTCGGAGGTGGATGATGCTCATTCGGCGAATAGAGGATAAACGCCCCATGCGTCAAACGCTGATGCGATGCAGGTTTCCAGCCATTGCCTTCGCGCTATCTGCGCTGCCATTCGCAAACGCGTGCGCGTCCAATCGCGGCGAACACATTCGCACCGACCCGCCCGCCGCCAGCGAATCGCACGAAGACGCACGAGTAAATGACTCGACACCACAAGACGACAAAGGAACCTCGCAAAGCGGCATGTCGCGCCCTGAAGCCGCCGTCATCGAATATCAGCCCGGTCTACGGATCGACTATCGCCGGCCGCAGGTCGAAGTCGAAGGCGAAGTCATCCTCCGCAGCGGTGAATTGGAACTGTTCGCATATGCCAAGGCGCCGGTTCCGAAGGAGCACGAGTCCATTTTGCTGCTGCGCGTGCGGCCGGAGCATATCCATCAGGCGCTCGGGCTGATCGGCCTGACGCCCGGAAATCCGGTGTCATTTGACTGGGAGACAAAGACCATCACGCCGGCCTCCGGCGACGCGGTCGATGTGCTCGTGCGCTACGATCACGACGGCGAAACCACTGAGCATTCGGCATGTAACTGGATGTACGATCAGGAGCGCGACGCGCCGATGCGACACACGCACTGGCTCTTCACCGGCTCGCGGCGCGATGAGCAGAGGCGCTTCGCCGCCGATGTCGAAGGAACCGTCGTGACAGTCGTGAACTTCGACACGGCGCTGCTCTCACTGCCGGAGCCGAAGAGCGATTCGGACGCAGCGCTGTGGCTTCGCGCCCATACCGGCGCCATCCCCGAGAAAGGCACGAGCGTGACGCTTATTCTCCGGCCCGCGACGGCTCCAACGTCGCCGACAGAATGACTTGCGAGATCGCCGCCTCGAATCGCGCCAAGTGCATCGGCGAGGCATCCATTCGCGCGCCCGATCGGAATTCAGCCGAACTGAGCCACTGCCCCACGCCCTCGCCGCACGCCAGCGGAAAGACCAGCGCGACCACATGCGACACGGCATAATCTCTCGCATGAACCAGCCGCAGATCGATGCGACACGGCGGCGGCACGCGCGATGCTGTCGCAAGCAGCGCGTCGTAATCCCGCCGCGCGGCGCCGACGTTATCCCACAAAAAAAGCAGCACATCCCGCTCGCGCAGCGCCGATGGCAAAACGCCGACGAGGTCCATCTGCCCATTCTCGTGTAAGCGGTGAATGCGGAGGATTTCGGAAATGTCGTCCGAACTGCGCTCGATCAACGCTTCCACTTCGTGCGCCGCCAGATTTGAGTGCGTGACGGAGCGCAGCCTGACGATGAATCGACCCGGTTGAACGCGCGCTCCTGGATTCGGCCCATTCGCGCTCATGGCTGCTCGCCATCGACGATCTTGATTTTTGCGATGCGCCGTTTGCCGATCTGCACGATCATGTCATCCGCAAGCGGCACTTTCGCGTTAGGATCTTCTACCTTCTCGCGATTGACATACACGCCGCCCCCCTGCACCAGCCGCCTTCCTTCGCTCGTCGATGGCGTCATGTCGAGCAGTTTGAGCAGCTTCGGCAGCCAGATCACCCCGTCCGCGTCGACTTGCGAGCGTTCTACCATTGCCATCGGTATGTCATCTCGCAGTCCGCCATCGACCATGACCTTCTGCCAGAGAACCTCCTCGCGATCAGCCGCCTCCGCGCCGTAATATTGCGTCACGATCAGCTTCGCGAGGCGGATCTTCGCGTCGCGCGGATGCGTCCGAGAAGCGTCAACCAGCGCGTCGATCTCGGCCGAAGGCAACTGCGTCAGAAGCGTGTACCACTCGCGCATCATTTCGTCGGCCACGCTCATCGTCTTGCCGAACATGTCTTTCGGCGCGTCGGTCACGCCGACGTAATTGCCCAATGACTTGCTCATTTTCTCGACGCCGTCCAGCCCGCGCAGGATGGGCATGATGACAACGATCTGCGGCGGCTTGCCGTGGGCGCTCATGAGGTCGCGACCGACAAGGTTGTTAAACGTCTGATCCGTCCCGCCTAGTTCCACATCAGCGTCAATCATCACCGAATCATAGCCCTGCATCAGCGGATAGAGCATCTCGGTCATGATGATCGGCGTTTCGTTCGCCATGCGCAGCTTGAAATTTTCGCGCTGGAGCATCTGCTGAATCGTCATGTGGCCCGTCAGCCGCAGAACATCGGCAAAGGTCAGCGCCGCGAGCCATTCGCTGTTGTAGCGAATCTCCAGCCGCGACGGATCGGTGTCCAGCACCTTGCCGGCCTGCTGAAAATACGTCTCGGCGTTCTGCCTGATCGTCTCTTCATCGAGTGTCGGCCGCGCCTTGGTCTTGCCGGTGGGATCGCCGATTCGCGCCGTGTAGTCGCCGATGATGAGCACCGCCTTGTGGCCGCAATCTTGAAACTGGCGCATTTTCCGGAGAACGACCGTATGCCCCAGATGAATATCAGGCGCAGTCGGATCCATGCCCAGCTTGATGCGCAGCGGCCGATTCGCGGCGCGGCCGGCCTCCAATCGCTTGCGCAAGTCCGGCAGGCTGTAGATCGCCTCGCAGCCGCGTTCCAGCAGCGAGAGCTGTTCGTCAATGGAGGGAGAAGCCATGCAAACTCCTAAAACCGCATGATCGTGAATCGGGATGAGGTCGTGCGTGTCATTTCGTGGCGGATCATCCACCACGACGGCATGTCCCGCTCATGACGCGGGCGCGACGCGACCGAACCGCCGCTCGCGTTGCGAAAACGCCTTAAACGCCTCGTTCAGCTCGGCAACGTGAAAGTCGGGCCATAACGCGTCCGTCACATAAATCTCCGCATAACTGATCTGCCAGAGCAGAAAGTTGCTGACGCGCATCTCGCCGGCCGTGCGAATAAGCAAGTCGGGATCGGGTACGCTGGCGGTGTAAAGCGATTCGCTGACCAGCTTTTCGTCTATGTCGGTCGGCGCGATCTCCCCGCGTGCGACTCGCTCGGCGATCCGTTGGATCGCATCGACAATCTCCACGCGGCTGCTGTAGTTCAGCGCCAGGCAAAGTTTCATGCCGTTGTTATTGCGCGACAACGAGACCGTATCATCCAGTTCACGCAGCACCTCATCCGGCAGACCGGCGCGGCGGCCGACCTGAATGAGGCGGATGTCGTTGTCCATGATCTCGCCGCGCTCGCGAATGAGATAATGAACGTACAGCTTCATCAGATGGGCGATCTCTTAGATCGGACGGTTCCAGTTTTCCGTGCTGAAGCTGTAGAGCGTCAGTGCCTCGACGCCGAGCCGGGCGCAATGGGTCACAATCTCACGGACGTTCTCCGCACCGGCCTCGTGCCCGCGAACGCGCTCCTGGCCGCGGCGCTTGGCCCAGCGGCCGTTCCCGTCCATGATGATCGCCACATGGCGCGGCATCCGCTCAGGCGGAATCCCCAGATCGAGCAGCGGATTGAGTTTCTCCAATGTCGGCATGAGACCGCCCCTTCAAACCACCGTGGCCGGTCGAAGCTGGCGCAACGGCTCGCGATGTAGCGTCGCCATCCGCTCGGCACCGACGCTCACGAGCGTGATCGGCACGCCGAGCAGCGCTTCGATCCGGTCGACATATCGCCGCGCGGCCGCGGGCAAATGCTCGTAAGCCGCGACGCCGCTGACGTCTTCGTCCCAACCGGGCAATTCTTCATAGACCGGCTCGACATCACGGAGCACGTCGAGATCGGGCGTGAACATCCGCAGGGGCGTGCCGCGATAATGGTAACCGGTGCAGATGCAAACGCGCGAAAAGCCGCCCAGCGTATCGAGGTGCATGACCGCAACCTGCGTGATGCCCGACAATTCGACCGCATATCGAACCGAAAAAGCGTCAAACCAGCCGCATCGCCGCGGCCGGCCTGTCGTCGTGCCGTATTCATGCCCGCGCTCGCGGATGCGATCGCCTGTCGCATCGCTCAGCTCCGTCGGAAACGGCCCGCTGCCCACGCGCGTCGAATACGCCTTAATCACGCCTAGGTAACTGTTCACCGCCGCCGGCGGCACACCCGCCCCGGCCGCGACGCCGCCGGACGTACAGGTGCTGCTCGTGACATACGGAAACGTGCCGTGGTTCAGATCGAGCAGGCTGCCTTGAGCGCCCTCAAACAGCATCCGATCGCCGCGCGACAACGCATCATGAATCGCCAGCGTCGTATCCACGACGTGCGGCTTGAGGTCTTCGGCATAGCCCAGGTATTCATCCGCGATCGCTCGCGCATCGAGCGGCTCGCTGTCATCATAAAGCGCCGAAAAAACACGATTCCGATCTTCGACAATCTCCCCAAGCTTCTTGCGAAAATCTTCCGGCCGCGCCAGGTCCGCCATTCGAAGCGCGGTGCTTCGCAGCATCTTGTCCGCATAGCACGGGCCGATGCCTTTAGACGTTGTGCCGATGCGCCGCTTCGCGCCCAGCCGTGCCTCGGCCAGCATGTCCTGCTTCTTGTGATACGGCATGACGAGATGGGATCGATTCGAAATCAACAGATTTCGGCCGACCTCGATGCTTCGGCTGCGAAGGCCGTCTATCTCCCGCGTGAGAATTGCCAGATCGAGCGCGACGCCGGGGCCGATGATGTTCAGCACTTCCGGCCGCAGAATGCCGCTGGGTATCAGGTGCAGGGCAAACTTCTCAGGGCCGATCCAGACCGTGTGCCCGGCATTGGCCCCGCCGGCATATCGGACGACAATGTCGAAATGCTCGGTCAGCAGATCGACGATCTTGCCCTTGCCCTCGTCGCCCCATTGCAGGCCGATGACGCTCGTATTTCCAAGATTCGCAAAGTCCATTTCAAGATCGCCGAGCAAGGCCGGTTCGACCAGAAGGCCATCCCTTGCCCTCCGTCGGTCCGCGAATGGGGATGCCAATCCTGCCGGGGTCCGATTACCCTTGGCGTGGAGCAGCACTTTCGCCACGCTGCAGTCGGTTTTATAACGCTGAAACCGGCGAATGGAAAGCGAGCGTCGCCGGGCAAATGCCTATGCCCATAAGTCCGATGTAAGGCGTATAATCCTGAAGACCTGCCCGCCGGCGGCGTTGCCCGCAAGGAGACTGCTTCCACATGATCGGCGAATTTGACATGGACGACCGGATCGCAAATCTGGTCGATCGCATCGTGGACAGCTACGTCGAAGAGCCTTCGACGCGGCACATCAGCCGCGGCTATATGCCCAGCCGCTCCGAGATCGAGAAAATCATCGACACACTGTTCGAAATCTCCTACCCCGGCTATTTTGAACGGCAGAATCTCTCATTCAAGAACGTGAAGTACCACGTCGGCGAACTTCTCCCGCGCCTCGGGCAGGCCGTCTACATGCAGATTTTCCTCGCGCTGTGCCACCTCAATGAAGTGAGCGGCAACTACGATCCGAACGGTCCTTCGTCGCAGGCCGTGCCATTTGACGAGCGAGCGCGTGAATTGACGCATGCCTTTCTCGATCAGATTCCCGAAATGCGCAAGATGCTTGCCCTCGACGTGCAAGCCGCCTATGACGGCGACCCGGCCTGCGAAAACACCGACGAAGTCATCTTCGCCTATCCCGGTCTGATCGCGGTGACGGTCCACCGCTACGCCCATCTGCTCTATCAGATGGACGTGCCGCTGATCCCGCGCGCCATGGCCGAGTGGGCGCACATGAAGACCGGCATCGACATCCATCCCGGCGCGCGCATCGGCAAGCGCTTCTTCATCGACCACGGCACGGGAGTCGTCATCGGCGAGACGACCGACATCGGCGAAAACGTGAAAGTCTATCAAAGCGTCACGCTGGGCGCGCTCAGCTTCCTGAAGGACGATCGAGGACGCATGGTCCGCGGCTACAAGCGCCATCCGTCCGTTTCAAGCAACGTGACGATCTACGCCAATGCGACGATTCTCGGAGGCGACACCGTCCTCGGCGAAGGCTCCACCGTCGGCGGATCGACGTTCCTCACAACGAGCGTTCCGCCCGGCAGCACGGTCATTTGCACCCCGCCTGAACTGAAGGTGCGCCCGCCAAGACAGACGAGCGGACCGGCACATGATTTCAACATTTGAAGCGTCGCACGCCCGACGCGCGCCGCACACACTCCGTTTGCCGGAGAAGATCGAAATGAACACAACGCACCATCACCTTCGATTGAATCGATTTGCCCTTACAGGGCCGCTGCTCATTCTGCTCAACGTCGGTTGCGCGACGGAGCAGGAATGGAATCAGCTCTTCAACGTCAACCGCGACAAGAAGGAACAACCCTCCGCCGCGGCCCGTCCCATCTCGGAAAGCCCCGCGATACGAGACACCATTGCGCCGCTCGTAACGATCGAAGGCATGAGGCTTAATCAAGTGCGCGGTTTCGGCATGGTCGTCGATCTGGTTGACACCGGCGGCCGCGACGGACCCGAAGCCGTCAAGGACTACCTCTTCAAGGAAATCCAGCGCATGCAGGACCCCAGCCGTCCGGGGCCGGTGCCCGCCGACTTTCTCAATAGCCGCGACGCCTGCATGGTCGAGCTGACGGGCTTCATCCCCGCCGGCGCGCAAAAGGGAGATCGGTTCGATGTATTCGTCAAAGCGCTGGGCAGCGAGGCGACGTCGATCGTCGGCGGACGCCTCTTTCTCGGCGAATTGAAGGTCTATGCCGAGACGCCCAGCGGCGTGCTCGGCGGCGAAACGCTGGCGACGGCCACCGGACCAGTCTTCGTCAGTCCGTTTAATCGGCAGGGGCGACCGTTTGACAAGGTTGATTTGCGATCGGGCATGGTTCTCGGCGGCGGCATCGTCAAAGAGGCAAGAAAAATCCGCCTCGTGCTGAACGACCCCAGTCCGAGCATGGCTAAGCGCATCGAGCGTGAGCTGAACAGCCGCTATCCCGGACTGGAGGGCATCGCGACCGGCGAACGTGCCAGTCATGTGGCACTAAGAATCCCCAACGAATTCCGGGACCGCAAGTGGTTCTTTCTCAATCGAGTCCTGCGAACGCCGCTCAATTCCAATCCCGAATTCATCCAGCGCCGAATAAAGGAACTGGTGCAGGCATTTGACGAACCTGATCCCGACTACGAGGCCATCGCCACGGCGCTCGAAGCCATCGGGAAGAACATATTGCCGCAGATCGAGCGTCTGCTCTTTTCCGACACGCCCGCGATCAGCTTTCACGCCGGGCGCACGGCCCTGCGCCTCGGCGATCGCCGTGGCGTCGATGTCGTCGCACGGCACGCACGCGATCCCCAGAGCGAATTTCGCGAACAGGCCGTCGAAGAATTGGGCTGGGCACGCGACATGTATGCCGCAGGTGAGCATCTTCGCGAACTGCTGAACGATCCCGACAAGCAGCTTCGCATTCTCGCCTATCGCGCGCTGTCGCGGCGTGCTCATCCCGCCATTCAGTCGCGCATCCTCGATCGAGACAACCTCATACTCGACATCGTCGATTCCAGCGGACCGTTCATGATCTATGCCCGCCGTACCGGACAGCCGCGCATCGCAGTCTTTGGAAAAAATATGGCCTGCCGCACGCCCGCCGTCTTTCCGGGCAATCGCAACGACGGTCGTCGCATCATCTCGACCCTGACGGCGATGCCGGACGACGAGCATCTCACGTTTATTTATTACAACAAGCGCCGGCGCATCTCGTCGCCGAAGCTCAAAGCGCCCCTCAACGTGGGCGAACTCATCGCCTATCTGTGCGACGCGCCCGAACGGGATGACAACGACGAACTCCGAGGATTCGCAGTGCCCTATTCCGAAATGCTCGATATCCTCTCGACATTCTGCGAGATGAAGACCATCCCCGCCGATTTCGTGCTCGAAGGACTCGAAGATCAGCGCGATGAACGGACGAACGAGCGGCCGGAGTCGGAATACTGATGGGGCCGATCCGACGACGCGGGTTGACTCGACGCGCCGACGAAAATAACATGGCCGATGCCTTTCGAGCGTGAAAGGCCGCTCAGACATGTTACGGTAGCGGGAAATGGCACATTCGCTCAGCGCCCTCGTTGATTACCTCGTACGCATTGGAATGCCTGCCGCCATTGATGGAAACGCCGATTGCGAGATCATCGGCGTCGCCACGCTCGAAGACGCCGCGCCTAACCAGCTCAGCTTCCTTTCCAATCCAAAATACGAACCGGCCCTCGCCACCACGCGCGCAGGCGCCGTCATCGTCGCCCAGGATCAGGCCGTGCCCAAGAGTCTGAACGTCATTCGCACGGCAAACCCCTACGCCGCCACGATGGCCGTCATGGTGCATGTCCACGGCTATCGCCGCCATCGCCCGGTCGGCACCCACACCGCCGCGATGATCGATCCTTCGGCCGCCATCGGCGAAGGCGCAAACATCCATCATGGCGTCACCATCGAAGCCAACGTCACCATCGGCCGCAACGCAGTGATCTATCCCGGCGTCTACATCGCGCGCGACTGTCGCATTGGCGACGACTGCATCTTTTATCCCAACGTCGTCATCTATGATGGCTGCATCATCGGCCACCGCGTCACGCTACATGCGGGAACGGTCATCGGCGAAGACGGCCTCGGCTATGCACCGGTCGGCCAAAAATGGCACAAGATCCCGCAGATCGGCATCACCGAGATCGGCGACGATGTCGAACTCGGCGCGAATTGCGCCATCGACCGCGCCACGCTCGGTAAAACCGTCATTGCCTCGGGCACGAAATTCAGCAACCTCGTCGCCATCGGTCACGGAACCAAGATCGGCGAGGACTGCATGTTCGTTGCGCAGGTCGGTCTCGCAGGCTCAGTGACAGTCGGACGTCACGTCACGATGGCGGGCAAGGTGGGCGTGGCCGGACACCTGACGATCGGCGACAACGCGGAGATCGCCGCGATGGCGGGCGTCATGCGCGACGTGCCGGCCAATACGCGCGTGGCCGGCGCGCCGGCGATGCCGATCAAGGATACCATGCGGTCATTGTCGATTTTTGAAAAGCTGCCGCAGGTCTATCGCCAACTGCAGCAGTTGCAGGAAGAAGTGGAAAAGCTGAAAAAGCAGCTCTCAGAGCGCGGCTGATGCGCCAAGCGGCGACGCTCGCAGATGTCGCATCAACCGCGCCGCGACGGTGTTGCGCCGGAATAGGCGTGTCTGATTCAAGGAATTGGGGAAACCGTCATGCCCGAGTTTGTGCAAACCCATGTGGAAGGCGCGATCGCGTCGGTGACAATCAATCGACCCGAGCTGCACAACGCCTTCAACGAAGTCGTCATCGCCGAGTTGACCGCCGCCTTCCAAGAAGCCGGCGACCGCGAAAACGTGCGCGTCGTCGTGCTGCGCAGTGAGGGCCGGAGCTTTTGCGCCGGGGCCGACATCCACTGGATGAAGCGCATGGTCGACTACTCCTTCGAAGAAAACGTCTCGGACGCGACGGAAATGGCCGAAATGCTACGCGCCATCCGCGAGTGCCCAAAGCCCGTCATCGCTCGCGTCCACGGCGCGGCCATCGGCGGCGGCGTCGGTCTGACGGCGGCTTGCGATATGGCCGTCGCCGTAAAGTCAGCCGTGTTCTGCCTGAGCGAAGTGAAGCTCGGCATTCTGCCGGCCGTGATATCGCCCTATGTCATGGAAAAAATAGGCCCCGGACCCATGCGGCGTTACGCTTTGACGGCCGAAAAGTTTGACGCAGCCGAGGCCCGCCGACTCGGGCTGATATCCGAAGTCGTTGAGGATGAGGCATCGCTCGACGCGTGGATCGCCCAAACTGCGGAAACGCTCAAGGGCAACGGGCCTAACGCCCTGGCCGCCTGCAAGCGCGTGCTGGCGGACGTGCAGGAAAAGAAATGCTGGAACGCCAAACAACGCCTGACCGTCAAGCGCATCTCGCGCCAGCGCGTCTCCCCCGAAGGGCAGGACGGACTCAAGGCGTTTCTCGAAAAACGAAAACCCGGGTGGATGGAAGGGGAGTGAAGAGTGAAGAGTGAAGAATGCACAATGAAAAAGGTCGTACCGGTCAACAAGTTGACATAGGCATGAACGCGGTGGGCTGTTCCTGCTTTTCATGGGTCGTGCGGCCGCTCGTGTAACGGACGGATCGTCACGTCTCACGTTTTCGTACCTCATTGTTCATATTACATTCTTCTCCCTCCTCGATCGGATAAGCCATGTTCAAAAAAATCCTCATCGCAAACCGCGGCGAAATTGCCGTGCGGATCGCCCAGACCGTACAGGAAATGGGCATTACATCCGTCGCCGTCTTCTCGCAGCCGGACCGCCGATCGCTCCACGTCTCGGCGACTGACGAAGCCTACGCACTGGATGGCGCAACATCCGCCGAAACCTATCTGCGCATGGATAAGATCATCGACATCGCGCGCCGCCACGGCGTCGATGCCATCCATCCCGGATTCGGCTTTCTCTCGGAAAACGAAGACTTCGCGCAAGCTTGCGCGGATGTCGGTATCACATTCATCGGACCCTCGCCCGATGTCATCCGCGACATGGGCGACAAGATCATCGCCAAGGAAAAGTTCACGGCCGCAGGCGTTCCCGTCGTGCCCGGCTGGTCCGGCGCGGCGGATGTGACGCTCGACGAGTTGAAGACAATCTCCCGCGAGGTGGGCTATCCCGTGCTCATCAAGGCTGCGGCTGGCGGCGGCGGCAAGGGCATGCGCGGCG
>CAZRFP010000122.1:0-13801 GCA_964599535.1 uncultured Planctomycetaceae bacterium
TGAGCAAGGAAGGCGAGACGGCGATCGACGTTTGCGGCTATGCCGCGCAAATCGCCTGCCAGCTCGGCGCAAACATTGTGAAGGTCAAGCTGCCCAGCGCTCATATCGAGCAGGACGCGGCGCGCAAAGTCTACGAGAAAGAGAAGATTGCAATCGGCACATTGGCCGAGCGCGTTCGCCATGTGACGCAGTGCGCCTTTAACGGCCGACGTATCGTCATATTCAGCGGCGGCGCCAAGAAGGACAACGACCAGGAAGTGTTCGACGAATGCAAGGCCATTCGCGACGGCGGCGGTTTCGGCTCGATCATCGGGCGAAACTCATTCCAGCGCAAACGGCCTGAAGCGCTGAAGTTTCTCGACAACGTGCTGAAAATCTACGCGTGAAGCGCATCGCCGCGATAAATCCGACCTTTCAACGCCCGCCGGCCGCTGGTCAGCGGGTGTTCACTTTTCACGGCGATCCCGGCAGGCCGATTCGGCGAAGATGTTCGACCAGGATCTCCGCAAGCAGCGCGTTACCCTCTTCGCGAAAGTGCCCGTCACGCGGAAAGTAGGGATGCTCCCCGGCCGCCGCCTTCGCGCGCAGGATGGGAAACATGTCGATCACGTCGATGTCATGCTTGCGACACCATTCGGCCGTCGCCGCGCAAAAGACATCCGGCGGCGCGGCCCGGGCATAGGGGATCAACCGGGCCACATGTTCATGATAGACTTGCTCTTTCGCCGGAATCACGACGACCAGAAATCGAGCGCCGATGCCCCGCACCGCGTCCCGAAGCGCCAGGATCGCGCTCTCCGACGAGCGGCGACCGGCGGCGATCGTCGGACTAAGCGTATCCTGCGCCGCGAACGCCGATGCATCGAAGGAATAGAGCTGCCCTCCAATATCGCAACTCACCACCGCATCCAGCGGCGGTAGATTCCAATGCGGCGGAACGCGATAGGCGTTCTTGCGAATCGTCTCTGATATCGCTTCGGAACGCGGAAAGTCGACCTGCTCTCCCAGCGTCTGCCGAAGGGTCCACCACGCCTGCACGCACGCCTCGTCAAGCCAGTCGTTTACATAGGTCGTCATGATGACGATCTTTGGTTCCAGCGGCGCGCCGACGCGCTCGAACACGCGCAGGTACTGCGTCGGCGACGACATCGCTACGCCGAGATTGACGACATCGCGATCGATCGCCCGGCCTAACTGCTCCGTCCACACCGACGAGAACGCAACCTGGTGCCCAAACGTGAAGCTGTCGCCGACGGCCACCGCAAATACCGGGCCGTTGGCCTCGCCGCTTCGAAAGCACAATCCACTTTTGCCGATCGGCCGCGCGAAATAGGTGTAAGACCTTCCCAGTTCATTCTCACCGCGTTCATCCACATCGCATCGAAATACCCTGCCGATATACGGATCACCGATCCACAGCTGGTGCGTTTTCCATTCAGCGGTAAAGGGAGAATAGCCGCGATGAAAAGCCTGCGTGCGGCCGCCCAGCCACGCCCAAGCGGAGAATGCGCATAACGCCAGTGACAATCCAAACAAGATCAGCGCGATGCGGGCGTACGCCGGCGGTCGCGCTGATGGCAGTTGGATATCGTTCACGTCGCCTGATTCACTCATCTCCCGCTCGTTCGTCTCCTACTCTTGCGCGATGAGGTACTCGGTCCATTCTCGCCATGGCCGACCATACCAATATAGCGTGCAAATGTCGCCCACACGCTCCTGGCCGCCGTAGTCCGCGCGGACCCACCGCTTCAGCGGCGCGATGATTCGGCCTTCCAGCATATCGTGTGCATCGTCTGCATCCTCCAGCAGCGAGACTCCCGGTTCGGTCATCACGGCGGGCGAACTGCCCGCAATCTCCATCGCATCCTCGCCCACCAGCACGAGCAGCCGCGTATGATCGACGATCAGTCTCGGCGGATCCGCCTGAATCTTCACGAGCAGCACATCCATTGGCGGCGCAAGGCGATGTCCCAGTTTCATAAACAGCACATGCGAATTCGCCGACTCCAGTGGTGTCACTCGATCGGCATAATACGAGGCAGCGGCGTCCGGAGGCCAGAACATCACACGAACCGACGAAGACGTGCGCGATTGGACGGCTCGCACGAGGGCGTCGATCTTTCGCGCCTGTGCCGCATAGGCGCTATTCTCGGTGTCACCGCGAAGCGTAAAACGAACGTGATCGCCCAGGGAATATGCACCCCACACCGCCAAAGCAGACCCCGCAACGATGCTCACCGCTCGAAAGCGAAGGCCCTCAGGCGACAGCCGATTCAGCCAGATCGCCGCGATCACTGCGGCAACCGGCGCGGCCTGCAACAGATAGTGGCCGTATCCAAACGGGGCGAAGAGCATCGGTGCCAATGCGGCAACGAAGTACGCCCTCAAAACGAATGGCGCGTCCGACTCGTTCTTCGGAACGTTTGCGAATCGCAATGTGACGAACCCTACCAGCGCCGGCCCGAACAGTATCATCCCAAGCCGGATCGCCTCGCCGACGCTCGACCAATGTTCGAACGTCAGAATACGGTTTCGTTCGTCTTCCACTGTCCCCGCGCGAAGCAGATCATACAGCACGGCTTGATCGACAAACTCGTGGAAGTTTCCGGCCTGCAACATCGCCGATGCGGCAATCGCCCACACGAATCCGAATCCGCCCCACAACCACGCCAACGCCACGCCTAAACCACCGACTTTTGACGAATCACCTGTGGGGCATTTTTTCCTGAGTTCTGCAAGCATGGAAATTGTAACGGCAATCAAGAGTGCAACGCCCGTTTGCTTGAACAGGCTGGCACATGCGCACAGCGCGCCGGCGGCGAACCACTTTGCGGACGCCCCCCCGCGTGCCGATCGCGCGTTCAGCACGATGCCCAGCGCGGCCAACTCGAACAGCGCGACGAACTTCTCTAGATTACAGCCCCAATCCGCAAGAATGCGGTGGCAGAACACCATCGACAACGGCAGCATCATGATGCCTGCGGCCCATGCCGAAGCGCATCGACGCGCGACGCGATAGGTTGCATACATCACGCCGGCGGAAACGAGCGCGTCCAACCAGATATACACGGCGACGGCCGCGCTGCCGAACAGTCGCTCCACGCCTGCAAACAGGTAATAAATGCCCGGCGGCTTACTCTCCCATAAGTCGCGATACGGCAGCGCGCCGCTCAGCATCCGACGCCCCATGTACGCCCACATGCCTGTATCGGTCTGAAGCGGAATAGACGACCAGCACCAGCGCGTTACGAGAATGTGAACGGCCGCGAGGACCGCGCATGCCACCGCCACAACGCTGAGCCAACGCGCTGCACTTGCTCTGACAAGGTTGTGTTCGAGCGCCATTCGCCAAATCCGTCAAGGTCATAAACGACGATAGCATACAGCCTGATCGCCTTGTGTGGCGCGTCGCAGGAAATCATTGATTCATAGCGGCGATGCGTTCATGATACCCGTGGGCGTCGTCGTAAAGGACCAAACAGGCCAATCGTCGTCGTGTTCGAAGCTCGCCGTAGTGAAATGAAGACGCCGATGGCCCCGGGCAGGCAGGCGCGTTCGCTGTGAGTGTGGTTCGAAGCTCTGTATGCCGATTCTAAGAAGTCACAACGCGGCAGCCTGAACGCTTGGGGGCTAATTGGCGAGTTGTTTTTCTTCGAGGGCGGATTTCAGAGGGCATTGGGGATCAGCACGGGCATGGTGCTTCGGATCGGACATGCGGCGATCACGTATTTCGCAAACTGGAGCGCATGGCACAAGGCGCGCCGATCCGTATGAGAGGAGCGCGTGCGGCATGCATGACGAATACGCTTACATCTGCAATTCGTGTGGCGAGGAGATCGTTGTCCCGATCGATTTATCCGTCGGTCCGGAGCAGGAATACGTCGAGGATTGTCCGGTCTGCTGCCATCCCAACGTGATCCGTGTCCACGTCAATGGTGATGGTGAAGCGTTCGTTACAAGTGGTCCGGAATAGGCTCCGAGCGCACAGCAACGCTGACTCTGCATTAGGCCGCGCGCATACAACACGCGAGCAGGTTACGGATAGTAGTTAGCAAATTCGCTCTCCGCGCTTGCAAATGACCCCGACACTTTTTCACCCATGGCCGAAATGGCGGTCATGGCCACGAGCACAATCAGCGCAAGCATGACGGCATACTCCGTCGCTGTGGCGGCGTCGTCAGATTCCCAGAACTCTCGGGCGGCTTGAAGAACCTTGCACATGGCCTCGCTCCCCTAATTCACATTCGAGCGCTGCGGCTCGACGCTGCAGTTGCCGCCAACCCCCCGTGGTTGACGTCGCCGTCGCCCGTCCCTGCGTCCATACAAGGCTCGCCGGAGCGACGGCTGTAACCGACTGCCATCCCATACCCAAAATCAAGTGTCCAATCCAACCGCGCATTATGCGAACGAAAACCGAGGAGATATGCGGGAAATCGCCCGGTGCGAGGATTATGGGCACCGCTGGTCGCCGCTAGTGAACCTGCGCCCTGATGAACGACGATTCCACGCCCTCCGGCGAAACACGAACGGTCACCGGCACGCCGCATCGCGGGCAACGGCCGTCATAGCGCGCCACCGACGGTTCCCGATAAACGCGCGCATAAACACCGCAACATTCAAACAAAACGCCGATCCAGGGCCTGACACGATTCGCAGCGCCCGGCGCCGAACGCGCAGGTTCTGAGCGATCGATATGCTCCACAGTGTCCGGCGTCGACAGGATGTCCAGCTTCACAGGCTGCACCGCGTCACCGCGTTGGTCCGACTTGGAATTCATGTCTCCATTATCGGAAGAAAGACGTGGTGAGTTTCAATGCCGACCGATGCTCCATGACTCGACACGAACCGCGTATCCCCTACCATATTCGCTCGATCACGCGGACTCTCAAGAAAGGAACGCCACTCCTATGCCCGCACCCCGCCCGTTTCAAATTGCCGGATCAATACTGGCAGGAGACTTGCTCAACCTCGGCGAGGCCATTCGCGTCTGCGAACGCGCCGGAGCGGACGTCGTCTCGCTCGACATTTGTGACGGTCACTTCGTTCCGACGATCAGCTTTGGCGAGGAAGTCGTCCGCCGCACCTGTCAGGAAACGAAGCTGCCGGTCGAGGTGCATCTCATGGTGAGCCGTCCGGACGACTGGGTCGTCCGAATGGCCGGCATGGGCCACTTTCGAATGCTCTTTCACATCGAAGCCAGTCACCGCGCCATGGGCGTAGTCCAGGCCATCGCGCGACAGGGCGTCAAGCCGGGCATCGCGATGAATCCTGAGACGCCGGCCGTGGCGGTCGAGACCCTGCTGCACGACATCGACAACGTGTGTGTCATGGGCATTGCACCCGGCTTCGCGGGCCAGCAGTTACTTGACGCGACTTATCGCAAGATCGACCAACTACGTTCGATGATTGAGAACCAGGGCGCGAAGACAACGATCACCGTCGATGGCGGCGTGAAGGCCCACAACGCACGCCAGCTTGTCGAAGCCGGCGCGGACATACTGGTCGTCTCTTCTGCCATGTATGGTCACAAGAAGCCAGACGAAAGCCTGCACGAAATACGACGCCTGGTCGCAGGAGATGAGTGAAGCCGATAAGCCCATCGTCGGCATGTCATGCCGCCCGACGCATTCACGCCCCGCTTGCGGCGACCTCTTCGCGTTGCTGATTCGCCGGCGAAAAACCGTGCCGCATCGTATTCTCTGAAATAGTTCTCGGCAGCATAAACTGCCGCAGATAATCCGGCCCGCCGGCTTTGCTGCCAAGCCCCGACAGATCGAAGCCGCCGAACGGCTGTCGATCGACGCGCGAAAGCGTAATTCGGCGATTGATGTAGATCATCCCCGCGCGAAGCCGATGCTTTGCCTCCTCGATGTTGCGCGGCGAGCGCGAATAAACGCCCGCACACAACGCATACGCCGTGCCGTTGGCGATTCGCACCGCGTGACTGAAATCGTCGGCCCGCAATACGCTCAGAACCGGCGCCATGCATTCCTGCTGTGCAATCGTCGCGGCCGGAGGCACATCGGCGAAGATGACCGGAGATAGAAAATAGCCTTCGCTTGCGCTCTTCTTCATGGGCAAGACGCACCGCGCCTCGCCCATGCCTGTCTCGACGAATGCCCGTGCCGCTGCCACCGCCTCGGCGTTGATCAGCGGGCCGACAGACGTGGACGGCGATTCCGCCGGACCCGGGCGGATCGCGCCGGCCGCGACGACGAGCTTCTCCAGAAAATCGTCATACGCGCCGCTCACGACGACCACGCGCGAGCACGCCGTACACTTCTGGCCGCTGTAACCAAAGGCCGACGCCATGACGGCCTGCACCGCCTCGTCGAGGTCGGCGTCGTCATCGACAATGATGGCGTTTTTCCCGCCCATTTCCGCAAGTACGTGTTTGAAGCCGCCGTGCAGCGTCCGCGCGGCACGGGCGCGTTCGATGATCGAGCCGCCCGTCTCGGATGAACCGGTGAAGGCGATCATGTCCACGCCCGGGTGTCCCACAAGATAATCTCCCAGGTCCGGTCCCGGACCCGGCACGAAATTCAGCACGCCGCGCGGCAAACCGGCTTCGATCAGAATCTCGCACATCTTCGCCGCACACACCGCGCCGTCGCTCGGCGGCTTGACGACCACGCTGTTGCCCGTCACCAGGGCGGCCGAAGCCATGCCCGTCAGCAGCGACGTCGGAAAGCAATACGGTCCCATGACCAGCACGACGCCGCGCGGCGCGTAGGAATACTCGTTATTCTCGCCGGGATAATCGCGACGCCGCGACCGATCGGACAAACGCCGCATCTCTCGCGCGTAAAAGCGCAGATAGTCGGCTGTTTCCATGAAGTCGCCCTGCGCCTCGCGCCATGTCTTACCGACTTCGACGATCATCCACGCGCAGATCTCAAACCGACGCCGCTCCAGAACGTCCGCCGCGCGATCCAGCACGGCGGCACGTTCGGTTGCGGGTGTCTCGCCCCATGCAATGCTCGCCGACCGCGCGGCATCGACGGCCTTATCGGCCAGTTCATGATTGCAGATCGCGATGCGGCCGACGACTTCCGACGGCTTCGACGGATTGCGCGATTCATGCCAGTCGCGCGTATCCACGCCGCCGTTGTTGATGATCGCCGGATATTTTCGACCGAACTGTTCGCGCACCGATTCGATCGCTTCCGGCATCGCCTTTCGATTTTCAGTGCGCGAAAAGTCCATTTCCGCCGATTCGTTGAACGGCTCCATGTAGACCACCCCTTCCGGATCTTGAAAGTACGGTTTGGGCAGCGGCGTCGCGACTCGCGTCACGGCGCTGCCCGGCTTGGTCAGCAGCCGCTCCACCGGCAGATTCTGACCGAAACTCTGCCGGAGAAACGACTCGTTCGCCGTGTTTTCGATCAACCGGCGAATAAGATACGCCATGCCCGTCATCAGATCGCCGAACGGCGCATAAATGCGCAGGCGCTGATCCATGCCAACCAGTGCCCGCTTGAGCTGATCGCCCATGCCCGTGAGCATCTGCAGCTCCAGCGTGCGCGGCGGCAGGCCCAACGCCGACTGCATCGCCAGCACCGCCGCGATCGAACGAACATTATGGCTGGCGAATGCCGGACGAATGACATCCGAATTGCGAAGCGCCAATTCCGCCACGCGCTCAAACGCCGCGTCCGACTGCCATTTCTCCGTGTAGAGCGGCATCGGCCAGCGATTGCGCACGGCGTTGGCCGTTTCCGAATCCCAGTAAGCCCCCTTCACGACGCGAACAGTGATCGGCACGCCGCGCTTCCGCGCGAAGTCAATCAACCCGCGCATGTCCGGCTCGCCCTCGGGCATGTACGTCTGAATCACAATCCCGCAGTCCGGCCAGTCGCGGAACTCCGGCTCCGTCAGCACGCGCTTGAAGATCTCGAGCGTCATGTCCTTGACGGCGTAATGCTCCATGTCGATGTTGATGAATGCACCGCCGTCGCGCGCCGCACGCAGGATCGGCCGCAAACGATCCAGCACCGCCTCCGACACGCCATCCGGATCGATCGGATCAAACTTCACCACGATGGCCGACAGCTTGATCGACACGTTGATCTTCGGCAGTGCCCCCCACGGCGCGACATCGAGCACGGGAACATCGCGCCACTCGCGCGCCTCGCGGCTCAGCCGCTCAATCAGATCGATATACAGCCGCTGATGCCGCAGCGCGACATGATCGGCGATGATTGTCTCGCCCAGCACGTCCAGCGTAAACGTCATCCCCGCGCGGCGCAGTCGAACGACCGACGCGATCGCCTCTTCCGGCGTCGAGCCGGCGATGAACTGCCGCGCGCTCCGGCCGCAGCCGAACAGCGCCGCCCATGCAACCAGCCGCGCGTAAGCGCTGTCATGACGCCGATACGCCAGCGCCAGATCAAGCAGCGCGGGAAGCGGTCGTGCCGAATGCCCGTTTGATTCGTGCGGTTTGAGATACTCATCCAGATGCCGCGCGATGGCCGGTCCGTCACGCAGCGATGGCAGCACCTCGATAAATCGAAACAGACGCAGCTTCAAGTCTTCGTCGGCCGTCAGCCAGTTCATGGCGAACTGCTGCCAGCATTCCATCGAAAAAATCGACGGCGCGGCGGCCTCCGCGCGTTTGAAGATTTCCCGGCCGATGTGCCTGATCTCGGCTTCGAGCGATGGAGTGTCGAGTCTGATGGCCGACATGCGGTGAAACCATCCTCCATGCCGCGCACTCGCGCGGCTCCGAGCGACCGCGCATCCCATTCGGCCGCGCCGCCGGAGAGTGCCGATTCTATGTACGCGCAGCGGTCATGGAAAGCGGGCGCAATTCTCCCGATTGCCCTCGACCGCGCGCCTCTTTAGACTTCCGCCCATGTCACCTGCAAGACGCATTCCATGGATTCGACCGATTCAAACAACCGCCGCAGTCGGCATCGTGCTGATGCTCGTCACCGGCTGCGAAGACAAACGCCGGCACAAGGCGTCTGAACAAGTCGCCTTCCCCACGGTCGATCCGTCGGTGTCAAAGGACGCAACGCCGGACGAAGCGGCCTTCGCGTTCCTTGACGCCATGCGAACGCTCCAGTCGATCCGCGCCGTCGGATTCGGCGTCGCCGGCAACAAGGAGAAATACGACGAGGCCATGGGCCGAATCGCCGCCCTCATCGCCAAGGACGCCGTCCACAACGCCGTCATTGCCGAGAAGCCCGCCGGCATTCCGAGAAATATCGAGCGGGATGCGGCCGTGCGGCTCGTGGTCGAGTCGTGGGTCTCGACTCTCGCACATTATCTCGACGGCGTCGATCGCGCAAGCGTCAACGTGACGACACTCCCCGCCAAGGCGGCCCTCGCAACTGACGCGGCACAAAACACGGAAGAAGCCACGGTCCGCATCACCGCCGAGAATCCACGCGAACGGGAGTGGTTGAACCGAATCGAAGCGCTGCCCGAAATCGCCCAGGCCCGCACGACCGAGGGCGATCCCCTGCCCAAAGACGGCGAAGCCTACGCCGCACTGGTTCGGGCCAAGGCGATCGCCCACGATCCATCGTTCAATTTTCCCATCGGCGCTCGCATCGCGATCAGCCTCATCCGCCGCCCGGAAGGCTGGCGCGTCACGCGAATGACCATCGAAGGCGCCGCCTGGCCGACTCGATCCACCCAGCCACGATAGCGCTCCGCCTCAATTGAATCAGACGCCTCGACTCATTTGAATCAAGCGCTCAGTCTCAATTGACTCATCGGATTGGGGGAAGCATCGGCATCTCGCCGATGCGCACCGGCGAGACGCCGATGCTCCCCAAAAAGACATCGAGACGGATTACCAGTAGCAAACGCGACAAGCAACACTCGCGCTATCGAAGCATCCAAACACTCGCATTCTCATGCCGACCATACGAAACCGGCCCGCCGGATCGAATACGATCTCGGCGGGCCGGACGATTTTCATTCTCTCGCTATACGTCGCGAATCATCGGCCGATCATCAGCCGCGAGCCGCGTTGCAGTCGGGAACGATCAAGGATCGGTCACAAGCTGCGTGGCGAAGGCATCGAGATCATCGAGGTCGATCAGATTGTTCGAATCGTAATCGACGCAGACGCAACTGCCGGTCGGCGTGCCGCCCGTCAGGATGCAATCCACGAAAGCGGCAACGTCAATACCGTTCCTCGCGCCGTCGCCGTCGGCGTCGCCCTGGATCGTCGGGCACGTCGCCGAAGTGGCAGTGTCAACAACCAGAAATGCGTTTTGCAGGGTCAATCCCTCACCATTTTGAAGGGTCGCGAGGAAATGCACACGACCGTCGTTAGCCAGATAGGCCTGATTTGCAGTAAACGAAGTAATAAACACATCGTCGTCAAACAAACCATTTCCATCAAGGTCAACGGGGTCGCTCTCGCGTGCGATGATCCGTGTGCCATTCAGAGCCATCACATTGTCAAATCTCGGATCCGGGTTGTTCGTGTTGCCGGTAATGAGGTAGTCGCCCATTGCGTTAATGCGCGCTGTACCAATCGAATTGCCCCAAGCTTCCGATCCACCCGTCACAGACATGCCGGTTGCCGCGATGAGTACGCCGTTGCGAACGACCCAATGACCGGAAACGACGTCGCTGCCGCGGGCGATCCAATCGCCATTGCTCACCATTTGGTTATCGAAGACCGCATTAACGGTCATACCATTCAACAGACCATCACCGGTTCGAAGCACACGCGACCCATCGTAAACCAACATGCTGCCGCCAGCGATGCTGGCGCGGTAGAACGTGTGTTGTCCGTCAGGCGTACCGTAAAAGATCTTGCTGACCGGCAGACCTGTTATCAGATCACCGTCGACCACGGTGAAATTGCGTTCAGCAAATACATTGATGCCTGATCCGCTATTCCAGAAGACGAGTGCGGCCTGCGAAGTTGCAATGTTGCTAGCATTGAAGCCGACACTACCGTCATCGAGGAGAAACTCGCTGACCATCGAATTGCTGATGGTGCCGCTGCCGGTGCTCAATCCAAATACGGGATCACCGGACCGGGCAATATTCGTGTTAACACCGCCGATGTTTGTATAAGTGATATCGGTGATGCCGCCACCGCTTACGATAGCTCCCCACGAAAAGTCATTATTGCTATTAAACCCGACTTCGTCGTCGAAGAACACATAAACGACGCCTGGCGCGGCATCAGCGGCCTGCTTGCCTTCCTGGGCAAAGACGGTGCCGGTAAAGCCGGATCCCAACATCATCGCGCTGTTTATGTTCGCGTTGGCCAGATTACTGCTTGCGTCAATTGTCCAACGACTCCCATCTTCACTCACGTTGATGTTGAGGAATGCATTAAACTCAGCGAAGACCGGATTATTACTCTCATCCAACAGCCCCGGCACGGTCGCCGTGGGATGCCCGGCAATCCGCGTGTGGATCGCCAAAATCTGCAGGAATTCGCCGGTACGCGTCGACATCGACGTAGTGTTATTTAGATCGTCGGGATCGATCTCGTCCGCCGAGACCGACGCTGTAATGTCAAAAGTGTCCTCGGAGGGCGCGTTCACTGTAATCGTGATGACTTCGCTGTCCTGCGAGGCGATGCTGGCAAAAGTCGCTTCGATGTTGCCCGAACCGGGCGGATTTTCGACCGCGCCGTTTGTTAACGAAACGACACTGAGTCCGGCCGGTACATTGGCAACCACTTGGACGTTGGTCGCTGGGGCGGGCCCGCCATTCGATACCGTCAGGTCAAAGGAAAAGTCCTCGCCGATCAGTTGTAACCCGGGATTGGACAACGTCACAGAAACGTCGGCCACATCACCAACCAGCGTATCGACGAACGCGTCGTTGTTGCTCGAATTAATGTCTACTTCGGTGGCCGTCACTGAGACGATATTCGTCACCAGCGCCTGGAAGTTGCCCACGACCGTGATCGTCACGATCTCCGACGAGTTTGCCGGTATGTTCGCGAACGTCGCCGTGACAATGCCCGAGCCGGGCGCCGTCTCCGTCGCTCCGTTCGTCGCCGAGACGAAGCTCGTCAGCCCGTCCAGATTGTCGGTCATCTGAACGTTCGTCGCCGCGGCCGGTCCGTGGTGGGTGATTGTGATTGTGTAGGTGAAGTTGACGCCGACGGGCGCGCCGCCGTCATCTTCCTTCGCGATGGCCACATCGGCCTGGTTTTCGACCGTCACCGTCGCCGAGGCGGAGTTGTTGGCCATGTTCGGATCGGATTCGTTGCCTTCGGCCGACGCGGTGTTTTCCCAGACGCCTTCGGCCACGGCCTCAACCGTGATCTCATACACCTCGCAGCCGCAGGAAGGCAGCGTCGCGATCGTCGCCGTCACGACGTTCGATCCGGGCGACGTCTCCGTCGCGCCGTTCGTCGCCGAGACAAACGCCAGACCGGCCGGAAGCGGGTCGTTCAGAACGACATTGGTCGCGTCGTTCGGTCCGTAGTTGCAGACGCTGACGGTGAAGACGGCCTGCTGTCCGACGGATTCGAGGAAGTCGTCGTCGACGGTCTTCTTAACGGCGACGTCCGCTCCGGTCAGTGGTGCGGAGCCGACATTGGCCATATGCACGAGTGCCTTGCCGATGAATCCACCAGCCGCGTTGCGAAGGTTCACGACGGCATAATAGTCGCCTTGGTCGGTCAGGAGTTGCATATCGACCACAAAGGTATCTATGAACGCATCGTCATCAAAGAGACCGTTGTCATCGAGGTCGACCCGATCGCCCTCGCGGAACAGTTCGGTGGTTCCATTCAAGACGGCAACTGCATTCCTGCTAACGTCGGGATTATCAGTCCGACCGGTCAGCACGACGTCGCCCTGCCGATTGGCCGCATAACCCATGAATGTCGGTGCAAATCCATCGACATCGGACCAAAGCTCGGATGAGCCTGTATAGATGGGATCACCCTTCTTTGCGACCGTGGTGTAGCTGGTTCCGTTTCCGCGCAACACGAAGTCGTCGTCGCCGCCCGTCGTGCCACGGCAATACCAGACGCCATTGGACAACAATTGCGTACTGATGATGCCGGCAACCGTGCTGAAGGATGCAAGCGTGCCACCGAACCCGTCCACGGTACCGCCTTGTTGAAACACAACCGATCCATCAACAACTACGATATTTAAGGCACCAGTCAGCGTCCCAGAATACATGTATGACGAGCCGATACAGTCCATGGCAAACTGTTCGCTCGTCAGCGTAGCGATCGTCAATGTGCCGCCGCCCAACTGATTCAGTGGAATGGTATGGCCGGCCCGCGCTAATACAGTATTCCCGTCGGCCGCGACGATTGCAATATTCTGTCCGCTCGATGCGCCCGTGAGGCCTGACATCCTGTTTGCAAACTGTCCGCTTCCCGTCAGATTGACCGAATCGTGCGTAGATCCATACCCTACGCCCGGAATCGCCGGAATCGGTTCTGACTCACGGGCCACTACGGTATGATTTACACCATCGAAGATAATGGTCATCTCATCGTTGGCTATTGGGGCGTTGGTATCAATTGCATAGCCAAATCGCCCATCGTCCAGCAACGCCAGCCTTCTAGTTGTGGTCGGTGCGCTGACGACGTGCCCCGTGGATGTTGTCGTCACGCCTTCCTGTACAACGACGGACCAGTCACCCATCGGATCACGTCGTAAATAAACAAAGTCGATCGCCGCGGCGGCATCCGTATCGGCATGAAATGCTATATAATCGCCCGCAGGGCTACCAACCGGATTACGGATTCGTTCGGTGCCCGCGCCCGTTGTGTTCTCAATGCGCGCGCCGCCCATTCCAGGAACGAGCGATTTGGGGCTGGACGCGATCGAAACAAACTCCAGAT
>CAZRFP010000123.1:0-13759 GCA_964599535.1 uncultured Planctomycetaceae bacterium
CGCGAATGAGCGGGCGGCCATACGGATCGTACGAATAACTCTCGACGATCGCGCCCGTATTGGCGACCAGCGCCCGCTTATTATACATCCGATGGATGGCGTAGTAACAAGAATCTCTGATCGTGCGTGATTTCCATATCGCGCGCACGCCGTCGATCGGGCCGCCCGACCTGCCCAGCAGCGGGTCATACACCGACCGCATCATCAGTCGCTCGTCGATGTAGCTTACGCCGTGGACGAACCAGGCCATGGGCTTGTTATCGATCGCCGTCGCCGTGATCGTCTTTTACGCCTTCTCCGGCGCTTTCTCTTTGTATTCCGCCAGCGTCTTTTCCAGGTCCGCCTTCATTCGCGGGTCTTTGCAGAGTTCGATGGCCTTTTCCTGTTCGGCGATCGCTTCTTCGACGCGGCCTTCCATGAAGAGGGCGCGGGCGTAGGTGTCGATGATCGCGGCCTCTTCGCCCTTTGTTGCATCGTAGGCCAGCTTGGCCGCCTTCATGGCCGATTTCAGATCGCGGTCGACGACGTTCTTATCCGTCATGATCCGCCAGGAGAATTCGTTCATGGCCATCGCGTTGTCGCCTGCGTCCGCGATGATCTTCCTGGCCAGCTTCGCCATCTTCTTCGTCTGATTCGGCTTTGATGCCAGATTGAAGTACTGGTCCATCTTCTCCATCACCGCCATCATCTTCTGCATCATCGCGCGCTCGTCGGCCATCGCCTTCTTCGCGGCGGCGATGTCATACTTGCCCTCGACGACCTGTTCGACGGCCTTATCGAGGTCCATCATGGGGTGGCCGACCCAGACGACTTTGCCGTCTTTGTCGACGATGAACGCCGTGGGAATGCCCTGCTGGCCAAAGGCCTTCATATAGCCGGCGCTGGTCTTCTTCTCGGCGTCGAGGGCGACGCGGTAGTTCATCTTGTCGCCCATGTTCTCGACGAAGGGCTTCACCTTTTCGGCGGATTCGTCGCTGATGCCGATGACGATGACGCCACGATCTTTGAACTTGGCCTGCAGTTCCGTCAGATGCGGAATACTGGCCACGCAGGGGGGGCACCAGGTCGCCCAGAATTCGACGACGTATACGTGCTTGCCGCGGCCTTCGGATAGATTGACGGCGTCGCCCTTGATCCACGTCTCAATCACGAGCGGGGCGGCCTCAGCGCCCAATTCGGCCGATTCGCCCGCACGCACGGCGGACAGCGACGTCAGGGAAAGCGACAATGCCAAAGACAGGGAGGTGATGCGCTTCATGGAAAGTCCTCTCAAAAAACGGGGTCACTTGTTGACCGGCTCGGTCAGCCGTCCGGCGGGCGATCATTCTACCGCGCGTCGCGCGGCAACGCCCTGCCCATTTTCACGACTTTTGATATAATCTCCTCGCCGTTGGTTACACCCGTTGCAGACGGTAAAACGACACCCCAGGAGCGCTCTCACGAAGGAACCCCATGACCACCCACGCCCCCAGCGACCCCTTCAATGCCCGTGATACACTCAAGACCCACTTCGGCGACATCACTTACTATCGACTCGGCAAACTGATCGAGAGCCGCATCGGCCATGTCGATCGACTGCCGATGAGCATCAAGATTCTGCTGGAGAACGCGCTTCGCCATGCGGGCGACGGCATCGTGAGCGATGAAGACGTTCGCCGCATTGCCGGCTGGAACGCCGCATCGCCCGGCGACGAGGAGATCCCATTTACGCCGGCGCGCGTCGTCCTGCAGGACTTTACCGGCGTGCCGGCGGTCGTTGACCTTGCGGCGATGCGCGCCGCGATGGTGCGGCTCGGCGGCGATCCGAAGAAGATCAACCCGCTCGTGCCGGTCGATCTGGTCATCGATCACTCGGTCATGGTCGACGTCTTCGGTAGCGCGCAGGCCTTGGCGCTGAACGAAGACATCGAATTTGCGCGAAACCGCGAGCGCTACGAATTCCTGCGGTGGGGGCAGCGAGCCTTTAACGGCTTCCGAGTTGTGCCGCCGGCCACGGGTATCGTCCATCAAGTGAATCTGGAGTATCTCGCGAAGGCCGTCATGTTGCGGGAGATCGGCAGTGCGAAACTCGCGATCCCCGACACGCTCGTCGGCACCGACAGCCATACGACGATGATCAACGGACTCGGCGTACTCGGATGGGGCGTCGGCGGCATTGAGGCCGAGGCCTGCATGTTGGGCCAGCCGATCTACATGCTCATGCCCGAAGTCATCGGCTTCAAGCTGCACGGTCGTCTGCCCGAAGGCGCGACGGCGACTGATCTGGTCTTGACCGTAACCGAATTGCTTCGCAAACATGGTGTCGTCAACAAGTTTGTCGAGTTCTTCGGCGACGGCCTGTCGGAGCTGGGTCTGGCCGATCGCGCCACGATCGCCAACATGGCGCCGGAATACGGCGCGACGATGGGCTTCTTTCCGATCGACAGCGAGACGCTTGCGTATCTCCGCCGCACCGGCCGCACCGAGGCCGAGGTCGATCTTGTCGAAAAGTATGCGAAGGCCCAGGGCCTCTTCCGGGCCGATGGCATGGCCGATCCGGTGTTCACCGACGTGCTGCATCTGGAGCTTTCGACGGTCGAGCCGAGCCTGGCCGGTCCGAAACGTCCGCAGGATCGCATTCGTCTGAGCGACGTGAAGCAGGAATTTGAGAAGGCGCTCACCGCGCCGATCAAGAGCCGCGGCTATGAGCTGTCGCCCGACGAGCTTCATCGTACGGCGGTGTTCAAAGACAACGGTCGCTCCTGCGAGATGCGCCATGGCGCGGTGGTCATCGCAGCCATTACGAGCTGCACAAACACGAGCAATCCGTCGGTCATGGTCGCGGCCGGTCTGCTCGCGAAAAAGGCGGTCGAGAAAGGTTTGACGGTCAGACCCTATGTGAAGACCAGCCTTGCACCCGGCTCGCGCGTGGTGACGGACTATCTGCAGAAGGCCGGTCTCACGCCGTATCTGGAGAAGCTCGGCTTTTACACGGTCGGCTATGGCTGCACGACGTGCATCGGCAACAGCGGTCCTCTGCCCGACGCTGTTGCCGAGGCCGTGACACAGAACAACCTCGTCGCGGCCAGTGTGCTCAGCGGCAACCGCAACTTTGAAGGTCGCATCAGCGCGCTGGTGAAGGCGAACTTTCTCGCATCGCCGCCGCTTGTCGTGGCCTACGCCATTGCCGGGCGTACGGATATCAACCTGACGACGGAACCGCTGGCGAACGGTTCGCAGGGCAAGCCTGTCTATCTGCGCGATATCTGGCCGACCAACGCCGAGATTCAGGACGCCGTCGCCCGCAGCATCACGCCTGAGATGTTCAAGCATCAGTATTCCAACGTGTTCGACGGCAACGAGAAGTGGAACCGCATCGCCGTGCCGACAGGCGACGCCTACGAATGGAACGACGCGAGCACCTACATTCAGGAACCGCCGTTCTTCGCGGAGTTCGATCGCAATCCGCTGCCGATCCAGCCCATCGAGAACGCCCGCGTTCTGGCCGTCGTCGGCGATTCCGTCACGACGGATCACATCTCGCCGGCCGGCGGCATCGCCAAAGACAGCCCGGCCGGATTGTTTCTCATGGAGAGCGGCGTCGATCCGAAAGACTTCAACAGCTACGGTTCGCGCCGCGGCAATGACAGAGTCATGACACGCGGCACATTTGCAAACGTTCGGTTGCGCAATCTGCTCGCCCCCGGCACGGAGGGCGGCGTCACGCGCTATCTGCCGACGGGTGAAGTCATGAGCATCTACGACGCGTCGCAGCGCTACAAGGCCGCGAACACGCCGCTCGTCGTGCTGGCCGGCGCGGAATACGGCACCGGCTCCTCACGCGACTGGGCGGCGAAGGGGCCGTACCTGCTCGGCGTCAAGGCGGTCATCGCGCTGAGCTATGAGCGCATTCATCGCAGCAATCTGGTATTTATGGGCATCCTGCCGCTGCAGTTCATCGACGGGCAAAACCGTGAAACGCTCGGACTGTCAGGCGAGGAGATTTTCAGCATTCAGGGCCTGAATGATGCGCTCCGCCCACGGCAGGAACTGACCGTTGTCGCGAAGTCGGCGAGTGGGGCCAAGCCCGACATCACCTTCAAGGCGATCGTTCGAATCGACACGCCCGTGGAGATTGACTATTACCGCAACGGGGGCATTCTGCAGACTGTCCTGCGCAAGATGTTAAGGTCGTAAGCGGTGCCGCACTCGGAATCGATTGAAACCCGCCGGACCGCGCCGAGGCCTTCGGCGCTGCGCCGGCTGTGCCATGATGGAGACACTATTCTATGAATCTTCGCCGATTCAACCTCATCACCACTGTCGCCGCAACTTTCCTGTTGTTGACCGCCTTCGGCTTTGCCGGCGACATTCCCTGGACGCAGCTTTCGCTCTCGACGTGCGGAGTTGACGAATACCGCAAGCTCAACGCGACGCATGACGGCCGCGGCATCGTCATTGCCGTGCTCGATACCGGCGTCGAGATGGACGTACCCGGCCTGATGCAGACCTCCACCGGCGAGATGAAGGTCATCGATGTGCAGGACTTTTCGACGCAGGGCGATGTTACCTTCACACGCGCCCTGTGGAACGACTCAAACGATCGAATCGTCCGCTACACGTCCGACGGCACGCCGGAGTTGTTCACGCCGCCGCCCGCCGAGGCTCGTCCGGCCGGCACGACGGTTTGGTTCGGACTGCTCGAAGAGAAGATGTTTCGCAATTCATCCGTTCCCGACATCAACGACAACGGCGAAAAGGGCGATGTGTTCGGCATCTGCGTCGTCAGCCGCGACGACGGCACTGACGATGATGCGGTGTGCTACGTCGACGCCAATCTCAATCGCGACTTCTCCGATGAGAAGCCCCTGCGAAACTACAAGCTGAATTACGACCGGTTCAACTTCCCGCGCACAAAGCCCGAGAAGCAGACCGAACCGATGACTTGCGCCGTGAACATCTTCATGAAAAAACGCATGGTCTCGATTCACTTCGACGACGGCGGTCACGGCACCCATGTCGCCGGCATCGCCGCGGGCCATCAGATTCTCGGACAGCCCGGTTTCGACGGCGTCGCGCCGGGCGCGAAAGTCATCAGTCTCAAGCTCGGCCACAACAGCCTTGCCGGCGGCGCGACGACCACCGGCGCGAAGAAGGCCGCCTTTGAATATGCCGCGAATTACGCGCGAGAGAACAACGTGACCGTCGTTTGCAATTTGAGCTATGGCATCGGCTCAATGCATGAAGGCCACTCCGACATTGACAAGTTCCTTGACGAACTGATGCGAGCGAATCCAAATCTCATCGTCTGCACCAGCGCCGGCAACAACGGTCCAGGCCTCTCGTCCATCGGCACACCGGCCGCGGCGACCGCGCCGATCAGCGTCGCGGCGCTGCTCGCCGTCGACACGGCCGCCGACGTGCGCGGCGAGAAAATCGACGCACCGCAGCTCACCCAGTTCAGTTCGCGCGGCGGAGAACTGGACAAGCCCGACATCGCCACGCCCGGCATGATGACCTCGACCGTTCCACGATGGAACACGCGCGGCGACTTCTGGCAGGGCACGAGCATGGCATCGCCCTATGCCGCTGGCCTCTGCGCTATTATCGCCCAGAGCCTTCATGAGCAGGGCTACGCACCGCGCGCCGATATCGTAAAGCAAGCGATGAAGGCCTCAGCCAAGCCGCTCGTCGCGTATAACGCGCTGGACTACGGTGCCGGCGTGCCGCACCTGCCGTCGGCTGTCAACTTTGCCGGCCACATCGCCATGCATCGACTACAGAAGTCGAACGAGACGTCGGACGATGATCCGCTGTACGGCTTTGACATTTCAACGGAAAGCCCGATGGCGGCCAAGGGAACCGCGCCGGCTGCCTACTGGCGCGGTGGACATGTCCCCGCCGATCGAGATCAGGTCTTCACCGTTCGGCCGATTTTCGTGCCGACCGCCGATGCCACCAAGGTGACATCGTTCTCAAAGCGTCTGTTGCTGAACAGCGACGCTCCCTGGTGCAAGCTGCAACAGGACCAAATCTATCTTCGAGCAAAGCAGTCGGCCGATGTACGCGTCAGGATCGACACCTCATTACTGGCTAAGCCTGGTCTGTATGTTGCCACGATCACGGGCGTTGAGGAATGGGGTGCCAAACCAGGCAGTTCCGGAACCGGCGCGTCTTCCGCTTCGCAGGCACAGCCGACGCTCCTTCGGCTGGTCACGAGCGTTGTCGTTCCGCATCGCGTATCGTCGGACAGTGAATACACGCTCACGCTAGCCGACCAGCGCGTCGATGGATGGAAAGTCAACCGCCACTTTGTCGAAGTGCCGGCCGGCGCGACGGCCATGCATCTCAAACTCAAGGCGATTGAGGGCAAGCCGGGCACGGCCCAGACGTACTACCTGTTCCGTCCCGATGGTCGATCCATCCGCCCGCGAATGGCCGTCAAGATCGACACAAAGAGCGACCGCACCGAGTCCAGCTACACCGTGATGGAGGAGCTATCGCACGGCGTCTGGGAGATTCCGATCACCAGCGAGCGCGCCGCCGAGACGTCGCATTATTCACTGGAGGTCCGTTTCGACGGCGTATGGGGACCGCACGCCGTGAAGACAGCGTTCGCCAGTGATACAGGCAAGGCATCCGGCAAGCTCACACTGACGAATGTATTCGCGCGCCCGGCGACTGTTGACCTGAAGGGCACGCTCGAAGGATGCCGCAAGTATGTCACCAAGAAGCTTACGCCCGATGACGACACCGCCACGATCCCGCTAGCGCTCACGCGGGATTTCTCCGCCGTTCGCGTCAAGGTGCGCGTCAGTGATGAGGACTACATCAAATTCACCGATTGCGCCATCAATATCTACGACGATGGAGGAAACGCCATCGTGCAGGACGGCCTGTCTGAGTCGGAAGCGACCGTCCGTGCTGCGAACCCGAAGCCCGGCGCCGACTCGGTATCCTGCAAGCTCGAGATACGCCCGGCATTCACCCATCCGAATCGCGACGACTCCGCCACGTTCGAAATCGACATCGACTACCTCTACGCCGATCCGATCGATATGAACGCCAAGCGCGGCGACAGCGCATCGACGACGCTCTATCCCGGCATTCCAACCGACGTCACGTTCAGTGTCGGCCGCAGATCACCGTCAAATCCGAAAGACTTCAAGCGAATCGGTAGCGTAAGGGCGGTCGAAAAGCGCTCCGGCCGCGCGATCGTCGATGTTCCAATTCAAGAGGAGTGACAGGGCGGTTTCGAGGCATGGTTCGAAGCCCGGCTTGCAGTCTTCCGATTTCCCCATGTTTCGGCATGACGGGTGGCCGCGCCGTCGAATGAGTGTTATCGGACAGGTAGGCCGCATTCAGCGATAAGAGCCGCGGGCCATTGCGTAAAAGCGCTAAAGGCCGCCCTCCAGCGGCCTTGTCACGCTCTGCATGCAAACGTGCCGACATCCGATGACGCAAGCCGGTGAAGCAAATGGCGTCTCGGGCTTCCGTCGGCATCGTACTCCGTACGACCGTTACCGCGCTGATTCGCGTGCCGCTCCGCGGCGAACGAAGTATCGGTATGGTCGATCTGGTACATTAGATAAAGAAAGGCCGCGCGACTGGAGGAGTCGCACGGCCTAAAGGGTGGAGTGAGGACAAATTTCATCGCGATGCGGCGAATTCACGCCGATCGCCGTTGTTTGGCCGGTCAGTTGCTATCAGCCCTTCGTCGCAGGCTCGGGAGCCGGCTTCGCTTCCGCCGCTTCCTTTTTCTGCTCTGGCGTCTGCATCGGTGCGGTGATTCGCGGGCCGATGTTGGGCGTCCGCGTCGCGCCTGCAACCGGCGGACGCGCAATCGTCGCCTGATAATTGATCGGAATCGTGAGCATCGGTGTATCGGGATGGCTCGTCTTGAACGTGATCTGGTCGCCCGGCTTGACGACGTAAGAGGGCGCGATATCGATCTTAATGCGATACGTCATCGAATCCTTCACGTCGGTCAGTTCATATTTGATGTGTTCGCTCGGCATCGTCACGTCCGTGACTTCGATCGGTGTGTTGATGTTGCTGCGAACATAGAATTGCCGTGAAACCTCGGTCGTCCGCGTCTCCGCGATGGTCAGAACATTGGGCGTCACATCAACGGCCGCCGTGATGAACGCATACGCCGGAATCTCCAGCGTCGGCACTTCACTTGTGCCCGTCGGGATTGTGATTCGGCCGTTGATGTTGCCCGACTCCAGCGGAGGAATCATCGTCACCGTCAGTTCATACTTCTTTCCTTCTTCAAGCGTGGTGAGATCTGCCTTGAATTTCGGGCTGTTGCTCACCGGCGCGCCGAGATTCACGGGCGTCTCAAGGTTGTTGACGATCGTCAGCTTGCGGCTCGACTCTTGCCCTGATACCTGAGCCGGAATGCGGCCGAACGCGGCGGCCTGCGGCGTCACCTGCACCGGCTGCCAGACTTCGCCCTTGACCACGAGCGTTACGCGAGCGTCATTGCCTGCGACGTTGGTGAGGATCGTGATATTCTTGCTCACCGGGCCGGAGGCGTTCTTGACGCTCATCGTGATGGGAATCTTCCCGCTTTGCCCCGGCTCGACGATGCGATCATGCTGGCCGGCAACAGTGCAGCCGCACGAAGGCTTCACCTGAAGAATCTCAAGTGGGCCGGTGCCGGTGTTCGTGAAGTAGAAATCATGGCGAATGTCGGCGCCCGACTGAACGCGACCAAAGTCGTATGTCGGCGTGTCGAACTTCACGGCAGGCACTTCGCCCGGCTTGAGGACAACCGTCGGCGTGGGCGCTTCGGAGCCGGGCTTTACAATGCCGGGCTGAGCGCCCGGAGCGGGCGGACCGACCGCGTCTGAGCCGTGGTCATGACCGGCCGGGCCATGATTGTGACCGGCATGTGGGTCTGCCTTCGCCGGCTGAGCGGCGGCCGGCTTCGCGGCCTCTGCTGGTTTCTGTTCCGAGGCCTTGGCTTCGGAACCGGGAGCGGGCTTAGGCTCATCGGCCATGACGCGCGCGACGCCGAACAGTCCGACTGCGCCGCACAGAACCGCAGTCAAAAGTGCTTTATTGTGGGGTTGATACTTAGCCATGTTCATTCGCATTCTCCTTTTGAATCTGACGAACCGGGTTTGATTCGGTTTTTGCGATGCTTCAAATCGCGCCGACACGGGCGTTAGCAATGAAACACCTTATACTGCTCATTCCTATGATTCGAGCAAATATACCACATGTCATCGGTCAGGGGCTGTAACGGCTGTGTAAACGGCGCAAACATGCCGCGCGCCAAGCGTTGGATTCAATCGAGGCGACCGCATTTATCGCTCTCCGCAGCGCGGGATCCCCACATTCCGGACGGTGGCGGAGCACTGCCCGGCGACGTATGCTGATTCGGTATCGCCGCACGTCGGCCTGTTGGTGTCGCCGGCGGCGCGAAAACGATGCGATCTCAACGAGGGCTACACATCATGGCTACCGAAACGCGAATCGAAAAAGACTCCATGGGGCCGATGACCATACCGGCGAATGCACTCTGGGGCGCTTCGACGCAGCGCGCCGTCGAGAACTTCCCTATCTCAGGCTACCGGTTCGGCAGGCGGTTTATCCGGGCGATGGGCATCATCAAACAGGCCGCGGCCGAAGCGAACGCACGACTCGAAGTCCTCCCGCGCGAAAAAACCGATCTCATCGTCAAGGCTGCACAGGAGGTCATCGACGGCAGGCTCGACGACCATTTTGTTCTGGACATTTTTCAGACCGGCTCCGGCACATCGACCAACATGAATGCGAACGAAGTCATCGCCAATCGCGCCATTCAGTTGGCCGGCGGCGTCGTCGGAAGCAAGGAACCGGTCCATCCCAACGACCACGTCAACCAATGCCAAAGCTCGAACGACGTCATCCCCACGGCCATGCACGTTGCCGCGTGCGATGCACTGAAGGATGAACTCATCCCGGCGCTGGAAGGTCTTGCATTGCAGCTCGTCGAAAAGGCCCGCGCGTTCGACGCCATCGTGAAGATTGGCCGTACCCACCTACAGGATGCCACGCCGATTCGGCTCGGTCAGGAGTTTTCCGGTTATGCGGCCCAGGCTCGACTCGGCGTCATGCGCGCCCAGAAGGCCATCCGCGCGCTGCGCGAATTGCCGATCGGCGGAACGGCCGTCGGCACGGGCATCAACACGCATAAGGACTTCGCCAAGACGATCGTCGGCCTCATTTCCGCCAAGACCGGGCTGGAGTTTATCGAGGCGGAAAATCACTTTGAAGCGCAGCACGCCAAAGACGGCTTCATCGAAGCCTCCGGCCTGTTGCGGACGATTGCCGTGAGTCTCGGCAAGATCGCGAATGACATACGCTGGCTCGCGTCCGGTCCGCGGTGCGGCATCGGCGAGATTCGCATCCCGGAAACGCAGCCGGGCAGTTCGATCATGCCCGGAAAGGTCAATCCGGTCATGTGCGAAATGATGCTCCAGACGGTGGCTCACGTTGTTGGAGCCGACGCCACTGTCAATTTCGCCGGCTCGACGCTGGGCAATTTTGATCTTCACGTCGGCATGCCCGTCATGGCTCACAACTTTCTCGAAAGTGTCCGCATCATGTCACAGGCCGTTCGCGTCTTCACCGACCGCTGCGTCGTGGGGATCGAAGCCGATGCCCAGCGCGCCGAGCAGCTTGTCGAGCAGAGCCTCGCGATGTGCACGTCGCTCGCGCCGGTCATCGGTTATGACAAGGCGGCGGCGGTGGCGAAGACGGCCTATGCGACCGGCAAGACGGTTCGCCAGGTCGCGCTGGAACAGAATCTGCTTCCGGAAGGCAAACTCCGCGAGCTGCTCGATCCGCGCGGCATGACCGAGCCGGGCCTCGGCGGAAAAGGCGAGTGATTCGCGCAAACGCATTTGCCCGCGCGCCGCGCGGCCGTTAAGCTTCGCCGCGCGTGTTTTTGCCGAGGGTTTCGTATTGAGCGCGTCCGCCAAGAAGTGGGGCATCCGGCTGATCAAAATCGCATTTTGCGGCGGCGCGCTTTGGTATCTAAGCACCAAAGTCACCCTCGACGACTACATTCGTTTCGACCCCGAATCGAAAACACGCCATCGGATTCTTCTTGAATCCGGAAACGACATTCTCTTCCAGCACGCCGAAACCGGCGAGGTTTTGTCGTTTGACGCATCGCCGGAAGCAGCGGCTGCGCTTCCAAATGAACCACCCGTCCGCATCGAGCGCGGATTGAAGACCGTTGTTCGAAATACAGACTGGTCGTGGTGCGCCTGGGCGCTGGTCGCGTTTGCGCCCGTCACGTTCATTATTGCCTGGCGACTGCGCCTACTTCTGGCGACGCAGGACATCCCGATCAGTTTTCGCGACTCGCTCCTGCTCACATTCGCCGGAAACTTCTTCAACTTCGCCATGCCCGGATCAACCGGCGGCGATCTTTACAAGGCCTACCACATCGCCAAGCGCACCGACAAACGTGTGCAGGGGGTTACGGTCGTCGTCATTGATCGTGTCGTCGGCTTGCTCAGCTTTCTGCTGATTGCAGCCGTCGTGCTCATGTTTGCCGGGCGCACAGGCCGCATCGGCGCCTATGGACAGGTTGTCGGCTACCTCACCATTGCCCTGATCGCGGCCGGAATGTTGTTTTTCTCGCGGCGCGTGCGCAATCTGCTGCGATACGACAAGTGGCTCGCGAAGCTGCCGTTTGCCGAAAAAGTGCGCCGCGTCGACGAGACCATGTTCAGTTTTCGATTTCACAAGTTTCAAGCCGTCGCAGCGCTCATAGCGACTTTTCTCAGCCATGTCTGCCTCGTGACATACATCTACTTTCTCGCGCATGGCTTCGGCATTCATGCCGCCGGCGAACGAACCGAAGTGGACCTTTATTTCGCGGTGCTGATATCGAGCGTCGTGGGATACCTCTTTGCCGCCATTCCCATCAGCTTTCAGGGCTTCGGCCTGCTGGAGGCGGTCTTCATTCGTGTGATGGTGCAAGGCGAATGGTGCGACTATTCGACGATGCTGGCGCTGACGCTGTCCATGCGGCTTGTGCAGATTGTCTGGTCGGTGCCGGGCATCATTGTCCCCTGGCTCGGCATGGAACGTCCCCCGGAGAGCGTCTCTGAAGAATCGCTGGAGAAATTGCCGGCCGCGACAGAATGAGAGTCAATATCAGAACGGAATGCGCCATGAACGGTGGCGCCGCCGTCTCGGCAGTGCGGATCAGGACGAGACGCCCGTGCCACACAGTCAACAGTAAAGGCCTCCATCGCTCCCGCTCGGCCATGCGTCGATCCGCATCAATAGCGCATGGATTTCGATTCCGGCTCGACCGGATCGAAAAATCCCGCGAGTGTCTTTACCCTGACATCGTCCGGCGCCGACCACACCAGAAAGAACAGCGCCTCGCGCGCCAGCCGCTGTGTGTCGCGCTGGCGAATGAATCCGGACCCCTTGCCGATCGTCAGGGCCATCAACGCCAGGCGCATCAGCAGATCATTCACCGCCACGCGAATTTCCGTTTTCGGCACTTCCGCGTCCGGGCGACCCAGCACTTCGGCAAACGCCGTCAGCCGCGCGTGCGTGGCTTCATAGCGCGCAAGCGCATCGTCCAACTGGTGCGCCATTCGATCGGTCGAAGATGACGCATGCGCGCGAATGTCGCGCACCAGCGCGCCGGCCAGGCCGATGCCCGTCGCGGAAACGACCAGCGACTTCACCGGTGAGCGCCTACGCAGCGCATCATCGACCGGTCCGCGTAACAGGTGTTCCGGCGCGATGCGCGCTCCGCGGCAGTGCACTTCGGCGGTCAGCGTGCTCTCCAGCGCCATCAGACGCATCGGCGGGTCGATCTGAACGCCTTCCGCATCGAGAGGCAGCCAGAACAGAATCTGACCACCGTCGGGAACCATCGCCGCACTGACAATCCCATGACACTTCGACGCGGCCGTCACCCAGGGGATGTAGCCGTTGAGCACGAACGCATGGCCGTCGCGCGTCGCCGTCAACGCCGGTTTCGCACCCTGACGGCTGGTCGTCAAATGGCTGATTCCGATCGACGCCATAAGCTCATGGCCTGCCAACCCGGGGAGCAAGGCTTCCTTCGCGCCGTCGTTGTCGGCGTCGGCGATGAACTCGCACGCGCCATCGCGCTGCGTGAGGATGAGTGCGCACGACATGCAGCCCGCCGCGACGGCCTCGTAGGCCATGATTTGCGACGCGGGATCGAGTCCGAGGCCCCCGAAGGTGCGCGGGACAATCCAACTCCATGCTCCGGCGTGAGTTAGAAACTCAAGCGAACGGGCAGGCCACTCACCGCTCATGTCGTAATGGGTGGCGAGGCGAGCGAGATGGTGGGTCAGTTGTTCAAGTGCGGTGGACATATACGGCAGATTGTAAGCCCAGATCGCGTGAAAACCTGACCCAGACAGCGAGAAATCGATGCAAATTCGATCGAAACGCGTCGGTATTACATCGTCAGCAAGAGCCTGTGATTTGTTGCTAGAGTTCGCCGCATCCGATATTTTTTTACCGTCGCTAAACGCTATTGACACGCGCGGCGGAAACTCGCTAGACTTCGCACGCCCTAAGGCGGAAGCGGTCGTTGAAGCGCGAGTCCAGGGCGGCGAGAAAATCCGCTCTTTTTTTATCGCGGAGTTCGTACTTTTTTTCACGAAGTCGGATGGAGGAGCCTGAAAAGCCACCCCAAAAGCCTGAGCAATCGGGCAAGAACGGCAGCGACGCGAACCTGTTTGCAATTGGTATCCGCTACAGCACAATGGGGTTC